>JAEUHP010000230.1 GCA_016795295.1 Planctomycetota bacterium | reverse complement strand
GTGCAGTTGGAGGGGGGAACGCCCATGTCGAGCCGAAGACGATGAATCCCAGCATGCCGAGCACCGCCACCATCAGAACGGTCTGGACTGCGAGTCGCATGATCGAGCGCGCCTAACGTCTTTGCCGCTCAGGCGCGAGGCGCGCGGTCGGTTGCTCTTGAACCTCGGTTGCGTCCCGCGCGCCTCGTCGCTTGCTGCGGCTTGTTGGGCGGCAGTCTACCACCCCAGGCCAAGAGCGAGAGCTGCCAGCACCGCTCCCGACACCACGAAAGTGAGCAGGCCGACCAATCGCAGGCGTGGCATGGCCGCTGCGATCAAGCTCGCACCGGCAACTGCGATTGCGATCTGCGTCACGCGAGCCGCAACTCTGGCCTCTGGCACGAACGTCACCAGCTCGAAGGACGCCGCCAGCAGCAGAAGCGGCCAGCCGACCCAGGCCGAAACGGCCTTGAGCATTGAGTCGATCCTCGTTGTGGGAGTCACACCGGTCCGCCCAACGAAGAGGATCCTATCCGGAGGAAGTCGCGACGAGGGCCCAACCACGCTGGCTGGTACCCCGCGGCTTCTTCCGGATGGGATCAGTTGAACGAAGCCGCGGTCCCGCGGCTATGGGCGTTCTATCCAGACTGGGGTCCCCGCGCAACCCGGCTCTCCCCGCGCGACCCCGCACTCACTGGCTTGTAGCGAGGCCAGGAAGTGCCCCAAGCCTCGACCGCGGTCGCTGACCATCCACTTCTGGCGTCCGTTTCGCCCCGGCTGCGCGCCCGACACTCGGCCGGTACAGAGCGCCACCGCACCCAACCCCGGGTGTCGCCGAAGAACCCACGATCGTCGCTGCCGTGAGGTCATGAAGTGTCGGCGACCTCCGGCAGCCTCGTGAGTGACCAAGGCAGACGAACAAGGAGCCCGGACCGACAGGCGGGACACCGATCGTCGGCCGCCTCGCAGGGTGTGACGGTTGACGCTACAGCCACCGGCATCGGCGCCCCGAGCTGCAACCGGCACACCGCCAACTTCGACGCGCGCTTGCGGTTGCCGAGCAGACCGTAGTGGCGGATACGCGCGAAGCCGCGAGGCAGCACGTGCAGCAGGAACCGCCGCAGGAACTCGACACCCGACAACTTCATCGTGCGCGCCCGATCGCCGTTGGCGCGATCGCGCCAGCGGAACGTCACGCCGGATTCGTCGATAGCGAGGATGCGCCGGTTGCCGATCGCAACGCGATGCGTGTAACGCGCCAGGTACTTCAACACCTGCTCTGGCCCACCGAATGGTGGTTTGCTGTAGACGACCCACCGTTTTGTCATCGTGCGATCGAGACACGCCGCAAACGCAGCCGGGTCTGCGAGCGCGCACAGATTGCCTTGAAAGCTCAACTCGCCACGCTCGAACGCCGCGCGCAGCATGGCCACCAACTTGCCGCGAAACATCGCCCCGAGCACTCGCACCGGCAGGAAGAACCCTGACCGACACGCCACCCAGGTGCCGTTGGGCGCGAGCCCGCCGCCGGGCACCACGCAGTGCACGTGCGGATGGTGCCGCAGATCCTGGCTCCAGGTGTGCAGCATCGACAGGAAGCCGATCTCCGCGCCAAGATGCTTGGGATCCCCGGCGATCGTGCGCAGCGTCGCCGCCGACGCCGCGAACAGCATGCCGTAGACCACGCGCTTGTTCTGCAGGGCGATCGCCGCCAGCTCCTCCGGCATGGTGAACACCACGTGGAAGTACTCGACCGGCAGCAAGTCCTTGGCACGATCTTCGAGCCACTGCGCCTGCCGAGAGCCCTGACACTTCGGGCAGTGCCGGTTGCGGCAACTGTTGTAGGCGATGCGCCGATAGTCGCACGAGTCGCACGCCTCGACGTGACCGCCGAGCTGGGCCGTGCGGCAGGCGACCAGCGCGCGCATGACGCGAAGCCGGGCCGGCGTGACCAGACCTTCGTGCAACAGGGCGTCGCCGAAGCGTCGGACCACGTCGGCCACCTCGTGAGTGGCCCGGACCATCGTGCGATCAGGTCGGAATCGCCAGAAGGTCCACGGCCTTGTGCGCCGCATCGAGCAGTCGGCCGGTCACATGCACATAGATCGCCGTCGTCGACAGGCTCGTGTGCCCGAGCAGCTTCTGGATCGTGCGCAGGTCGACGCCAAGCTCGAGAAGGTGAGTCGCGTAACTGTGCCGCAGCGTGTGCACGCTGGCTCGCTTCTCGATCCGAGCCCGCAATCTGGCTGACGCACAGGCGTGCTGCACACTCGACTCGTGCAGCGGCCGATTCGGTTTCGCACCGGGAAAGAGGAAGTCTCGGGGATGCTCCGCACGCCAGTAGTCGCGCAGCAGCTCACGCAGCGCTGCCGACATTGGCACCATGCGCGGCTTGCCACCCTTGCCGCACCGGATGTGCACCATCATCCGTGCGCCGTCGATGTCGCTGACCCTCAGGTGCGTCGCTTCGTTCAGCCGCGCGCCGGTCGCGTAGATCAGACTCAGCACCGCGCGGTGCTTTGCGCACATCGGCACACCGAGCATCCGACGCACTTCGTCGACACTCAGCACCGTCGGCAGTGCCTTCGCAACCTTCGCGAACGGGATGTGCTCCACTACAAAGTCGCGCGGCAGCGTCACGCGGTAGAAGAAGCGCATCGCGCAAACCGCCTGGTTGAACTGCGTCCAGGACACCTTCTTCTCGATCATCCGCACCTGGAACTGACGGATGTCGGCCGGCCCGAGCTGACCCGGCGGCTTCCCGAACTCGCGCGTGAAGCGCTCCATCATCGACACGTAGCACTCCACCGTCCTCGGGGAGTAGTTGCGGATGCGCAGGTCCTCTGCCATCCGATCGCGTAGCAGCGTCATCGGTCGTCCTCGTCGAAGGAAACCCTCCCGTGCCGCCGGACAGGATCGTCGGGACGGAGACGCTGGGCTCGCCAGCCAATTCAAGGGACAGCCGCGCAACCACGACGGCTCAACCGGCACGACCGGCCGGGAGCGGGGCTACCGCGCAGCGGTTTCGTTCAACTAGTGTTCGACGGAAGAACCGAACACCGGCCCGTCGGCCTATCCACCTAGCCTAACCACGCCCCCGAACCACCACAACCCCCTATCTCGAAGCACATTGCCGCAACCCACCCCGCTCTTGGGCAGAACTTCCTAACTCCGCAGCCCCGCTGCGCAACTTCCCCAACCGGTCCCCAGCAGCGCGCCCATCACCCGCGCGAACGCCGACGCGCAAGGCAGCTTCCGCCTGGTGCCCGGGCAGTGCCGCTGTGCCTCCGTTGCCCGTCGAACTGCTCAGAGAGATCCTGTCAGCCCCCCTCGCGACGCAGCCCCCAACACCGCTACGCCAACAGCTCCCTGCACATCCACACCCTCCCCACCGACCACCACCTCACGGCCGCCCCAACACCGGCGTGCCCACAACCGTGTCGAGCCGATACAGAGTCCCGAGCAGTTCGGCCCGAGCACTCCAGTGCTCCCGCAGCGCATTCCGCAGCGCACCCTGCGCATCGAGCACCTCCAGCACCGAACGTTCCCCGAGCCGGTAGGCCGCCTCGACGACGTCCCGCTGCCGCGTCGCCGGCTCGAGCTCCAGCTCCCGCACCGTGCGCTCCACCGCCATCGCCGTCCGATAACCGCGCAGCGCCTGCTCGACTTCGGCCCGCAGCTCGACCCGCGCTGCCTGCAACAACAGCTCCGCTTCGCGCAGCTGCGACTCGGCGAACAGGATGTTGCCCTGGTTGCGGTCGAACAGCGGCAGACTCAGGTCGAACCCGCCCCCGATCGCGCTCACGTCCGGGAAACCAATCGCCCGGCGCTGGTACTGCCGCGTGTAGCCACCCGCGACTCCCAGCACCGGCCAAGCCATCCGCCGCTCGAACAGCACCGCCGCCTGCGCCCGGCGCACCCGCCGCCGCGCCACTTCCAGGTCGGGCCGCTGCTGCTCGGCCAGCGCCAGCACTTCGGCCAATGGCGGCGGCTCGCCGGTCGGCAGCGCCGACAGCGACCCCTCGGGCACGGCGCGGTCGGCGCCCGGCACCCCGCCCAGCAGGGCGCGAAACCGGCTCAGCGCGTTGCCGTGGTCGGCCTCGGCCCGCAGCGCCCGGCGCGTCGCCGCACCCAACTCGGCCCGCACCCGGTCCAGTTCGTGGCGCCCGGCACCGCCCAGCTCGACGCGTTGGTTGGTGACCTGCTCGACCCGCTGCCACTGGTCGCGGTCGGCGCGCGCGAGCTGCAGCAGTTCGCGGGCCAGCAGCGCGTCGTGGAACGCCACCACGGTCTCCTGCAGCAGCACCCGCGCGCGGTCCGCGTATTCCGCCAGCGCCACGTCGACTTCGAACGCCGCCAAGCGCTGCGCCAGGTCGCGCTTGCCGAACAGCCAGCCGTCGATCAGCACCCCGAGACCGAGGTCGAGCTGGGGCGGACCACCTTGGCGGGTGGTTGCGTTGAAGGACTGCCCCGGCAACGGCAGCAGCGTGAACGCGCCCGAGAACGTCGGGTTCGGCAGCAGGCTCGCCGTGGTGTGGTCCCCGCGCGCCTGCATCACCTGTTCGAGCGCGACGCGGATGCGCGGATGCGCCAGCGCGGTGACCCGCAGGGCCTGCGCCAGCGGCACGGCGATCGGCGCTTGGGCACCGGCGTCCGGCGTGGTCTCGAGCACGACGGGAGCCGGCCGCAGCGCGCCTTCGGCGTCCAGGTCGGGCTGCAGCGGCAGTGGCTGCAGCATCGGGGGCGCTTCGCCGCGGTACGGGGCCGGGGTGCAGGCGGCGACCGCCGCGAGCAGCACCCAGCGCCAAGTCCCGAAGCGCGCGCGCGGCGAGCTGGGGGCTTGGCCTGCGACACGAGGCAACGACGCGAGTGGCATCCGCGGAGCCTACCGCAGCACCCGGCAATCTTCAGCGGCAGTCGAGATGCAGCGCTGGACTCACCCACGCGGTGCCCAGCGCGGGATCGACGGCCACCCACTGCGCATCGAGACCGAGCGGCCGCGCTGCGGCTGGCAGGCCGAACGACCAGCGCCACGCCCCCGCGGCGTCCGGAACCAGCCACACCACGGCGGCCGGCACCACGGCAAGGCTGCAATGCGGCGGCAGAGGCAGTGGCAGGGCCGGGCCCTGCCAGCCGAGCACCGCGGCGGCGAGTCCGGTCGGCGCGCACCCTGCGCCCAGCAGGTCGGCACCGCCGAGCAGGTTGCTGGTGGCCTGCAACTGCGGCGCACCGCAGCCGTTCGCCACGGGCACGGGATGGAGCGGCAGCGGCGCGAACGACACCCGCAGCACGCCTTGCGCAGCGCCGCGGTAGGTCCACGACGAACCGAAGCCGAAGCGCACGGTGCCGGCACTGGCGGCGGCAGTCGCGCGCAGCCGGAGCACCAGCGGCGTTGGCCCACACTGCAGTGGCCAGCTGGCGGCCCCCTGGGCCTCGATGTTGCCGTCGTCGTGCACGTCGACGCTGCACTCGAGTGCCCCGGTGCCGCTCGCGGTGGGCAGCCAGACCGCCGTCAGCACACCCGACACCGGCTCCGGCGCCCACAGGACACAGCGCAGTTCGCCGCCGGCTTGTACCTGGCCGGTGGCCAGCGCGGCAGCGCTCACTTGCAATTCGACCTGCAGTTCGGCGGTGCTGGTCTGGGTCGCCACGGCGAACGCGGCCGTGCCGCAAGCGCCGCTGGCCGTGCGCGACCAGGCGCCGGTCACGTCGATGCCGGGGGCGATCGTCACGGCGGGTGCCGTGCCCACCTGCGCCCAGAGGCCGGCGCTGGTCGCCTGCGCCCCTTGGGCGAACAACGGCGCGGTGCACGCCGCCGCGGCGGCCAGTAGGTGGCGAAGGTGCATGGCAGGCGTCTCCCGTGCACCAGGATATCCCACACCTGCGGAGTGGGCCGGAACGGCGCGCTTCGGGCTCACTCCCTGCGGCCGAGGCGCCGTTGCTACTGCGGCTTGCTGCCGGCGCGTTCGTGCAGCAAGGCCACCGCCGCGCGCGCTGCCGCCGCCACGTCGGGGTCTTGATCCTGGATGGCTTCGATCAAGAACGGCAGCGCCTCGGGCCGGCCAAGAGCGGCGAGCGATCGGATCGCGAGCAGCCGCTGGTCCTTCGCTGCGCCGGCTTTGGCCTGCTGCAGCAGTTTGGCCAAGGCCGCCGCGGGACTGGCGTCGATGCCGGTGCCGGCGGTGTTCCAATAGCTGCGCTGTTCTTGCTGGAAGCGCAGCTGTTCGAGGGCTTCGGTGGCTGCTTTGCGGACCAACGGTTCGGGATCGTTCAGCATCGCCAACAAGGCTCCCACCGAGTCGAACGCGGACAGGCGTGCCAGCGCACCGCAGCCGATGCGCCGCACGTCGAGGTCGCTCGAACGCAGCGTCGCCTCGAGCAACGGTCGCAGCGCCGGGTCCAGCGGGGTCGGCAACTCCGACACCAAGCTCCCCAGCAGCGACGCGTCCGCCGTACGCAGCAGGTGTTGCCAATCCGCGACGTTGAGCGGGATGCCGATCCTCTTCCACATGCCCTGGCCGAAGATCTGCGGCACCGCACGCAAGACGTGCAGAGCTTCCGCAGGGAAGGTCTCGCGCACCACCTTGGGCGGCAGACTGGCCAGCACCCTCGTGGCGATTGCGTCCTCAAAGCGCAACAGCCCTGCGATCGCGGGTGCCAGTGCCGGGTCGGCCGCGAGGTTCTCCGTGGTCACGTCCGAGAACGAAGCGAACAGAAAGGACAACACGCGTTGTCCCACATCGTTGCCAAGTCCTGCCCAGATCGTGGGCAGACGCTCGGCGAACAGCGGCAGCACGGCCAAGGGCGCGCGCAGGTCGTGGACTTGGCCGGCCTCCGTCACGAATTGCTGGGCAACCGGGCTGTCGAGCAGCACCCGCCACGCGGCAATCAGGTCTTCGCGCCCATATCCATACAGCGGCACTCTGACCCCGCCGCTGCGGTCCGAGACGTCGCTCAGCAGGTTGATGCCTCCCAAACGGACCGTCGCCGAGCTGAACTGGGTGGTTGCGGTGCCCTGCACCACACCCGACAGGCGCCGGAGACTCGCTTGCGGCGGCCAGATGTCCGCGAGCCCCATGCCCAGCGAGTACGCGGTCGAGAACTCTTGGATGGCCTCCCGACTCCCGATGCGCACCAGCTCCGCGAACAGGCACACGCGGGTGCTCGCAGCCATGGACACTTCCGGTGTTCCCGACCAGGTCAGCAGCACGCGCATCGCGTTGGCCGCTTCCTGGCAACCACTGCGGGACAGCAGCAGCGACGCGCACGCCAGTGCGTCCACCAGGCCTGGCCGGGTCTGCAGTTGCTGGAGCAGCCAGGGCACCGTCGCCGGATCCGGCAAACGCCCAAGCATGTACAGCAGGCTGTAGGTCATGCCTGCTGCCGCTTGCACCTTGGGGCCGTTCTTGACCATCTGCCGAGTGTCGAACAGGTGCCACGAGTTCGGTGGGTTGGCGAAGCAGCGGTCGAGCAGTTGGCGCAGGGGTCCTGCCGCTGCCAGAGGCAGTTCGGCCCCAGGTTCGGACTGAAACCAGGCGGGCAATGCCGTCTCGGGGTTGCCGATGCGTGGCAGCAACGGCACCAGCCGCACCAACTGTTCCCCGGATGCGGTGGCCAACAGGCGCGCCCCCCATTTGGGCTCACCGACCGCCTGCTCGACCACGCCCCGCTCGATCAGTTCGAGCACGGCATCGACGCTGGCTTGCGTCCACTCCGGCTGCTGGTTGCCGAAGAACCAGCGTGCGCAAGCAAGCACGTGTGGCTTCTGCGAGCGCACCGCGAGGAGCAGCAGCCGCAGGTCTTCGTCGTCGAGCGGCACCACCCCCGCATTCTCCGAGTACATCATCCCCGGCATGGCTGGCAACGCCGAGAGGAACAGCCGCCGACCGGCAGCCGGCCCCTGCCGACCGAGGAGGCCGGCAAAGTACCAGGCCTGGCGGGCGAGCTCCGGTTCGGCCGCGCCCAGTGCCTGCTGCAGCCGCGCCCCCACGCGCGCGAACACCAGTTCCCGCTCTTTGGACTCGAGCCGGTGCCAACGCCCCTGGAGACCTCGAAACAGCGCCACCTGGGCCGGCAGCGTGGTCTGCTCGCCGAGGTCGAGCAGTGCCTCCAAGGTGAAGCGCTGGATCACGCCATCCAGGTTGCGGCCGACTTCACCGGTCGGATCGACGTCGCCCAGCAGCAGCGTACACAGCGGCACCAGGTCAGCAGCGGTGTTGGAATGCAAGTTGCGCGTCAGCACCCGGCGGAACCCGAGGGACGACGACGGCGCCACCCGCTCCAGAAACTGCTGGGCCGGCGGCGTGCCGATCTGCCAGAACAGCCTGACCGTCTCGGTGACCATCGGCAGGATGTCGCCGTTTCGGGTCCGCAGCGCCCCTTCCTCGAGCATCGACCAGCCCGTCATCCGCTCGACCAACGCGGTTGCCCCAGCGGCACCGAGCCAGAGCAGATTCTGCCGCACTTCGCTCAAGAGGCCCTCGTGGTTCCCAGCACCCGGAGCATTGACGAGCTCTTCCAGCCGTTGCAGCAGTTGCCGCGCCCGCTCGAGCCGCGCCGCCTCGGCACTGGCCGCATCGCCCTGCCCCTGCAGCAACGCTTGGGCCTCGGCCGCTCCGTCCCCACCCGCCGCAACCGCGCGGTCGAGGAACGGCCGCGCCTCGTCGCGGCGGTCGAGCCGCCACAGCAGCGCGCCGAGCCGCAGCGCCGCGCCCTGGTGCGCTGCCGCCGCCGCCGGATCGCCGAGCACCTGCCGGTAGGCAGCCTCGGCGGCGCGCAAATCGCCTTCCTGGCGTTCGAGCAGCTGCGCGCGCTGAAGCTGCGCCGCTGCATCCTGTGCCGGCGCCAGCGCGCCGAGCCCGAGCCACGAGAACAACACGAGCGGTATCGCTTTCATGATGGCATGAGAGGCACGAACGGCACCGATCCGGTCGTCGGGTGGTCGAATCGGTGTCGAGGAGTTGTCGCGAACGGCCTGGGCACCCACCGGGACCGCGGCCCAGGCGCAAGTCGGCTGCCGCTCACGCTTCTCCCACGTGCAGCAGATAACCCACCCCGTGCACCGTACGCAGGTGCTGCGGCGCCTTGGGGTCCACTTCGATCTTCTGCCGCAGGTGCAGCAAATGCGTGTCGATGGTGCGATCGCCGACACTGCCGTCGCCGCCCCAGACCTGCTGCAGGAACCGCGCCCGATCGACGACCCGCCCGCGCTCCTGCCACAACAGCGCCAGCAGCGCCGCTTCGGTCGGCGACAGCCGATGCTGCTGGCGGCCGCGCTGCACGCGGTAGCCGTCGAGATCGACCTCGGCGCCGCCGATGCGAAACCGTCCGGCCGGCTGGCCCAAGGGACGCCGCACCCGCCGCAGCAGCACCCGCACGCGCGTGCGCAGTTCGCGCAGCGAGAACGGCTTGGTCACGTAGTCGTCGGCGCCCAGTTCGAGTCCGAGCACCTTGTCGCTCTCCGAACTGCGCGCCGTGAGCAGCAGCACCGGGGTGTCCTGGTCGCGCCGACGGAACGCCTGCAGGATCTCGAGGCCACTCGGCCCCGGCAGCATCACGTCCAAGAGCAACAGGTCGAACGCTCGTTCGCGCAGCAACGCCAGCGCTTCGTCGCCATCCGCCGCAGTGGTCACGGCGTGGCCGTCGTGCTGCAGCGCATCGGCGAGCAACGTGCGCAGCGCCGGGTCGTCTTCGACGAGCAGCAGAGGATGGGTCATGGTGCAGTCGTGTCGAGCGGCAAGGTCAGTTCGAACAGAGCGCCCGGGCCGTCCCCGGGCGCAACACAGCGCAGACCACCACCGTGCCGTTCGGCGATGCCGCGGGCGAGATGCAAACCGAGGCCGAGTCCTGGAATCGAACCGTGCCGATGCGCCTGGCCGCGCTGGAAGCGGGCGAACACGGCTTCGCGTTCGCCCACCGGCACCCCCGGGCCGAAGTCGCGCACCGCGACCACGAACCGAGCCACCTCGACGCGGGTCGCCACCACCACCCGGCCGCCCTTGGCCGCATACTTGCGCGCATTGTCGAGCAGGTTGCCCAGCACCTGCAACAAGCCGCCTTGATCGAACACCCCTGGCACCTGGGTCTGGCCCTCGACGCAGGCGATCTCCAGGCCAGCGCGGGCCAGCAAGGGCCGATGGCGTTGCACGGCTTCCCGCACCAGTTCGGCGAGATCGCCCGGTTGCGGATCGTGCGGCCGTTCGCCGGCTTCGAGCCGGCCCAGGTCGAGCACGTTGTCGATCAGGCCGAGCAGCCGCGTCGACTCGCCGCGCAGCAATTGGTGGTACTCCGCCAGCTTCTGCCTCGGCACCACGTCGTCGCAGAGCACTTCGCTGGCCAGGTGGATCGCCGCCACCGGGGTCTTCAGTTCGTGCGTCACGCCGGTCAAGAACTCCGCGCGGGCCCGCACCGCCGCGGCTTCGCGCCGCAGCGCCCGCAGCGCGAACCAGCCGCTGCCGATGCCCACCAGCAACAGCGCCACAGCTGCCGCCGTGATCGCCACCGGGCCCGCGAACCACGGCCGCGGTGGCAAGGGCAACGGCACCGACCAGGCCAACCCGGCGACGATCTCGTGCACGTCCCCAGCGGTCGGCTCGGCGAAGACGATCTCGGCGCGCGGCACGGCCATCGGGTCAGCACCCGCAGCAGCGCTGTCTTCGGCAAGCAATGCCGGCAGGATCGTCGGCAGAAGCCAGGCACCGTGGCCGCTGCCAGAGCCACTGCCAGCACCGCTGTCAGAGCCGCTGCCGGCGCCACTGTCCGGCCACCACAACAGCAGCCGCCCGGCGAACGCGCGCGCCTCCGCCCGTTCGCCCAGCAGGGCCACCGCCGGCGCCACCGCCTGCAACGTCCGGCGCTGCGCCGCAACCGCCGCCTGCGCCGCGGCGAGCTCGTCGACCGGCTGGCCCAGTTCGGCGAGGCGGCGCAAAGTCGGCAGCGCGAGGCTCGGCGGCAGGCACGGCAAGAACCGCCGCAGTTCGTCTCGGTCCGACTCTGCAGCGGCGCGCGGCCACAGCAACAAGGCTGCCGCCGCCACCGACTCTGCGCAGCGCGGCTCGGCGAGGTCCGTGGCCGCCACCTCGCGCAACGCCGCCAGAAGCCGCGCGGCGATCTCGGCGCCGGCCGCCTCGTCACCCCGGCGCTGGGCCGCGAACCCAGCCGCCGTCAGCGCCAGCAGCCCCGCAGTGCCCCCGGGCCGGCGCGGACCGAGCAGTTCGGCGAAGATCCGTGCCGCCTGGGCCGGATCGCCCTGCACGAACTCGGCGCGCTCGGCGTCCTGCAGTTTGCCGGCATCGGCCGGATCGAGCCGCTCCACCGGCCGTTCGAACACCCAGGCCACCGCTTCAGGAACCACCAGAGTGCCGTCGCGGCAGCGGAAACGTTCGGCCGCGGGCAGCCGCGCGGCGATGCCGGGATTGGCCAAGGTGGCCCGCAGCGCCACCGCCAGATCCCGCGCCGCCTGCCGCGCGTCGAGTTCGTGGCGCTGGCGATCCTGCTGCCAGGCGCTCAGCAGGCTCCAGCCCACGACCGCGACCAGACCGGCTCCTGCGGCGAGGGCCAGCAATGGCAAGGCGACGGCGAGATGGCGGCGGATGGCGATCGGATCAAGCTAACCGGGGCGGGGCGGGAACTTGTCAAGGAGACGTCGCGGTGGTGGGTGCGCCAGCGAATCGCCATTCGCCCTCGGCCCGCGACCAGCGCGAACCCCGCGGCGTGCTAGAATCCAGAGGTGCACGAGCCCGATCAAAACCCGCCAGCCGGCTTCGACGACCTCTCGGTAGACGAACAGATCGTGTACGTGCAGAGGCTGTGGGACCGCATTGCCGCTCGCTCCAACCGTGTCCCGGTACCCGAGTGGCACGTGCGTGAACTCAGGGAGCGCCAACAGGAGTATCGCAACGATCCCGACAAGGTGCGTTCTTGGGACGAGGTTCGCGAACGTATTCTGCGCCGTCGTGACGACGCCCCTTGACCTTGCAGCTGCATCTGACCCCGGCAGCCGAGTCTGACCTCGATGCTGCCTACACCTGGTACGAGCTCCAGCGCACCGGCCTCGGGGTCCGCTTCCTTGGGGCGGTGGACCAGTTCTTTGCCAAACTGAGCGAATCCCCCGCAGTTTTCCCTGAGATTGCTCCTGGGTTCCGCCGCGGGCTACTGCGCAGGTTCCCGTACGGCATCTACTTCGCGATCGAAACACACGCCGTAGTAGTACACGCGGTCTTCCACCTGCACCGCAACCCGGATGTCGTCCAAACACGTCGGCCCGGGGGTGGATCCGGAAGCCGACCTTAGCTAGCGCAGCTCCCCAGCCCCAGCCGCTCGCGACAGCCGCAACGTCGCGTCGCCGACCACGGACCAGAAGTAGGCGCGCTTGCGCCCGATGTCGTCACCGACTTGCGCCCAGTCCGCAGCCTGCGCTTCGACCTCGAAGTAGCGCCGCCACGCAGCCCCCACCGAGCCCCCCGCCGCCAGCACCGCCGCGAACTCCCGCGGCTCGTCGTAGAACACCTTCGCCCGCCCGAGCATCGCCACACACGGCGTGTGGAACAGGATCGCCTCCGCGTGCCCATACCGCCCGTATTCGGGCGCATCGTAGGCGTGCTCCACACTCCCGGGCGGCGACAGCGCTTCACAGCCCGTGTGCAACAGCACGAACGGCGTCGCCGCCAAAGCCTGATTGGCCGACAGACTCAGATAGAAACCCAAATCCGCGTGCCCGCGCCGATGCCCAGCCCAGCTCGGCACGAAGCGTTCCCCTTCCCGGTGCCAAACCCACGCCGGCCCAGCGGCATTGGCCAAGGCCGCCGGATCGCTCGCCCCGAAGGCGGCGCCATGGGCATCGCTGTGCGCCCGCAGCGTGCGCAGCATCGCGGGCCGTTGCAGCCACTGCGCCAGCGCCGCGAGATCGCCAGCAGTGACGTCGTAGCCCGCCTCGGCGAACGCCGCCCAGGCCGGATCCGCCTCGCGCAGCACCGCCATGCCGCCGCCGAGACCATGCGCGATCGCCGCCGGCCGGCGCTGGTCGGCTGACCACGCCTTGGTGCGGAAGGCATGATTGCGCGCCAGGTAACGATTCAACAGCGCCACTTCGGCCGCGAGCGATGTGCTCCAGGGCAAGTCCGCACACGCGGCGGGCACCAGTTTGCCCGAGGCGTCGGCAGCAAGCGCCCCGGCATCGATCGTCACGGCAACGCCGCGCGCATCGAGCCGCGACACCGCGATCTCGGGGCGCGCCAGCGGATTGCCGAGCGCGCGATCCGCGGTGCTGCATTCGTGGTCGCGGTCCTTGGCGTCGAGATGCAGCGCAAAGCCAGCGGGATCGGCGATCGCTGCACCATCGCGCACGTGGAACACATCGGTGACCGCCAACTCCCCGAGCTGCAATGCCGTACAAACACCCCCCGCCTCGGGCACCGTCGGGCCGAACACCGCCCAAGCCGAGCGCAGGGTCGCCGGGCCCGGCACGTAGCAGGCTTCCCAAGCCCCATCGAGGTCGGCGAGCACCAGATCGCAGCGATGGGCCACGATCTCCGGCACGGCGCGCAGGTTGGTGGTCTCGGGGCCGATCGGCACCGGCACGCCATCGCGCCCGGGCAGTTGCAGCGCTTCGTTGCGACGCCAATTGCAGGTGCGCACCAAGAGCGCGTCGGGGAAGTGGCCGACGAGCACGGCGGCCGCCATGGGAGCTGCCGCGTGCAGGCGCTGGAACAGGCGGCGCATGGCCAACACGGTGCGGCCGTCCTGGTGCGGGGGGCCACTGTGCACTTCGGCGCCGAGCAGCAGCACGCGGTGGCCTTCGGCGGCGATGTCGTCCGCCAGGGTGTGCAGGCGCTGCCGGAGTTCCGCGGCGGGTTGTTCGGGCGCTGTCGATTGTGGCGCTGCCTGCCAGAGGCGCAGTTCGACCAGGAGCACCACCAGGGGTTGGTTGGCGGCGCCCCGTTCGGCAAGCCATTCGAGGCGGCGCAGTTCGGCGCGGCCGTCGCCGTCGAGGTCGAACGGTGCGCTGCGGCGTACGAGTTCGGCGAGCGGGGTCTGGGCCGTCAGCGCGGCGAGGCTGGCGGTGAGCCACAGGCAGGCGGGGAGCAGGCGCATCGGTGCCAGCATTGTCGCGGTGCACGAGCACAGCACAATGGCCTCATACAACGCTCGCCTGAACGACTACTCCTTGGCACGCGAACGCTTGCAGTCCGGATCCGATCCCGCCGCCGCATCACGGTCCTGACTACCCGTCTCCCGCACCACCAACGTGACCGTCTTGGTCGCCGCCAGGAACGACAGCGTGATGTCCACCAGGCGCCGACCGAACTGGAAGCCGAACACGAACATCACCTGCGTCGTCGCATCGACCCCGATCGCCCGAGCGCGCCGCACCCAGCCACCGAGCTGTTCGACGTTGGTACACGGCGCCACTTCGGTGAAGAAGTTGCGCCCGAGCACATCTTCGCGCCGCATGCGCGCGAGCTCGGCCTCGAAGGCGTTGAACTCGACGACCGCGTCCCGTTCGTCGAGCACGACGAAGCCATAGGGCAACGCGTCGAGACGCGTCTGGTCCATCTGCAGCAGCGACTCGACCGGGATCGAGAACACCTCAGGCAGACAATCGAGACAGATGCCGTGGCTGTCCTCCGCCGTGGCACTGGCGCGGATCGGCTGTTGGCACCAAGCACAGACGGTTTGGCTCGCCGTGGACATGCCCAAGGCATCGGCGTTTGGCACCACGACACCTGAGTCCAGGACCGTCAGCCGAGCCCGTAGCGCTCCCGCAGCACCGCCAAATGGTGCAGTTCGTGCCCGGCGATGATCCAAGGCAAGGCGCGCACACTGACCGGATTGCCGTTGGCGATGCCGCGGCGCGTCCAGGCCGACGCACCGAGGCCGGCGAACAGCGACGAGCTGGCCGCGCGCACCGTCGCGTACTCGGCCGTGATGTCGGCGAGCGAACGCGCCTCACTGCCGTCCTGCGCCGCATAGGCGTCTTCGTCGAAGCCGGGCAGGGCCTGGGTGTCACCGCGCGCGATGCACAGCGCCCGGTAGGCGAACAGGCGCTCCCCGTCGACCACGTGCTGCCAGAGACGCTTCACCGACCACTTGCCGGGCGCGTAGGCGTAGCCCTCTTGGGCCGGCGGCACGGTGGCGAGCAGCGCGCGCGAACGTTCGCCCTGCGCGCGCAGGAACGCCAACACGTCGCCGTCGGGCACACGGTCGAGGTAGCGCTGGCACCAGGCGGGATGCTCGTCGGAGGCTGGGCGAGGGATCATGCTGGCAGCGAATCGCGCCGGCAGACGATGCGCAAGGCTCTGGACCAGCACCCCCGATCAACGCGGCGCAAGGCGCAGCTTGAAGCCGTCGGCGGATTGGCCTTCCTGGAAGGTCACCGCCTGGCTGATGCCGGGTGCGGCTGCTGCAGCCACGGCGACCACCCGCAACGCCACACCCGCCGGCACATGAGCCAGTTCGAACGTGCCCGTGGTGGTGCAGCGCGCCGAGGTCGCGAGCATGGCGTGCCAATGCCGTGGCTGCGCCGTCTGCTGGGCGGCATCTCGACCCGCGATCACGGCATCCCCACGTTCGCCGATGCCGACCACGAACACGAACGCATCGGCTGCCGGCGAGCCGTCGGCGCGCACCACCCGCCCCCGCACCGAGGCCCCGCGCTGTAGACGCACCACCAGATCGGTGCGGATCTCGTCTTGACGGAGGTCGACCCACTCGACCGCGGCAGCATGGCCGGCGAGCCGCACCACGACCGCGTGGCGACCCGGTGCCAATCCCACCATGTGGAATTCGGGTTCGCTGCGACCGTCGCTCGCGCGCTGCGCCGGCGGCGGCTGCACGACGCAGTCCGTGGCCAAGGTCGAGCTCCCGGGCAAAACCGGCAGCACTTCCACCGCGAACGGTGGCACTTCGAGTGGCGACCCGTCGCTCGCCGCCATGAGGCGGCCGTGCACTTCGGCGAGGTGCGAACCGTGGTCGCGCAGATCCGTGGCGCGCTTCAGGGCGATCGTCACGGGCTCGCCGTCGGGGAGCAGACCAGGCACAGTCGCCGGCGAGAAGGGATGGGCCTCGACGTGCAGGAGGAACGGCCCATCGCCGAGCGCGCCGAACGCGACCGCACCGTCAGCGCCGAGCTTGCCGAAGTGGGCCACCCGCGGATCCTGCTCTTCGAGCCACACGTTCGCCCATTCGAGCGGCCCACCTTCCACTTCGACCAGGCGACCTCGCCAACTGCGTCCCGGGGCCAGGGTGATGGTGACCGAGTAGGTACCCGCCTCGCGGATCATCACCCGCTGGATGCCCGCGCGCAGACCCTGCGCCCTGGCATCCACGAACAGGATCTGTTCGCCCACGCTGCGCCCGCTGAGGACGGCCCTGCCATCGCCGCCAGTCGCGGCCTCGATTTCGGCTCGCTCCCAGCCGAGGCGCGGCCCAGAAGGACTCGGGCGGAACATCTGGACCTGCGCACCGGCCACTGGCGACCCGTCGGGCCCGCGCACGGCACAGGCAACCGTGAACTTGGTGGTTTCGGCACCCGCCTCGGGCGGCAACACGAGATGCACGGGCACCCGCGCCGCAGCGCTGGTCAACGGCAGCTCCTGGCTCTCCAGCAGCAGCTGCGCCTGGTCGAACACCTGAAGCCGGATCCGGCCGGCGCGCACCGGATCCCCGTCGAACGGCACCGGCAGCACGAAGGCCCCAGTACGGTCGGCATGCGTCGTGGCGAGCACGAACGGCTTCAGGTTGCCCGCGGCCACCGCGACGACGCGCACCCCGGCAGCGCCCCAGTCCAGGTGGTCGCGCACCGTGCCCGAGAAGGCCGCGTGGCTCGGCGCCGGGTCCTGCGCCAGCACGTCGCGAGGCACTGGCACTGGCTGGCGCGGCTCCTGACGTTCGCGCGGCGCATCCTGAGCGACACTCGCAGCCATGGGCACAACCCGCGCCGCAGCCACGCCCTGGGTTGCCGGCTCACCCGGTGCCGCCGCCGCCCACCAGACGCCCGCGCCGACGCCGAGCAGCAGCGCCGCAGCGAGGGCGAACTTGGCCAGCCCGCCCCACGCCAGCGGCGCCGTCTGCGGCACCGCCAGCAGGCGATCGAGCAGTGCACTCTGCGGCAGCGGCGTCGGCAGCTCGGCGAGCTGCGCAGTGACGTTCGCCGCCGCCAGCGCCAGGCCTCGCTCCGCCAGCTGCCGACGCAGCCGTTCGAGTGCCGCCTGGACGCGGCCGTGGACGGTCGTTTCGGCGATGCCAAGGGCGCTGCCAACCGCCCGCAGGGTCAGTTCGTCCTGGTAGCGCAGCAGCAGGGGCAGCCGCAGTTCGTCGGGCAAGGTCTCGACGGCTGCCGCAACGGCGGTGTGCAGTTCGTTGCCTGCGGCGTGCTGGTCGGGTGACGCGGCGGATGGCACGGAAGACATGGCGAGCAGCTCCTTGGTTCGGCGGCGGCGCGCGGCGCGCAACGCATTGAGCGCCAGGCGGGTGGCCAGCCAGCACAACGGACCACGCGCGGGCGGCTCGCCTTCGAGCGGCACCTGGCCGCGGAACACCCGTAGGAACACCTCCTGGGTCACGTCCTCGGCATCTTGCGGCCGCCGCACCACGCGCAAAGCGCTGCGGTGGACGGCCGCATGGTGGCGGCGCACGAGCTGTTCGAAGGTGTCGCGATCGAGCGTGGGCATCGGGGGGTCCGGCGCTGGGCCGGTGCCATCGAGACACCGGCCAGCGGAAGCTCTTCGGTGGATTCTCGCCGATTTCTCGACGGCGTGCCGACCGCATGGCCGAATCGAGTCCGCTCGAGATCGCCGGGAAACGGCGTCCATTGCGCCGTGGGCGCCGCTAGCTTGGCCAGCATGCGCAGAATCGGCTTCCTGTTGCTGGCCCTCGGCATCGTCTCCTCCGTCATGCACTTCATGGACCTCGAACTGCGGGTCCTGCGCTGGATCAACACCTGGGGCGAAGGCGCCGCCTGGGGCATCCGCGGCGGCTTCGTCGCGCTGGGCCTGGGCCTGTTCGCGCTCGGCAAGCCGAAGCCGGAAACCAAGTAGTCGCGAACGCCGACCCGTTCGCGGGTCGCAGCGGCACCGCCCCCGCGGGTGGACCGGCCAGGCACGCGCGCGGCGGCCCGCCTTCAGGCCTGCGCTCTCGGCGCCACCCGCGGCCGCAGAGCGCCCACCCCCTGCACCGCCAGCAGGGCGCACGCGCACCAAAACAGCCAGGCCAGCGCCCCCATCCACGGCAGGTCGGCATTGCTGTGCCCGCCCCACACCAGCAACGCCGGCAGGAAGAACCCCGCGTGCAGCCATCCGAGCGCGCTCAGCCCCGAGCTGCCGTCTTCGACGCCGAGGTAGGCGCAGCCGAACGCCGCCCAGGCGCTGCAACCGGCCAGAGCGAGCCAATGGGCACGACGCAGCTTCATGATGCCCGTCGAGCCTAACGCCCGACTATGGTCTGCACCATGCGCTGGCCGCTCGCCCTGCTCGCCATCTCCCCGCTCCCGGGACCCCTGCTCACCGGACCGCTCCGCGCCCAGGACCCCGCCCCCCTCGCCGTGCCGCCCGACGCGTCCGCCGACGCCATCACCAGCCTGGCCGCCACGGTGCGCCCCACGCCCCGCCAGCTCGCCTGGCAAGCCACCGGCTGCAACGCGTTCGTGCACTTCGGCATGAACACCTTCACCGACCGCGAATGGGGCGACGGCACCGAGGACCCGCGCCAGTTCGCGCCCAGCGACTTCGACGCGAACCAGTGGGCGAACACCTTCCGCGCGGCCGGCATGCGCGGCCTCGTGTTGACCGCCAAACACCACGACGGCTTCTGCTTGTGGCCGTCCCGCAGCACCCAGCACACCGTTGCGGCCGCGCCGTTCCGCGGCGGCAAGGGCGATGTGGTGGGCGAAGTCGCCGCCGCGTGCCGCGCCGCGGGCCTTGCCTTCGGCGTCTACCTGTCGCCTTGGGACCGCCACGAACCGACCTTCGGCACCAAGGCCTACCAGCAGGTGTTCCTGCAGCAGCTGCGCGAACTCTGCACCGACTACGGTCCGCTGTTCGAAGTCTGGTTCGACGGCGCCCATTGCCCGCCCGACGAGCCGAGCCGCTTCGACTGGCAGGCGGTGTTCGCCCTGGTGCGCGAACTGCAGCCCAACGCCGTGATCGCCATCACCGGCCCGGACGTGCGCTGGGTCGGCAACGAAGCCGGCCAGACGCGCGCCGACGAATGGAGCGTGCTGCCGCTGGCCAGCCCAGCACCGGGGCCGTTCGCCACCGACCGCCAGAGCTGGCGCGCGCTCTGGGCGCTGCGCGAACGCAACCAGGAGCGCGAACTCGGTGGTCGCAACCAGCTCACCTTTGCCCGCGCGCTGTGCTGGTGGCCCGCCGAAACCGACGTGTCGATCCGGCCGGGCTGGTTCCACCATCCCAGTGAGGACGCACGCGTGAAGTCCCTGGCCGAACTGCTCGAGATCTGGTTCGGCTCGGTCGGCGGCAATGCCGTGCTGCTGCTCAACGTGCCGCCGGACCGCCGCGGCCGGATCGCCGACCCCGACGTGCAAGTGCTGCGCGATCTGGGCGCCTGGCTCGACGCCACCTTCCAGACCGACCTCGGCAGCACCGGCACGCTGCGCGTCTATCCCAAGGTGCGCGAGATCACGTTGCCGCAGGCGGCCACGGTGGACCTGTTCGAGATCTCCGAGGACCTGGCCGCCGGCGGGCAGCGCGTCGAAGCGTTCCGCATCGAAGTGCTGCAGGGCGGTGGCTGGCGCGACTGCGCACGCGGCACCACCATCGGCGCGCGCCGGCTGCTGCGCACCGAGCCGGTCACCGGCGACGGCTTCCGGGTCTGGATCGAGAAGAGCCGCGCCGCGCCACAACTCGCCGCCTTCCGGCTGTTCCGGCGGCCGCTGCTGCTGGAGCCACCGGCGATCCGGCGCACCGCCGACGGCACGGTGACGCTCACCGCGAACGGCCCCGTGCACTACACGCTCGACGGTTCGGCCCCCAGCGCCGAGAGCCCGCGCTACCTCGAACCGTTCGCGCTGCCAGACGGTGGGCTGGTGCGGGCGGTGGCGCTGCCGCCAGCCGGCGGGCGGGCGCTGGCGCTCGCCAGCGGCGCCGTGGCCAGTGCGCACTTCGGGCTCGCCCCGGCAGGTTTCCGGGTGCTGGATTGTTCGAGCGAGCAAGGCGGCACGGAGGCGGCGGCGAAGGCGATCGACGGGGATCCGCGCACGCATTGGCATTCGCGTTGGTCGCCGGACAGCCCGAAGCCGCCGCACCATGTGAGCGTGGATCTCGGGCGGACTGTGCTGGCGCACGGGTTTCTGTACCAGGCGCGCGCCGAGGGCAGCAACGGGACGATCGCGGAGTACGAGTTCCTGGGCAGCCTCGATGGTGTGGCGTGGCGGGTGCTGGCCAAGGGCACGTTCGCCAACGTGGAGCAGCAGAAGGAGCCGCAGCGGGTGCGGTTCGCGGCGGCGGAGGAAGTTCGCTACGTGCGGCTGCGAGCGCTCCGCGAAGTGCAAGGCCGGGCCTGGGCGTCGTGCGCGGAGCTGACTGTGTTGGTGCAGTGACGTTCCGACGGACCTTGGCTCGGAGACTCACTTGAGCGAGTGAGGCTCGGCAAGTGCCCAAACGGTGAACTGAGGCCATCAGACCTTTGCTGGATCATCCATCCGTAGAGTAAGCTGAACATAGCGCACACTTCGCGGTCACGGTGAAGTCCGCCGTCCACGATGAGGGGATTCCACCGTCGCGGAAATGAACAGCACAAAACTTAGCTTACAAGTACAGTAACATCTCTCTGTCGTTGACACGTACTCCCTCTGGGAAGGTGTCCCTGAGCCAGCCTGCGTCTTCAGGATTATTGGCCTTCATCCTCAATATTGCAGATTGACGCTCCTCAAAATCAAGGGCGTTGAAGTCATGGACTACGCGCGCCAGCCAATCGAGGCGGCGCGCCTCCACCTGCTGATCCATGGCATCGATCTGATACTTCTTCTTGTCCGCCACAACAACCACCTTGACTGACTTTCCTGAGAGCACAGCACCAGAGTTCAAGCAAGCTACTGTCGGGCCAAGATTCGGAACAGGGTCTCCTGAATCGACAAGGAAGTACTCGCCAGCAAGGAACGCCTGGTGATAGGCTTTGTAGCGGCAGAGCATCGAGTTGACCCGAGCCTCTTCCAGTCGACGCCACTCTTCGGACTTCCAGAGTGTTTGCGCATAGTGGTTGTCGAACTTCCGCAAGAACAAGTCCACGCGCGCTTGAAGACACTCTTCAACATATGCACGTCCCGGCGCATCCAAACCACCTAGCTCTGGCAGCTTATGCGACACAGGAATCTCTGAACTTCCGACACGAAACTTGATCTCTCCACCAGCAGACAATCGCTCGAGCCACCGACTCGACTCCGTGACTGGAACGATATCGGATTCACTGCTCTTGGTTGGACTCGAAGGCGCCTCGAGCACGTCATCGAGTCGGAGCTGATCAGCGGAGGCATCGCCGAGAAAAAGCCAGCACGACACCGCGAGCGCCAAAGCACCCACCAGCAGCAGGCCGGACAGCCGCAGTCTTGCTCGCATGCTAGACTTGCTCTCGTACACGGTCATTTAACAGGGTCTGGGAAGGGCCGCAGCGCTGGCAAGTCGAGCACTTCGCCCATGCGTTTGTGTTTTCGGGACATGGGACAGAAGTTCGTTCGTCGCTCGCACCAAGCCGCGGGACTGATGCGCAGGCCTTACCCAGTAGAGGGGGGGGGGGACGAGATGAGCCAAAAA
>JAEUHP010000174.1 GCA_016795295.1 Planctomycetota bacterium | reverse complement strand
GAGCTACGGGCTCGACGAGCTGGTGGCGGACCTCGAAGGGTTCATCAGCAAGGCCTGATCGGGCTGGGCTCTGGCGGCATTGGCTGCCGCCGGGCGAGTGGGCGCAGCGGGAACGGACTCAGGGTCTGCGGCATGGGCCAGAGTCGGCCCGCACCCGTCAGGCACGTTGCGGCTGCCACTGCCGCGCGATTGGCACGGCGAACACGCCTCTCCGCCGCCCGTCCATGGCAGAATGCGCAGGCTCCGCGCGCCCGGCCGACCATGACCGCTGCCAACGATCCCGACCAGGAAGCCTTGATCGCCCTGGTCCAGCAGGCCCTGGACCTGATGGACCGTGGGCAGCAGCCTGACCTGGTCGCGCTGTGCGCAGCAGAGCCGCAGCTGCTGCAGCCCCTGGCCGAAGTGCTCGGGCTGGCGGCGGACCTGCCGGCCTTGCAGCAGCAGGCGGCGCAGCAGGACCCGCTCGCCGGCATGCTGCTGGCGGGTCGCTACCGACTGCACCGCTGCCGCGGCCGCGGCGCCATGGGTGTGGTCTACGCCGCCCGCGACGAAGAGCTGCAGCGCGACGTCGCCGTCAAGATCCTCGACGCCCGGTTGTTCCGCGACCCCGCCGCCGAGCAGCGCTTCCTGCGCGAAGCCGAAGCCCTGGCGGCCCTGCGCCATCCCCACGTGGTGGCCGTCTACGACCGCGGCCGCACGCCCGAAGGCATCCTGTTCCTGGTGATGGAGCTGTTGGACGGCGTGACGCTGGCGACGGTGCTCGAACGGCTCGCCGAAGGTGCGCAGCTGTCCGACCTCGCAGCCGAGTTCGGCCTGCGGGAGACCGTGTTGCCGCGCATCGTCGCGCACTGGGCCGCAGGCATCGCCGACGCGCTGGCCGCAGCGCATGCCGCAGGGCTGGTGCACCGCGACGTGAAGCCGTCGAACGTGCTGGTGTGCCGCGACGGCCGCGCCGTGCTGTTGGACTTCGGCATCGCCGCCCAGCAGAGCGCCGCGCGCCTGACCGCGACGGCGACCACCCTGGGCACGCCGTGGTACATGGCCCCCGAGCAGGTCGGGCCGACCATGGCGCAGCGGGTGGCGCCGCCGCTCGACGTCTACGGGCTCGGCGCGACGCTGTTCCACCTGCTGGCCGGTCGCGCGCCCTACGAAGGCGATGCCGCAGCGGTGCTGGCGGCGATGCCGCACCGCGACCCCCCACCGCTGCTGCAACTGCGCCGCGAACTGCCGCGCGACCTCGTCGCCATCGTCGAGCACTGCATGGAGCGCGAACCTGCGCGTCGCTACGGCAACGCTGGGCTGCTGGCGGCCGACCTGCGGGCGTTCCTGGCCCACCAGCCGGTTTCGGTGCGGCCGCTCGCGCCGTGGCGCCGGCGGCTGCGGCAGTGGCGGCGCGCGCCGGCACGGCCACTCGCCGTGGTGGCGACGGCGTTGTGCCTTCTGGCCGTGGTCGTGGTGGTGCCGCTGCAGCGCGAACGCATGGCGCGGGCCACCGCGGCGGCCAAACTCGAGCTCTACCGGTCCCTGCCGGCCCTGCTGGCG
Source organism: Planctomycetota bacterium (assembly GCA_016795295.1). GTDB lineage: Bacteria > Planctomycetota > UBA1135 > UBA1135 > UBA2386 > JAEUHP01. The sequence goes on along the minus strand of JAEUHP010000174.1, from coordinate 4,249 downwards.
GTCGAAGGCTGGCCCGACGAACGGCTGTTGGTGGCGCAGGAGAACCAGCAAGCCCTGGAGCTGCTGCAGGCCATCCTGCAGATCGATGCCGAAGACCTGACGGCGCGGCTGTTCCGCGCGCTGCTGCGCCTCGACCTGCGCGACCCCACCGGGGCCGCGCGCGATCTGCAATGGCTGGCACGACACCACGGCGGCAGCCATCTGGCCGCACTGGCCGAGCGGTACCTGCGGGCCGACCCGGCGGGCGGCGCCAAGGCGATCGAGCTCGGCAACCTGCCGCCACCGGCCTCGGCCGCCGAGTGGTACATCGCCGGCGTGCACCAATTGCGGGCGCGCCACGAAACCGGCTTCGCCCAACGAGCCGACGAGTGCTTGGCGCGCGCCGCGGACGAACTGCTGCCGGCGCGCGACTTCCGCATGTTCGCCACCGCAGCGCTGGCGGAGCAGGCCAGCGGCGCCGAACGCACGCAGCGCGTCGCTTTCTTGTACGACGAAACGGTCGCGCTCGAGCAGTTGTATGGTGGCCCCACCGCGCGCACGCAGGCGATGCGCGGCGTGGCGCTGGTGCTGCAGCAGCGCTATGCCGAAGCCGCCACCTGCCTCGAGCAGTCCCTGGCCCTGCGCCCAGCGCGGCACGGACCGCACCAGAACCTCGGCATCTGCTACCGGCGGCTGGGCCGCCTCGCCGAGGCCGAGCAGCACCTGCAGCAGGCGTTGGCGCTGCGGCCGTTCGCCTGGAACACCCAATACGAACTGGCCCAGGTGGCGTTGGCGCGGGGCGATCATGCCGCAGCGCAACGCTGGGCCGAGCGCCTGCCGGAAGGTGGCGGCAGCATGAAGCCGTGGCTGCGGCCGAACCTGCTGGGCCTGATCGCGCTGGACGAAGCGATCGGCCGGCGCGTCGCGGATCCGCAGCGTTCGCAGGCGGTGGCGGAACAGGCCGCGGCAGCGTTCGCGGCGGCGGCCGAACTCGCGCCCAACCAGCGCAATCTCGTGCAACAGCGGGACCTCGCGTTGGCGCTGCAGCAGCAACGGCTCGAGGAAGCCCTGGTGCTGTACGCGCGGTCCCTGCTGCGCGGGGACGCAGAGGTGGCCCGCTCCCTGGCCAATCTGGCGTTCCTGTTGCCTCCAGAACTCGGCGCGCGGGAAACCGCCCACATCGGCGCGGTGCTGCGGCGCCTCGCGGCCTTGCGCGCCGGCGGGGATGCGGCCCTGCGCAACAACCTGGAGAAGGACATCGAGGAGCTGCTGCGGCCCTACAAGTGAGGGCCCATGCGGCCGGGGCCACAGACGCGCTTCGCGGTGGCCGGGACACCCCACGGCCGCTGGTGGCGCAGGGCCGTGGCAGCCGGCCAGCGACCACCGCCCAGGCGAAATCTCCGCCGATTCCCCCTGGGGATCGCAAGCTGCACTACGCTGGTCGCTTCGTGGCACACCGCCATACCCAACGCGGCCGGAATCCAATGAACCTCCCAGCACCGCACCTCCCCCCTTCGGCGCTTCTCGCCGCGACCCTGGCCATCGCCACCGCACCGCTGCTCGCCCAGCAGTCCGGCGGCCCCTTGCTGGGTTCGGCGTTCGCCTTCAGCGTGCGCGGGGGGCTCGGCGGACAGAACGCCGACACGCTGGTGCACCGCACCGGCATCCAATCGAGTCCGGTGTCCTGGCCGACGACGGTGCCCGGCGCGCCGAACCTGCGGCACATCCTGGCGCTGCACGGCGGCGCGGGGCTGACGATCGACGACTTCAGCACCGGCCGCGACGACATCATGGTCGACGGCAACGGCGTGATCAGCGTGCCGCCGCAGGGCTGGGGCGTGTACCTGTTCTCGGTGCGCCAGGGCGCCGCGGGCGCACCGCAATCACGCATCGCAGCCGAACCAGCTGCAGACCGCGCCGCGGCGGTGTTCAGCTGGGTGCTGCCCGGCAGCGCGGTGCCGCCGGCGCTGATCGACCACGTCGAACGCGCCCACGGGCGGACCGACCTGCGCCTGCCCGCCAACAGCGACCTGGACGCCCTGGATCTGCCGCTGCCGATGGGCATCGACCAGACGACGCTGAGTGCGCGCGAACCGGGCTTCGGCGCCCTGCTGCCGACGCCCGAAGCGCTCTACTTCACCGTCGCCAACCAGTCGTTGACCCAGGTGCCGGCGGCGTGGTGGCTGCAAGGCGGGGTGCCGACGCCACCGAGCGGGGCGACGGTGTTCCGCACGCTGCGCAGTTCGCAGTTCGGCGCCTGGTCGCCGCCGCACGTGTGGAAGACGTATGCCGAACTCGGCCTGCTGCAACACGAGGACATCGACGCGCTGGCCTATGGCGATGCCACCCAGCAACTGCTGTTCTCGTGCGTCGGCAATGCCCGGGACCAGCTGCTGGTGGTCGATCTCGGCACCGACGGTGCCCCGGTGCCACAACCGGTGAAGAAGTCGAACAACACGCCGGTCAGCGATGCCGTCGGCACCGCCGGCGGCGACGACATCGATGCGGTCTGCACGCTGGACCCGCGCATCCGCAGCGGGCTCTATGTGCCCGACGACTTCGGCGCCTCGTGCGGCACGCCGCGGCCGGCCTATCAAGAACATCGCTATCCGGTCGGCGTGCAGGCCTCGGCCTACCGGCGCTTCGCCGGCGGGCAGAGTCGTTACGAGAGTTTCCTGCTGGGCTTTCCACCCCAGACCGGGGTCGGCCCCGGCATCGGCCTCCTGGTGCTGACGCTGGGCGACACGCTGTCCCCGGCGATCACGGCCGCCGTGCTGGTGCGCAATCCGACCAACTCGGTGGCCGGCGATCCGCAACAGTACACGCTGGCGATCCCGCCCAGCTTCGTGCTCTCGGGTCTGCCGGTGACCTTCCGCTGGTTCGCCGCCGACCAAGCCGGCACCGAACTGGTCCAGGCCTATCCGATCAAGGTCTTCTTGTGACGGAGGCCGCCGGTTGCGTTAGCCTGCCCGGGTGAGCCTGCCCTGGGACCAACTGCAACCGCTGTTGCGCGCCGCCGCCGCAGGCGCCCCGGAAGCACGCGAGCAGTTGGTGGCGGCCTGCTATGACGATGTGCGGGCGCGGGTGCACCGCGAACTCGAAGGCGATTTCCGGCGGCGCCACCGCTGGATCCTGCCGCTGTTCAGCACGCACGACGTGGTGCACGAAGTGCTGGTCGCGGTGGTGCAGGACCTGGCGGACACGGATTTCGCCGGCAAGGAGCCGTTCTTCGCCTACCTGGGCACGCTGGTGCAGCATCGCCTGCTCGACGCGGTTCGTTTCCACGAAGCGGCGCGGCGCGATGTACGCAAGCAAACGCCGGAGCCGACGCAGGGGCTGGGGGCACTGGCCGCCGACCAGCGCGAAGCGACGCCGACGCTGGCCGCTTCGCTGGCCGAACGGGCGGGGTTGGTGCGCGATGCGCTGGCCGAGCTGCCGGAGCGGCAGCGGCGGTTGCTGGAGTTGCGGTTGTTGGAGGGGGAGACGTATCCGCGGATTCGCGATGCGCTGGGGTATGCGAGTGAGGAGACGGCGCGGCAGGCTTGTGTGGAGGCGCAGGCGCGGTTGTTGGTGAAGTTGCGGGCGAAGGGGTTGGGGGGGACGAGGGGGTGAGGGGTTGGTTGGGGTTGTGGTTCGGAGACTGGGAGCAGCGAGGAAAGTGCGGCGCTTTACGGGGGGCGGGAAGTGGCTTGGGGGTCGCGGGCGTAGTTTGTCGCTCACTTGTTAGCAACAAGGGGCTTTGTCGCTCACTTCGTGGGGGGAAGTGAGCGACAAAGTAGCGACGGGGGAAGAGGATCCGCGCGCTGGTGCGCGCGGAAGGTTCGTCGGCGAGGTTTCGGCCAGCGAGGCCACGTCGTTGCTTCAATGGGGCCGCGCGCTGGTGCGCGCGGAAGGGGCGCTGGCCGAGCTACTGGGCGTGTCGGTGGATGCGGTGCTTCAATGGGGCCGCGCGCTGGTGCGCGCGGAAGGATCAGCGACACCGAAGCCGCGGTGGCGCGCGTTGCAGCGCTTCAATGGGGCCGCGCGCTGGTGCGCGCGGAAGGGGCGGCCGAGCGCGGATCGGCCACGAGGGCGGGGTGAGGCTTCAATGGGGCCGCGCGCTGGTGCGCGCGGAAGGTTCGGCCAGCTCGCGCAGTTGGTCGCGCAGCGCCGCCTTGCTTCAATGGGGCCGCGCGCTGGTGCGCGCGGAAGGGTGTTCGGGTCGCTCTTGACAGCCTCGCTGAAGATGGCGCTTCAATGGGGCCGCGCGCTGGTGCGCGCGGAAGGTGTT
>JAEUHP010000140.1 GCA_016795295.1 Planctomycetota bacterium | reverse complement strand
GAAGGCGGCGCGCAAGGCCGAGGCCCAGGCCCCGCCGGTCGAAGGGAAGAAGGCGATCGACACCGGCAAGGTGCGCAATCCGCTGCTGTTCCAGCGGCTCGAAGAGCGCATCGTGGCGCTGGAGGGCGAACTGGAAGGGCTACGGGAGGCGATGCTGCTGCCCGACAACTACGGCAGCGTGGCCAAGATCAAGGAGCTGGCTGCGCGCGAAGTGGCACTGAAGGGCGAACTGGCCGCGGCTTACGAGCAGTGGGAGAACTGGCAGTGAGCTGAATGGGATGCGGCAGCGGCACGCATTGGACGCCAGATCGCTCTGTTGCTCGGTTCATCCCCGTGTCGAAAAAATGGTTGTGACTGACCGATCGTGCCGACCAAAGTCGCGCTGCCACCCGAATTGCCAATGCAGTTTGCCGCCGTTGACACCGCCAGAGCCTTTCTCGCTACCCAGGCGGCGTCCGTCGGTCTTGGCATCTCCCAACTCGAAGGAGTTGGGATCGTTGCCGGTGAGTTTGCACATGATTTTCCAAGTGCGGCTGCCGATGGTCATGTCCAACCGGATCCGACTGCCGCTTCGGTGAGCCACTCGCACTCGGGCGCGGTTGGTCTTGCCGTTGTCCCAGGTGATGGTTCCGTACCACACGCGCCCCAGCCAGAATTCGTCTTTGCTGTCCTTGGGGGGCAGGGTGCTGGTCCAGGTGACGACGGGGGCCTTGGGGTCGACCTTGATGACCTCGGCTGCGGTCACGCGAAAGCGCGATCCAACGCTGGGCTGCAGTAGGATCGACCCAGTGTCCAGGAACTTCGTTCCCTCAGGCAGCTTCAGGCCCTTGGTCTTGACCTCCAGCGTTTCATTGTCCGCGGTCAGTTGCAGAGTGCCCTTGCGCACGGAAAACAGGATCTCTGCCAGGTCGCCACTGCCGAAGCCCGCATTCGGGAGCGAGTGGTTGGAGCCAACGATGCTGACGCTGGAAGAGCCGATCTTGACCAGCAACTGCCTCTGTGCAGAGCCGTCTTCTCGAATCGGCACGGCAATGTAGAGATCTCCGTCCCCTTCCCCTGGGATGCGTTGGAACTGCAGGCGAAGGTCGAACTCTGCATTCCACCAGGGGATGTATCCTTTGGGCTTCTCCCCGCCGTCGGAGTGTTGCTCGGATGGCAGGGGGATTTTCCCCACACTGCCCACCTTGCCGACGCCTTCGATGGCTCCCCTGACCAGTCGCCACGGCGAATCGGCCTTGGTCGTGCTGCGGGCAAACTCCACCCGCAGATCGTCCCAGGCCCACGCTTCCTTCAGTTCCGAGATCTCCGCAACCTCCTCGGCGTAGCCGGCCATGTCCTTGCTGTACAGATCGACGAGCCTCTTGAGCTCGTTCGAGCACACGACAACGGCTTTCCGGCGCTTCTTCTGGTAGTCGTCAACGGCACTCGGCTCGCAGACCGGCAAGACGCGCTGGTTGAGAAAGGCAGCCAACTGTGCTTCCCACTCGCTCTTGAGTGTCGGTTCCGTCTCCTTGTCGATGCGCTTTTGCACCGCGTCCGCGAGTTTCTGGTCGAGCTGCTCCAGATTGGTCTGAAACTCCTTCAAGCACCGGTTCGCCTTCTCGAACGGCTTGACGGCCGCCTCCGGGGGGGCCTGCTCCGGCGCCTGGGCGGGGAGCAGCAGTGGACTCGAGACGCAAAAGCAGAAGAGCAAGCGCGACAGCATGGGCAGACTCCTGGACCAGAACGGCCAATGGCAACGAGAAGGTAGGGGCGGCACTTCGGCACCGTCAACCCCATCACGGCCATGACCGCCGTGGCCGTATGACGCCACCGAACTGCGCCACTGCCGCCGCGAAGCTTCACCCACCCAACTCGCGCAACGCCGCTTGCGCCCCAGGATGTCCAGGTGCCAACTGCAAAGCCCGCTGCAAGGCCGACCGCGCCGGGTCGCGGCGGCCCTGGGCGGCGAGCAAGCGCCCGAACAGGAACCACGCGTTGACGTAGCGATCGTCCAAGGCCAGCGCGCGCCGGTAGCGCGACTCGGCGGCCGCCAGATCGCCCTTCACGAACCAAGCAGTGCCGAGATTGCAGTGCAGCAGCGGCAGGTTCGGCAGACTCTGTAGAGCCAACTCGAAGCACGCGAGCGCCGCCTCGGTCTGCCCGGCGCGCGCCAGCAAGCCGCCGAGCTGCAGATTGCTGCCACCGTGGTCCGGAGCGGCGCGCAACGCAGCGCGGTAGGCGCGTTCGGCTGCGTCGAACCGACTCGCGCGTTCGTGGCACATGCCCAGCTCGTAATGCGTCTCCGCATGGTCGGGGGCGCGCTCCATCGCCGCGGCGAGTGATGCCAGCGCTTCGCGGTCCTGGCCGAGTTCGCGCTGCACGCTGGCCAGCTTGCGCCAGAGCCCGGCATCGCGCGGGCACTTGGTGCAATCGTGCTGCCAGACCGCCGCCGCCAACTGCAACCGATGGCGGCCGGGCTCGGTGGTGACCATCAAGGTCAGCGTGCCCATCTCGTCTTCGGAGGCTTGCCCGAAGCGCACTCGCACCGGTGGGCGATGCGGGTTCGACGGATTGCCGGCGCTGTTGTCGTAGTGGTACTCGATGCCGAGTGTGGTGCCCGCGGGCAACTCGACGGGCTGGGCGAACTCGTAGTCGTCCTGCCAATCGAAGTCCCAGGCATCGATGCGGAACAGATCGCGCTCGGCACCGTCCGGCAGGCGGATCCATGCGCGCAGCCGACGGCCCAGATAGTGGGCATGCGGATAGACCCGGTGCAGGACGACGGGCACCGGCAGCGTGATCTGGTCGCGCAACACGAAGTCGGCATCGCCGGCGGCGATGTCGATCTGCTCGGAGAACAGAGCCAGCGGGAACGGTTCGATCGTGGTCGGCTGGTCGGTGAAGTAGAGGCCGATGCTGGGCCGGACGTGTTCGACCTTGCCTGTTGGCACCATGTGCAACTGGAGCACCAGGTCGTCACCGGGCCGCAGGCGCCACGCCATGCCGGGAGGTTCGCGGCGCACACGCTTGCCCGGTGTCCAGCCGAGGAAATGCCCATCGGGCGGCAACGCGGCGCCCGCCACCATGCCGGGGAAACCTGGCAGGGGATCCGCTGCGTCGAGTTGTCGGCAGCTCGAAGTGGCATCCACCGCGAGCACCGCGTGGTGCACCGCTGGGCTCTGCGGACGAATCTCCACGGCTTCGACGTGGCGCAGGCGCTCGAGCGCCACCGGCACCACGAAGTTGCGGAACAGGTTCGGGCCGGAAGCGGGCACCGGAAATGGCCCGGCCAGCTGCAGGACCAGGTCCGGTTCGCCCAACTGCCAATCGGCGGACCACTGCGGTGGGGCCGGCTCCTGGCTGGCATCGCCGCGAGGCGAGCCGGCAGCCACCCAGTCCTGCAGCAGGGCGATTTCGGCAGCGGTCAGGCGCCGGTCGTCGGCGAAGTCGCCGTGCACCATCAGCCAAGGCGGCATCACCCGCTGGTTGGTCACTTCGGCGATCTGCCGGCTCTTCTTGCGCGCGTCGTCGTACGTCAGCAGCGCGAACGGCGCCGGCTGCCCAGGGCGGTGGCAGGGCGCGCAGGACCGATGGACCAACGGGGCCACGTGCTGGGCCCAGGTCGGTCCAGATGAGTCATGCCCCTGGCCGCCGCAAGCGGCCAGCAGGATCGGGACCCAGAACACGCACCAGCGAACCATCGCCGCGGCAGCATAGCCACCGCGGCGCCGTTCGCAGGGCTCAGGGCCTGAGAGAGAAACCTCTCGAAGGCCCGGCGCGGCCGCGGTGGCGGCCGCCAATCGGCAATCCGAGAGGCCGAATGATGATTTCTGCTCGGCCTCTCAGGCCGGCTGCACCTTCAGGCGACCGGCTTTGCGCTCGACGTCGAACAGCTTGTTGCCGAGCGGCATGCCCTGCAGCCGGAAGTCGATGGCTTCCCCGAGCGGATCGTCCTGCACCTCGCCGTAGCGGATCGCAAAACCGCAAGCGATGCGGAAGATGTTGTCGAGCACGAACGCGTTCATGTAGAGGTCGACGCCGCGATAGCGCGAGCCGCGTCCCGTCTCCGGGCTGTAGTGCTCGAACGACGTCGCCAACTCGCCGCCCTCACAGGCACCGCTGAGCATCGACACCGTCTTCTTCAGCAGTTCGGCAGCGAGCTTCTGCGCCCGCTTGTTGCCGCGTTCGCCCCAATAGGTGAGCCCTTCGAGGATGTGGCTGTTGATCACCGGCCAGACGCGACCGTTCCAGGGGCAACCCTTGCGCGTGCCTTTCCAGCGGCCGGCGGCATCGAACGTCGAATCGCTCATGGCGATGCTCGGCACCGGATACTTGGCCCAGAACTCCTCGCGGTTCGACAGCAGATCGAGCATGGCTTCGACCTGCTTGGGATTCGGGATGTCGGTGGCCAGTGGGTAGAAGCCGACCGCGGCCTTGACGTTGGTCTTGCGCCGATTGTCGGGATCGAGGTCCATGAACAGACCCGCCTTCTCGTCCCACATCTTCTTGCGGATCGTGTCGAGGATGACCTCCACTTCCGCCTGGAAGCGATTGGCCATCGCCTTCTCTTGGATCTCCTCGGCGACCTTGTAGAGCCACTTCACCATCCGGTAGCGGAACACCGAGGCGTCGATGCCCTTCAACCGGAACTGCTCGGTGAACTCGATGGCGCGGTCGGCCTTGTCGTCGATCACCGTGTAGCGGCGCGAGAACTCCTGGCCAGCCTCGAAGTGGTTGACGATGTCCGTGAGACCACTGCCCTCCGGATCGCGGTTGTTGGCGAGCCACTTCACGTAGCGCTGCATCGCCATCAGCACCGCCTTCTTGGTGGCCTTGTCGGGGTGGATGGCGTCGAGCGCCTCG
>JAEUHP010000138.1 GCA_016795295.1 Planctomycetota bacterium | reverse complement strand
GCAACGCTCAGGACGCGCACACGGCTCCAGCCGGGCGCGAGCACCTTCAACTCCACCTGCCCGACCGGCGAAACGGACACCGCCCCCTGGAACCGCCCGTCGGGCCCCGTCAGGACGGGGGCGGCAGCGGCAATCTCCACTCGCGCGCCTTCGACCGGCGCGCCGGACCGCCAGAGGATGCAGCCGCGCATGGAAACTGCCGAAGCAGCCAGAACCCGACCGATGGCCTCCGCGACCGGATCGACCGGTGGGTCCACGGTCGAAGGGCCGACCGCCTGGGACGGCGACACCGGCGGCGAGCCTTCTGGCCATGCCCGCTCGACCGCCGGCGATCCACTGGCCAGAGCCGGCCAGAGGAGCATCACGGCAGCGACTGCGAGGAGGCAGACGAGACCCGCGAGCAAGCGGTGTCGTCGGAGAGAATCGCTCGTGCCGTTGCCGGGCATGCTCAGACCTCGTCGGTCGCAGAGGATGGGGTGCGGGCACACGATGATCGCCACCGCGAACTCCAGCTTCGGCGCGTCACCCTCAACGCCCACGTCCACGGAGACTGCGGTCTGTGCACGCGCTCTAGCCTTGCCAGCCGCGCCCCCGGTCGAGCAGCAGGACCGTCAACGAAGTCGAGCGACGGATCGGCCTCTGATCGCCGATGCAGGTCCGCTTCGATCCCGACGCGCCAGGCATCCCAGAAGAGCAAGGATGAGACTACTTCCGCCTGACGAGATGGGCAGGGCCATAGCCACCACTCCGCAGGCTGCCGACGAATCGAGCTCGCCCCAACGCCATCACTCCACTACCGAGCAAGCAAGCGGCCAAAGCCACGGTCAACCACCAGACGCGCAGCCCAGTCAGCCACCAACCAACGCCCGCTGTCAGCAGTCCCGCGCAGAAGCAGACGAACCTGGTCTCCAAACAGCCGCTCAGCAGGGACCTCGCTTCCATCTCCGACAATGGTCCACGGCTCCACAGGTGCCGCACCTTGGCGGGCAAAGACATCAGCTCTTGGTAGATCACTGAACAAAAACCGACCAAGGCTGCCATCAAGCTCACCACATGAGGCGCGCAGACCACGACGGCCAGCGCCACCAAGACCCAATGCAGCTCGATTCCGAGGATGTTCAAAGCGCCACCCGCTGGCCGATCCTGGGCACCGGACTGACCACCCAGAGATCTTGGGATCTACCTGACGGAGAGTGACGACTGGAAGGGCAGCAGGTCGACCCGCGATATCTCTCGTAGAGCGCCTGCAGTCTTGGCATGCGACATCGTCTCCTTCGTCTCCACCCCGAGCCGCTAGCTCAGTGCCCGCGCTCGAGCCAGAACGCGCGCCCTTCGCTCGCCAGCATCTGGCACGCACCGAGCTCCACCAGCGGGCGGTGGCACCACGAGTGCCCGAACACCACGAGCCCGCGCGCCCGTTCGCGCAGCAGGTCCGTCAGCCACGCGTGATCCGAGCGCTTGACGTCGGGCAGCGCTGGGTTCTGGTGCAGCACCAGCACGTCGGCTTCGAACTGCAGCGCGCGCGCAACCGCCTGCTGCATGCGTTCCTGGGTCTTGCGCCACGGCCGGTGCGGGTTGCCGACGATGCCGGAGACGCCGGCGAGGCGCAGGCCGTGGCAATCGGCGGCGATCGCCAGCCCTTCGGTGCCGTCGTCGAGCAGGTGGATGCGCGGCTCCTGCGCGAACGCGGCCAGCTCGTCGGCGTGATCGCCGAAGGCGTCGTGGTTGCCGGCGACGCCGGCGACGAAGCCGAAGTGGCGGGAGAACGCGCGCCAGACGTCGCGCACGTCGCCGACGCCGCCGCGGCGCGTCAGGTCCTCGAGCGCGAACAGGTCGCCGGCCAGCACCACGCCGACGCGCGCCGGATCGATGCGGCAGGCTTGGCAGTGGTCGAGCAGTTCGGCAGCGACCGCGTGCCCGAGCAGGCAGTTGCCGAACGGACCGTCGGCCCAACCCTGCAGGTCCGAGGTCACGAAGAGGGCGTCGAGTTCGTCGGGAAGGCCTTCGACGAAGAGGCGGTGCACCCACAGCTCCTGCCCGGAGGTCGCGGAGCGGAACGGCACCAGGAACACCGG
>JAEUHP010000068.1 GCA_016795295.1 Planctomycetota bacterium | reverse complement strand
CCGCGGTGCCGGCCAGCATGCAGACGTCGGCGAGCCGACTGACCAAGAACTTCTTGTGCGCAGCGACCAGAGCCTGCGGCCGCGCCTCGTAGAACGTCAACAGGCGCTGCAGTGCGAGGCTGGTGAGAAGCCAGGCGGCGGTGAGCAGCAGCAGTTGGTCGGTGGCACACACCAGCGTGGCACCGGCCAGAGTCACCAGCAGCCAGCGCACGAAGTAGGCCTGGCGCGGCTCGCCGCGCAGGTAGGTGGCGGCGAACCGAGTGACCACCCAGCCGAGGCCCGCGACCAACGCGGCGACCAGGGCTGGCGCGCCGACCCCACCGCCATGAGGTACTGCCACGACCGCCCCAACGCACGCCAGCAGCATCGCCGTGGCCGTGGCCCAGCCAGCCGCGCGCCAGACCGCCGTCGAGACGCGGCCTGTGCGTGGTGCCCACACGGCGGCCGCGGCGAGCAGGCCCGGAGTCAGGTGGCCGAGCCACACCGGAACAGAGGCGGCGGCAAGTGTGGTGGTCATGCGCGAATGCGCAGGATCCTGCCCTCAGGAATGGCTTCCTAAAAATACCTTCCTCATTGCATTACGTTCTGTTTTTCAGAACGTTTTCGTCATGGCCGACCTGAACTACCACCATCTCCACTACTTCTGGGCAGTGGCCAAGGAAGGCAACCTGACCCGCGCCGCGAGCCGCCTGCACGTGTCGCAGTCGGCCTTGTCGACCCAGATCCGGCTGCTCGAACGGCAGATCGGCCAAGCCTTGTTCACCCGTGTCGGCCGCCGACTGCAACTCACCGAGTCGGGCCGGCTGGCCTTGACCTACGCCGAGACCATCTTCGCCGCAGGCAACGAGCTGGTCGCCGTCCTGCGCGAGGGACGTTCCCCGGATCGGCAGGTGCTGCGCATCGGGGCCGTGGCCACCTTGTCGCGCAACTTCCAGGAGAACTTCTGCCGACCGCTGCTGTCGCGGGACGACGTCGAACTGGTCCTGCAGTCCGGCAGTTTCGAAGAACTGCTGACCAAGCTGCGCGTGCACTCGCTGGACCTGGTGCTGTCGAACCGGCGCGTGCACGCCACACCCGACGACCCGTGGCGCTGCAGGCGCATCGCCAAGCAGCCGGTCAGCATCGTCGGCCAGCCGGGCCGCAAGGCCTTCCGCTGGCCAGAAGACCTCGCCGAACTGCCCCTGCTGCTGCCGGGCCGCGACAGCGACGTGCGCCGGGGTTTCGATCTGTCGTGCCGCCGCCTCGGCGTGCGCTACCGGGTGCGGGCCGAGGTCGACGACATGGCGCTGCTGCGTCTGTTGGCGCGCGACTCCGGCGGCCTGGCCCTGCTGCCGACGGTCGTGGTGCAGGACGAGCTGCGCACCGGGCGCTTGGTGCAGTACGGCGTGGTGCCGGACCTGGTCGAGAGCTTCTACGCGGTCACCGTGCCACGACCGTTCGCGCCACCGCTGCTGCGCGAACTGCTGCGCCAGCCGGAAGCCGTGGTGTTGGGTGGCGTGCGACCGCGCTGAAGCGACCGAACGTCACCAACCGCCGAACAGCCCGGGCTCGGGCCGCCCGGTGCGTAGATCGCGTTCGCCGCGGGTGCGCTTGTACGACCCGAGCAGCGCTTCCTTCGCCGCGCGCGGCGCGTAGGGGCGGTGCACGGACTGCTGCAGCCGCCGCAGCGAAGCCACGCGTTCGGCACCCTGAGGCACGAACTGGCTGTAGCGCTCGAACCAGTGCAGCTCGCGCCCCAGGTAGTCGGCGGCCGCCTGCCCGTCGCCGGTCTGATTCTGCGCCATGGCGGTGTGCACCGCGTGGTCGTACCAGTGCTGCAGCACCACGCTGGCCAGCAGCGGATCGCGGGCTTCCAGGCGCACGTCCTGCCCGTTCGCGAACCCGACGGTGCACGGCGGCAACACCAGTTCGCGCACGTCCTGCGCCCCCGGCTCCTGCCAACGCAACCGCACGCCGAGCACCAGCTCGGCGTGCTCCCGACGGGCCGGGAAGTGCAAGGGCAGCACCACGGTGCGCTGTCCACCACTCGCCATCGCGCCCAGCACGATCCGCAGTTCGCGCGCCGAACCGCTGAGCGGTGCCGTGCCGTAGACCCGCGCTTGCACGCCTTCGGGCAGATCGACGTGCACCACCAGGTTCTCGACGGTGGTGGTGCGCGCAGCGCCGAG
>JAEUHP010000036.1 GCA_016795295.1 Planctomycetota bacterium | reverse complement strand
AGGGTGGCGTTCGGCAGGCGGTGGCTGTGGAACTCGGGGGCGGTGCGCACGTCGAGGATGCGCAGGGTGGGGTCGGCCTGGAGTTCGGCCTGGGCTTGGTGGGGGTCGAGGTCGCGGTAGGACATGGGGGCGGGTGGGAGGGTGGGAGCCTCGGGGCTGGTGGGGGCTGGGTCAAGGCGGCAGCGCCGCGCAAGCGCGGCTCGCAGCAGAGCGTAGCTCAGGCCAGATGCCCCCGCCCCGAATCGCCCATCGCCACCCGGCCCTCCGGAAAGTACTCCCGCCACCGCCGATCCACCAACCGCGCCGTGTCCGGATCGCAGAACAGCTCCTTCGGATACCACGGCTTCATCCGCGCATCGAGCACCAGCGGCCCCGTGAACGACGGCTGCGCGCGCACCAGCTCCACCCGGCGCGCGTGCAGATCCGCCGCCGGCTCGAACCGCGTGAACGCCGTCCACAGGAAGTTGGTCGCCGAACGGCTCGCCTGCGCCGCATCGTCGACCAGCACCACGAGCGGCCACTCCGCCACCGCCGGCAGCGCCGCCAGCACCTGCGCCGCGTCCGGAGCTCGAGCGAACCCAGGTCCCTGCACCACGAGGCAGCCGCCGCAGAACACCGCCGCCGCGCCGAATTCCGGCGGCAGCACGCCTGCGAACTGCCGCGGCAGGTCGCGCTTCTGCGCCCCAAGGCCGAGCAGCACCCCTTTGCTGCCGCGGTTCACCGCCGGCCCCGCGTAGTCGAGCGTGTCCATCGCCAGACTGCCGAACACATACAGATCCGTGCGCAGATCGGCGCGCGCCAGCACATGTTCCAAAACCCTCGGGAAATCGCGCAGGTCGAGCGGCGTGTCGGTCAGCAACAGGAACTTGGTGAGCCCGAGCTGCCCTTCACCCAGGATGCGGAAGGCACTCTGCATCGCTTCGCGGCCGTAGCGTTCGTGCACCACCGCAGCGGTGAGCGCGTGGTAGCCGGTTTCGCCGTAGGACCAGAGATCGCGCACCGCCGGCATCGCCAGTTTGGCAAACGGCAGCAAGAGCTCTTGCAGATAGTCGCCGAGGAAAAAGTCCTCCTGGCGCGGTTTGCCGACCACGGTGGCGCACAGGATCGGGTCGCGGCGGTGGCAGAGCGTGTGCACCCGCAGCAGCGGATAGTCGTGCTGCAACGAGTAGTAGCCGTAGTGGTCGCCGAACGGGCCTTCGGGATGCCGTTCACCCGGCTGCACCGCGCCGAGCAGCGCGAACTCCGCGTCGGCGAACAGGGGCAGCGGGCTGTGCTCCGAGCGCGCCGAGCGCAGCCGTTGCCCCTGCACCAGCGACGCGAGCAGGATCTCCGGCACGTTCTCGGGCAGGGGCGCGATCGCGGCGAGCAGCAGCGCCGGTGGACCACCGATCGCCACCTGCACTGGCAGCGCCAGGCCCAAGCGTTCGGCCGCCGCGAGGTGGAATCCCCCGCCCTTGCCGATCTGCACGTGCAGGCCGGTGGTGTCGTCGCTGTGGCGCTGGATGCGGTACATGCCGAGGTTGCTGCCGAGCCCTTCGGGATGTTCGGTGTAGACCAGCGGCAGGGTGACGAACGGGCCACCGTCCTCGGCCCAGGTGCGCAGCAACGGCAGGCGCGACAGGCGCGCAGGACGGTCCTGGTGTTCGAGCACCGGCGCATGGCGCACCCGGCTTCTGCCGACCTTGAGCAGGCTGCCGAGGAGGCTGCGCTGCTGCCAGAGCTTGCCGAGGCTCGGCGGCAGCAGGGTGTGGGGGGCGGCAGCGAGCTGCTGCACGAGCTGTTCGGGGCGCGGGCCGAACGCCAGCTCGACGCGGCGCTTGGTGCCGAACAGATTGGTGACTGCGGGCCAAGGAGAGCCCTTGACGCGGCGGAACATGAGGGCCGGGCCGCCGGCGGCGATCACGCGTCGGTGCACTTCGGCGGCTTCGAGGTCGGGATCGACCTCGGCGTCGATGGCCATCAGTTCGCCTTCGCGCTGGAGCAGGGCGAGCAGAGCGCGCAGGTCGAGCAGGCCGTTCACGAAGCCTCCAGGCCAAGGCACGCACGCACCACGGCAGCCGTGCGCTGGGAAGCGCCGGGCGCGCCCAGGCGCTGGCGCAGCTGGTCCAGGTCCGCGAGCATCTGGCGGCGGGCTGGGCCTTCGTGCCAGAGGGACTGCACCGCGGCGGCGACCCGCTGCCAGCCCGCTTGCCGGTGGAAACAGAACTCGGGGACGATGGTGCGGTTGCTCACGAGGTTCGCCGCGGCGATCCACGGCACACTGAGGATCGTGTGGTAGCCGAGCGAGGCCAACGGGCCGCGCAGTTGGTAGACGACCACGGTGGGGGCGCCGTGCAGGCAGGCTTCGAGCGAGCCGGTGCCCGATTTGGCGAGCACCAGGCGCGCGCCGCCGAGCCAGGGACCGAGTGGGCCGATGGCCAGTTCGGCTGCCGCACCCGGCTGCTGACCGACCAGGGCCGTGAGCAGGTCGCGGCGCTTGGCATTCACGTGCGCGACCACGATGCGCAGTTCGGAGTGCTGCGCGCGCAGTTCCCGGGCCACTTGCAGCATGCCCGGCAGGTTGGTGCGGATCTCGGCGCGACGGCTGCCCGGCAGCAACACCAGGGTGGGCCGGCTCTGGACTTGCGACACGGCTACGGGATCGGGTGCGGCCGCAGCGAGGCTGTCGACCAGGGGGTGGCCGATGTAGGCCGCGGGCACCCCGTGGCGGCGGAAGAACGCCGTCTCGAACGGCAGGATGGTCAGCGTGGCATCGACCGAACGGCGGTAGCGACGCAGCCGCCAGGGGCCCCAGGCCCAGTACTGCGGGGCGATGTAGTGCAAGACCGGCACACCCCGTTGCTTCGCCGCTTTGGCCATCACCAGATGCAGTCCTGGGTAGTCGACCAGCACCACAAGATCGGGCGGGTCGTCGCGCAGGAGGCGCAGGTAGCTGGCGAACGCCGCCACCAACCGCGGCAGGTGGCGCAGCACCGCCACCACGCCCATCACCGCGTGTTCGCTGAGCGGGAAGCGCAGGCTGGCGCCGGCTGCGGCCAGCCGTTCGCCGCCGAACGCCGTGCAGCGCAACCGCTCCATGGGCAGGGACTGCAGCAGGGCCGCGGCATGCGCCTCGCCACTGGCTTCGCCGGCCGAGACGAACAGATGCGGCGGGCGCTGGCCACGGGGCTTGGCCTGGGCCAAGAACGCGGCGAGGGCCTGGCGCGGGTCGGCTTCGGGGGCGGCCGCAGCCGCTTCGGCCAGAGCCCGCTGGGCCTCGCTCCGCCAGCGGCGCCGCTGCGGGACGTAGAGCAAGACGCGCAGCGGCACCAGCAGCGCCCGCAGCCCTTCGCGCAGCAACACCAGAGCCACCTGCAAGCCGATCATGCGAGCTGGGTGCGGTGCAGGGCCCGATGGGCCAGGCCGTAGCAGAGCAGCGCCCCGCCCAGCACGTAGGTGGTGAAGCCCGGGCCGTGCACGGGATCGAACATCTGCTCGGCCCGCAGGTTGCCGGCCAGGATCGGGCCGTACCAATCGAAATCGGCGAGGCGGAAGATGCTGTACTGGCGGATGCGCTGGGTCAGGTAGATGCCGATCTGCAGCACCGTGAGCCCGCCGACCCAGAACGCCACGTGGGCCTGCACCCGGCACTGCACCGAGATCCACGCGGTGAACGACAGGAACAGCAGCACGAACGCCGCGGCATGGCTCGACGCCAGCAGCAGCGGCCCGAGCGGCAGGTTCTCGTCGATGTGCCGGCTCCAGGGGATCGCCGACAGGCTCACCAGGTAGATCGGCAGCACGCAGGCCAGCGCACTCGGCCAAAACTTCTGCCACAGGATCGCCGCACGCGACACCGGCCGCGACAGCAAGAACTCGAAGGTCTGCGCTTCGCGTTCGCGCGCGAACATGCCGGTGCCGAGCAGCACCGCCGCGGCGATGCCGACCAGGTTGGTGCTGCGGAAGAACAGCATCACCGCCGCCCAGTTCACGTAGGCCACGTTGGTGTCCTTGCTCGACACCGCTTCCCCGATGCGTTTCAGCCAGTCCACGCCGAGGTTCTTGAACAGCGTGCTGCGCTGCAAGTCGGCGTAGATGTCCGGCCACAGCAGGATGGTCGGGATGGCGAGGCCTTCCAGCAGCAGCAGGTAGACCAGTGCCATCCAGCGGATCTCCCGGAGCGTCTTGCCGGCGATCACGAGCCACCTCCTGGCGGTTCGGCGAGCAACAGCGCGTAGAGGTCTTCGAGGCGCGGGATGCCGAGTTCGACGCTGTCGATGGCGCCCGGCGGGCTCTGGCGCAGCCACTGCATCGGCTCGCCCTGGGTCTCGACCAGCAGCGTGCCGTCGGCTTCGTGTTGCAGCACCCGCGCTCCGTCGGGCAACACCGCCCCCGGGGCCAGACGCACGCGCGGCCGGCTGCGCAAACACGCGCGCGCGGCCTGCAGTCGGGCCTGCGGCACCAGGGCGCCCGCGAGCACGAACTCCAGACGGTCGGCCAACGCTTCGACTTCGCCGAGGTGGTGGGAGCTGAGCACGATGGTCTTGCCGGCCGCGCGCAGCTGCCGCAGCACCGCGCGCAGGTGCAGGCGCACGCTCGCGTCGAGCGCGCGGTCGGGTTCGTCGAGCAGGTAGAGTTCGACGTCCGGAACCAGCGCCGCGCACAGGGCCAGCTTCTGCTTCATGCCGGCACTGTAGGTGCGCACTCTCTGCTGCAGCGGCAACGCGAACCGTTCGAGCAGTTCCGCCTGCAGCGCCGCCTGGTGGCGGGGGTAGAAGCCGAGCGCGAAGTCCAGGAACTGCCGGCCGGTGAGCTGGGTGTAGACGCCGGATTCGCCGGGCAGGTAGCTGGCGCGGCGGCGGATCGCGAGAGCACTCAGGCGCGGGTCGAGCCCGAGCACCGCCACCGCACCCTGGTCGATCGGGCAGAGGCCGAGCAGGGACCGCAACAGCGTCGACTTGCCGGCCCCGTTGGGGCCGATCAGGCCGAGCAGTTCACCGCGGGCGACCGTGAGGTCGAGCCCGCGCAGGGCTTCGCGGCCGGCGAAGGTCTTGCGCAGGGCGCGCACCGCGATCGCGGGGCCGGGGTCGGCGGCTTGGGTGTCGGCCAGGTTCATGGGTTGCCCACCAGCGCCAAGAATGCCGCTTCGTCGAGGATGCGCAGGCCGAGCTGCTGCGCCTTCGCCAGCTTGCTGCCGGCGTCGGCCCCAGCGACCACGTCGGTGACCTTCTTCGAGACGCCGTTCGCAGTGGTGGCACCGAGCAACACGACCTTGGCCGCGGCGTCGTCGCGCGACAGCGCGCCGAGGCTGCCGGTGAAGACGAACACGCGCCCGGTGAGCGGGCCGGCGGCGGCAGCGGTCTCCTGCTGCGGCACCACACCCAACCGGGCCAGGGCCTGCAGGGTCTTCTGGTTGCGTTCGGCGGCGAAGAACTCGGCGACCGCGGCCGCCACTTCGGGGCCGACGCCGTCGACCGCTTGCAGGTTGTCGCGGTCGGCCGCAGCGAGCCGTTCGAGGCTGCCGAAGTGCCGCGCCAGGTCCTGGCTGGTGGAGAGGCCGACGTGGCGGATGCCGAGGCCGTGCAGGAACCGGGCCAGGCTCGGCGTGCGCGCCGCGGCTAGGCGCTGCAGCAGGTTCTGCACGCTGCGCGCACCCCAGCGTTCGAGTTGCAGCAGTGCCTCGCGGTGTTCACCCAAGGCGAACACGTCCTCGAGCGAGCGCAGCAGGCCCGCCTGTACCAGCTGTTCGACCTGCTTGGGCCCGAGACCTTCGATGTCGAAGCACTGACGGCTGGCGAGATGCACGATGCGCCCGACCAACTGGTCGCGGCAGTCGAGGTTGCTGCAGTAGAGGAACTTGCCTTCTTCCTGCAGCGGGCCGCGGCACGCTGGGCACACACTCGGTGGTTCGGGCGGCAGCGCGGCGTCCGGGCGGTGTTCTACGAGTACCCGCACCACTTCGGGGATCACGTCCCCGGCGCGCTGGATCTCGACCGTGTCGCCGATGCGTACGTCGCGTTCGCGCAGCAGGCCCCAATTGTGCAGCGAGGCGTTCTGCACCGTGACTCCCGCCAGCTCCAGGGGCTCGAGTTGCGCCACCGGTGTCACCGCCCCGGTGCGGCCCACCTGGGCACCGATGGCGAGCACCCGGGTGATGCCGAGCCGCGGCGCGAACTTGTAGGCCAGCGCCCACCGCGGCGTGCGCGCGGTGCGGCCGAGGCGCTGCTGCAGCGCCACCGCATCGACCTTGGCGACGATGCCGTCGAGTTCGTAGGGCAACTGCTCGCGGCGGGCTTCCAGGTCGTCGTGGAACGCCGTGATGCCCGCGAGTCCTTCGACCAACACGGCCGGTTCGGCCAGAGTGAAGCCCCACGCCGCGAGCTGCTGGCGCAGGGCGCCATGGCTCGCGAAGCCCGGGCCCGAGACGTGGCCGACCGCGAACGCCAGGAACTCGAGCGGCCGGCGCTGCACCGCGCGCGGGTCGAGCAGTTTCAGGGTGCCGGCCACGGTGTTGCGGGCATTGCGGAACGTGCCGTCGCTGCTGGTCGCCTCGCGCGCCTGCAGCCGGGCGAACGCCGCCTTGCTCAGGATCACTTCGCCGCGGATCTCGATGCGTTCGGGGAACGGGCCGGCTCCGGCGAGCCGTAGCGGCAGGTTGCGGATGGTGCGCAGGTTCCGGGTCAGGTCCTCGCCGGTCTGGCCGTCGCCGCGCGACAAACCGCGCACCAGCACGCCGTGTTCGTAGAGCAGGTTGGCGCTGGTGCCGTCGAGTTTCGGTTCGCAGAAGAACGCCAGCGGGGCCTCGGGTGGCAACTCCAGCAGTTTGTGGATGCGCTGCACGAAGTCGCGAGCGTCCGGTTCGGTCATCAGGGACTCGATGCTGCCCATCGGTTCGAGGTGCTGGGCGGTGGCGAAGTCGCCGCCTTTGGGCAAGGGGGCGCCGACGCGCTGGGTCGGGGAGTCCTCGGTGAGCAGTTCGGGATGCGCGGCTTCCAGGGCGCGCAGTTCGGTGAACAGCGCGTCGTAGGTGGCGTCGCTGAGGTCGCTGTGGCCGCGGTTGTAGTACTGGTCGTCCGCGGTGCGGATCTGCTGCCGCAGTTCGGCTGCGCGTTGCGAGGCGGTCACGCTGTTCTCGTAGCCGGGCGCCTGGGCCTTCCGCAAGCCAGACCCGGGGGTTGCGTCATGGTTACCCGGGGCGGGTCCGGTGGCACCGGGGGCGTGGCCGGGGCAGCGGCTGCGCTGCGGTTGGGCGATGGGCGCGGGGGTTGGAGGCGGAACAAGCTCTGGGGCGTGCAGAAATCTGCGGAAATCCGGCGCCGAATTGCCACACCCAGACTCTTACTGGTAGAGGCTTTCGTGTCGGCGATGCTGCCGGGCGGGAGCCGAGTAAGTCCCCGAGGCATCATGAGCACCGGAACTCCAGGCCGCCGGATCCGCTGCGGCGTTCTGCCGCTTCCTGCCGCAGACTTGGCACGACAACGGAGTGTGGCATGAACACCTGCCCAGGCTTCGATGTGCTGCCTTCGGGATCCTGGGACTGCGGCGCAGGCGCTGCCGCAGGTGGCTTGGGCGAACGCTCCAGATGCGGCGGCCGTGGCGACTGCGGCGGCGGTTGTGGGCAGGGCTCGTGTGGTGGCAGGTGTGGCGACGGTGGTGCCTGCACCGGGGATGGACACGGCGGCGCAGGCTCGTTCGCTGCGGACCCGCCACGACCTGCCTGCCATGTGCAATGGCAGGATCACGATGGGACTCTGCTGGCGCCGACACCAGGACCAAGAGCCGACCGCGCAGCAGCTTGGAGCTGCGGTGAGCCCGAGAGCTTCCTTGCCAGCCGCGACCTCGTGGCATGGGGGCGTGTGCGCAGCGATGGGCCGGCGACCAGGCGGCCGTGCGAGCACCAGCATGCCGATTCCCATGCGCTACTGCAGATCCATGGGGGCGGCATGGTGATGCTTCGGTTCCATTGGGCACGGGGGCCATCGGGCCGGGAGCTTCGAGTTGCCCCCGCCGGCGACACCCGCAGCCGCGACGGCGCGCGTGGCCTGCTCGCCTATGTGCACCGAGATGTCTGGAATCATGTGGCGACTCTTGCGGCTGGCAGCGAAGGGGTCCGCATGGTGTCGAGCCCAGCATCCCCAGCGAGCCGAGGCACACGGCTGGCAGAGGGCGAGTCTGGATGGCCGCGAGCATGGGATGGTGGTCAGGATGCTGCCGCGGAGTGCCGGGCCTCTGTGCTTGCGATTCCTTGGTGGGTCTGGTGGTTGCTGGACAAGGCACTGTTCTACGGCACCTACTGCGGCCCGATGTCGCCCGATCCCGATTCTGGTCCGGACCACGTCGATGGATTGGACCTGTGCTGCCGAGAGCACGACAAGTGCTATAAGGACTTCAAGTTAGAGTTCTGGAATGCTCTCCCTGGATGCGGGACCCCCGAATCGTCCGAGTGCGATGCTAAGCTTGTCAAGTGCGCAAAGGCCTTCGACTGCAACGATTTGCCGATGCCGGGCGCTCTGCATTGCATTACATACCGAACCGAAATCATCAGCTACTTCGGATAACTTGGACAAGATCCTGTCTTGCATGGCATGTTCCAACTTCTGCGTGAAGTGGCGCGCCGTTGGTCTGTTGGGGGCGCTGATCACCTCGGGATGCTCCGAACAGCGGCGGATTGATCCACCCAAGACCGCAGCGGAAATGGAAGCGGCACGCCAGGGCCGTGAGATCCTCGCCGCCATGGCACAGCGCTACCGAAACTTCGACAGGTACGCATGTCGTATCGCCGTTCGGACTGAAGACGTCCATTCTGGGCGGTCGTCGTTCGTGGAAACCGGGAACACACAGGTTGAGTTCCGGAGAGGACAGAGGTTGAGAGTGTGGGGCAGCTTCCCGTCCCTGACCGTACCCGGGCCCGACTACGACATGATTTGCGACCAGCAAGGCTGCCGGTGGCGAAGCTCGAAGTACGGTGATGGTCCATGGGAGCAGCTCGAGAATATTGCTCATGCCATTTCTACCCTTAGACACACATCGAGAGCATCTTTGCTTCTGTGCACTCTTCTGTGCGATCTTCGGTGGGGCACCAAGCCCAAGGACTACCTGCTCGGCACCGTGGAGGAAGCCATGGCTTCGACCATTTCCCTGGTGCGTTGGGACGGTGAGCCGGAGAACAGCATCTGCGTGCTGAAAGCCATGTGTGACAAGATGGAAGTGGAAATGCATGTCCGGTACAAGGACTTGGTGCTCGTCCTCGTGAAAGAGACATTGCCCGCCAGTGCCGGGAAGGGAAGTCGGCTGGTTCTCCGCCCCCCTCCCGACAGTGCGTATGTGGGAACTTTCGAGTTTCACGACATTGCCTGGCGCTGAGCGGCGCGCTTGGCTCTGAGCGGCCACCAAGCCCAGGCCGGGATCGATCGAACTATCCGCCGCTCGTCGGCCGCGGACCCTTGCCACCCCGGTTCTCGAGTGCTTGCTTGGCCGCCGCCACGAACGCCGCCGCATCCGCCGCATCGGCCGGCAACACCGCGAGCTGCTGCCCCTTGGCATCGAGCAGCAACACCGCCGGATACCCGAGCACCGCGAGCCGTTCGGCCAGCGCGGCATTCTGCTGCTTCAGCGCCGGGCTCTGCTTGCCGCGGCGGGGGAAGTCCACTTCGAGCAACACCACCTGCTCGCCAGCCCAACTGCGGAACGCCGCGTCGGCGAACACCCCGCTGCGCAGCGCCTGGCTCTTGCGGCACCAATCGCTGCCGGTGAACGCCGCCAGGATCGGCCGACCCTGCGTCTCGGCGAGCTTCTGCGCCGCCGCGAGGTCCGCCGTCCAGCCCTCGCTCGCAGCATCGGCGATCGCCGCGACAGCACCGCCGGCGGGCCCGGTGGCACCCTTGCCGGCCAACAGCGCATCGGCCGCCTGGGTCCAGGCCGCCGGCCCGCCGGGCTGGTAGCCGAGCTGGCCCAGCCGGTTGCCCTCGGCGTCGAGCAGCAGGATGGTCGGGTAGCCGGTGATGCGATAGCGGCGCGCCAGGTTCTCGTTCTGCCGCTTCAGCTCCTCGGCCTGCTCGGTGCGGCGCGGGAAGTCGAGTTCGAGCAGCACCACCTTGGTCGCGGCCCAGGTGCGGAACGCGTCGGTGTCGAACACCTCCTTCTTCAGCTTGACGCACCAGCCGCACCAGTCGCTGCCGGTGAAGTCGGCGAGGATCGGCTTCTGCTCGGCCTTGGCGCGGGCCACCGCGGCGGCGTGGTCGGTGAGCCAGGGGGACGGGGTTTCCTGGGCGCAGAGTCCGGGGAGCCAGAGGAGGAACGGCAGGCAGTGGCGCAGCATGGGCATGGGTCGGTGGGGGATTCTACGGCAGCTCTTGCACCAGCGTGCCACCGGCCTCCGGCTTCCTGTCCCATGCACGTCTCGGGTAGTGCCGGTAAGGGTGCCGCCCCTCCGACCGAACATCCCACTCAGGAGCCTACGGAGCCCACTCACTGTACCGTGACGGCGAGGGTGTTGGTGAGCCTCGGCGGCAGGTTGGGCGGTGCGGCGAGGGCCTGGAACCAGAGGTTCTGGCCGCGCAGGCTCTGTTGGTTGGGAATGGGCAGTGCGAGGCTGGCGATGGGGTCGTGGCCTTGCTGGGTGACCAGCATGGCGAGGGTGAAGGCCAACGGCAGGTGGATGCCGAGTGGGCCGAACTGGGTTGGAGTGCCGGGGGCGGATTGCAGGGCGGCGCAGACGAACACCGGGGCGTTCTCAGGGGCGAAGGCCGCGAGGGTCCAGGTGGTGCCGATCTGCATGGGGGAGGCGGCGCGCAGGTGGGGCAGTTGGAGCACGGTGGGTGCGGGGGCAATGGTGCCCTGCAGCAGGGGGGTGCTGGCGTAGGCGTCGATGCGCACGTAGCCAGGAGCGCC
>JAEUHP010000035.1 GCA_016795295.1 Planctomycetota bacterium | reverse complement strand
GCGACGCCGCGCTGTGCACCAGTGGCGACTACCGCAATGCGCTTCCCGGCGCCGCCGGACGCATGCACCACGTGTTCGATCCACGCACCGGGCGCAGTGCCACGCAGGCCGTGGCGAGTGCGTCGGTGCTGGCGGACGGCGTGCGTGCGCAGTGGGCGCGTTGGCAGGCGCTCGGGGCGCGTTCGGCGCTGCTGTTGGTGCCGGCGGAGGCTGGCGGCTTCGCGGCGGTGGCGATCGATTGGCCCGCGGAGCCGCAGTGAACAGAACCGCAGTGAGCCGCACCGCAGTGCGACCACCTCACCCGCCGGGTTTGCGCCCGACCACGATGCTGATCCAAGCGTCGTCCATGTCCCCCTTCTCCTTGCGGCGGAACACGCCATTGCCGCCGCCTTTCTGGTGGTCGGTGCCTTCCCACAGCACGTGCACGTCGGCGAACCCCGCTTCGACGAACAGTTCGCGCAGCTCGGCCAGCGTCCACAGCCGCCAGTCGTAGACGAACGCATCGCGCAGCCGCGTCCCGTCCGGGAACGCGAAGTGGATCGCACAGGTGATCTCGTGGCTGATCGGGTCGTAGCGGCGCTGCTCCCACTCGTAGACGAAGCCGCGGTGCCGCGTGCGGTCGGTCACCTGCCGCAGCACGTCGGGCCCGCCCCACGCGTCGAGGAACAGGATCCCGCCGGGCCGCAGCGCCCGGAAGCAGTTGCGCACGTAGGCGGCGAGTTCGGCGCGGGTCTTGAACACCGAGTAGCTGAAGTTCAGCGCCAGGATCGCGTCGGCCTTGGGCGCACGCACGTCGAGCACGTTCTTCTGCAGCAGCAGGAGGCGCTGTTGCTGCTCGGCGCTGAGCAGTTTGCGCACGTTGTGGATGCGTCCCCAGGCCAGCGTCGGCCAGTGCAGGTCCACACCGATCGCCCGGTTGTCGGCGTGGCGCAGCACGTGGTGGCAGGCGAGCACGGCCGTGCCGCAGAAATCCTCGCGCAGGACGCGCAAGGGCCGCCCGGTGTATTTCTGGAACCAGCGCGCATAGAACGCGGCGTCGCTGGCCGGGGCCTGCACCGCCCGCTGGTAGAGTTCGTGGCGGTCTGCCGTACGGGCAGTGAGCGGCTTGGCGCGGGGCCGCGGCGAGCTGGGCTTGGGTTTCGGCTTGGCGGGGCGTGCGACCATGCCGAAGTGGTAGCGCTGGGTGGGTCGGGGTGCCACCGCCGACTGCCACCCTGGCCCGCGCGTGGGCCGCATGACTTTTGGCGGGACTTCGGGCCAAAAAAGAACCCCCGCAGCTGCACCGGGGTGAACCGGAGCGCTGCGGGGGGGAACTCCCCTTTCCGAACGAAGTCCGACCGCGATGACGGGATCGCGGCTGCGAATACGAGTGAGCCTGGGCGGCTGCCGCCGGGCGGCGGCGAGGAATGCTGCGAGTTGGGCTGCGTTCGGGGTGGGAGTGGGGTGCGTTTGCGGCGCACTTCGTTCGAAGCGGCCGCTCGGCAATTTGGGTTCGCGTCTGGACTCGGAAAATCGCGTCAGGAAATCCGGAAAAAAATCGCCTAGCCTGTTTCCCCATGGCCGGTCCCCTCTCGCCCCCCTTCGCCCCCGGTTGGATGGCTGGCGAAAGCACGGCGCCACCGTCCATGAATACGCCGGTCCGCATCGGCATCGTGGGCGCCGGCCGGACCCGCAACGGGCTCGGGCCCTTCCTGGCCAGTGCCGCCGAAGCGGCGGGCGCCCGTGTGGTGGGCGTCGCCGGACGCGACCCGGGACGCGCCGCCGCCGCCGCCCAGGCCCTGGGCGAACGACTCGGCCACCCCGTCCAGGGCTACGCCTCCGCCCTGCACTTGGCTCAGGCGGTGGATCTGCTGGTGGTCGCGACCCCTGCCGCAGCCCACCAGGAAGGGCTGGCAGCGGCCCTGGCGGCCGGGGTGGCGTGCCTGTGCGAGAAGCCCCTGGTGCCGGCCGAGGCCAGCCACGCAGCGCGCCAGCTGGTCGATGGGTTCGCTGCCCGCGACCTGCTCCTGGTCGAGAACTGCCAGTGGCCCGCCGTCCTGCCGGCGCTGTTCGCGCTGTTCCCGCACCTCGCCAGCGAGCCGGTGCGTGCGGTGGCCATGGGCATGGGGCCGCCCGAACGCGGCCTGCCGCTGGTCGCCGACGCCCTGTCCCATCTGCTCAGCGTGGTCCAGGCCTTGGCACCGGTGGTGGCGGGGCCGCTGCAAGACCTCGAGGTCGCCGATCGCAGCCCTGACGCCGAGCACAACCGGGTGCGCTGCACGGTGCCCACCACGGCCGGCCCCCTCAGCGCCGAACTGCACGTCACCTACTGCCCGGCCCAGCCGCGGCCGGCGTGGCTGTCGGTGAACGGCTGCCGCATCGACCGCCGCATCGGCCCTGGCTACACGCTCCAGTTCGCCGCCGGCGAACGGTTGCAGGCGGTGGCGGATCCGATGCACCAGCTCGTGTATGGTGTGGTGAACCTGTGCCGGTATCCCGACCTTGAGCGCACCCGAGCCCTCCACCGCGAAATCCGCTGCCGCCTCGACTGGTACGAGGCCATCCTCGCCGCCCGTGGCTGCCGACCCTCGTGACGGTGGTGCCGACGCTGCCCCCGCGGCGGTGCACGACTTCGCGGCCAAGCTGCAGCAGCCCGCCCTGTGGCCGGCGGTGCGCGACTACGTCGCCTGGCAGCGCCGTGCCCGCGCCGCCACGGCGGCCGGCCAACCCCTTCCCGACCTGCCGGACCGGGCGCCGCTGTCGATCAACCTCGATCTGACCACGGCCTGCAACTACGCCTGCGACCACTGCATCGACTGGGACATCCTGAACCAGAAGCAGAAGCACGACGACGAGCTGCTGCGCGCGGCCCTCGAACGCATGGTGCCGCGTGGCCTGCGCAGTGTGATCCTGATCGGCGGCGGCGAGCCGACGCTCTATCCGGGTTTCGTGCCGTTCGTGCAGTTCCTCAAGCAACTCGGCCTGCAGGTCGCGGTGGTCAGCAACGGCAGCCGCAACGACCGCATCCTGCAAGCCGCCCAGTACCTGGGCGCCGGCGATTGGGTGCGGCTGTCGCTCGACGCGGCCAGCAACGACCTCTGGCGGCGCATGCACAAGCCGCAGAAGGCCACTCTGACGCTCGACGAGATCTGCAGCTTCGTGCCGGCGATCAAAGCGGCCCAGCCGGCCCTGCAAATGGGCTTCTCGTTCGTCATCACCTGGCGCGGGGGCAGCCGCGGCGCCGTCGAGGTGCACGAGAACCTGCACGAAATGGCCGCCGCCGCCACCCGGGCCGCGCAGTCGGGTTTCGACTACATCTCGTTCAAGCCGTTCCTGGAGCGGCAGGACGACGGCGCCGAGGTGCTCGATCCGGCGAAGGTCCGCGGCGAGCTCGCTGCGGTACTGGCGCGCATCGAGCAGGGGCTGCGGGCTTCCCGCGAAGCCACCGCTGGCTTCCCCGGATTCCGGGTGGTGGTGAGTACCAACCTGCGGGTGTTGCTGGCGGGGACGTGGCGGGATTACACGCAGCAGCCGCGCACGTGCCACATGCAGATGCTGCGGCAGGTGTTGACGCCGCTGGGGACGTTCAATTGTCCGGCGCACCGCGGGGTGGCGAAGGCGCAATTGGGCAAGGCCGAGCTGTGGGCGGTGCCGGCGGCGGGTCAGGCGGCGACGGCGGGGATCCTGGGGCGGTTCGACGCGGGTGTGGAGTGTCAGCAGGTGACGTGTCTCTACCACGGGGCGAATTGGTGGTTGGAGGGGCTGATCGAGGCGGGGGCGGACTTGCCGGTGGAGTTGCCGGTCGAGGAGCGGCGGGATTGGTTCTTGTGAGGGGTGGGTGAGCAATCCTGAATGGCTTGCACACGACGACGAGACTGGGCGCGATCTGTTCCTTCTGCCGATCTCCGCTGCGGAGGCGCCGCTCCGGCTCCCTGAGCACCTCAGGCCCTTCGTCTGTTTGTTGGTGTGGGATGCTGCTGCCGAGCCCGTCGAAGTCGTGTCGCATGTCGCTGAGAGCTTGCTCGCGTCTGGTTGTGTTTATTTGTGTGTTTGGGGCGATGGTTGCTCTCGTGTCCATGACATCTTCGACGAGGTGATCGTGGGCGATGGATCTCGGGAGTCGATCGCGGCGGCGCCCCTGGTGCTGACGACTTGGCACGATGGCGAGTCGCTCGACAGTGCCCTTTGGTTTTTCCTTCGGTCTACTGCTCCGGACGAGGCGATCGCGACGGAATGCCGGTCTGGTGTCGCGGTGGTCGTTGGCGGTGACCCGGAGCGGTGCGCTGAGGTGTATTGCGCCTTGAAGAGTCCCGGGGATTTCTCGGCGCGAATGGCGGAGGGATCCGATTGAGGGTCTCTGGAGTGGGGCAGACCCTTGTGCTCTCCAGACGCGCACGGGACAACGTCCGGAATGACTGCCATGCGCTGCGCAGTGGGCGGGTTGTGCTGTGTGTTGCTCGCTGGCGCGATCCTCTGGGCGGCGAGCGGCGCCGGCTTGCAACTCTCCATTCGGAATGAATCGGGCGCCGACCTCTACTTCGTGGTCTGCTCCTGCCGAGGTGATGCCGTGTTCCTGGCGGATCACATCCGCAGTGGCGGCATGGCCAGCGCGCAGCTCTTCCCGAGCGGAGACGGATCCGGGATCTGGATTCAGTTCTCGAAGTCCGAAGCAAGGGTGAGTACCGGCCTGAACACCTATCTGTACACAGGTGCCTCGGGCACCATGGCAGCTGCGGTGGCTCCTGACGCGTCCCTGAAGCTGGTGCGGGAGGACCTGTCTACCGGCGTCGTGTTCACTTCTCGCGCTGCCGCAGCCGCAGGGTGCGGCGTGGCCATTGCGTTGGCTGCGGTCGGCGCGTGGCTGCTGGGCAGGGCCACGCAACCCTGGCGTCTCCGGCTGCAGTCCGCCTGACCCTCGCGTCCGCGCCACCTGCCTCGCTGCGCGCCGCGAACGACGCAACAGCCCCCGCGCGCCGAAAGCCGCCCCGCCCCCAGCACCCGACCCCCCAGCGTGCATCCACCACCCCGCCACGCTAAGAGAAACCCGATGCCCAACCCGCCGGTCGTGCGCGTCTACAGCACCTACCAGGACCCCGACTACGAGTCCCCCTGGCAGAAAGTCGCCCCCCGCGGCAGCACCGGTTCCGGCGTCGTCGTCGGCCCCCGCGAAATCCTGACCGGCGCCCACGTCGTCGCCAACGCCACCTTCGTCCAGGTGCAGAAGATCGCCGACCCCGCCAAGGCCCCCGCCCAGGTCGTCGCCATCAGCCACGACTGCGACCTCGCCCTGCTGCGCCTCGAGGACCGCAACTTCACCCGCGGCCTGCGCCCCGCGCGCATCGGCAACCTCCCCATGCTCAGGGATGCCGTCCAGGTGGTCGGCTACCCCATCGGCGGCGAAGAAGTCTCGATCACCGAGGGCGTCGTCTCGCGCATCGAAGTCCAGCGCTACGAACACAGCCAGCGCCACCTGCTCGCCGTGACCGTCGATGCCGCGATCAACGACGGCAACAGCGGTGGCCCCGTGTTCGCCCGCGGCAAGGTGGTCGGCATCGCGTTCCAGTCGCTGCCCGATGCCGAGAACATCGGCGAGATGGTGCCGGCGCCGATCTTGCAGAAGTTCCTGGCCGGCGTGCGCCTGGGCAAGGCGCCGGAAGTGCCGGGCATCGGCATCACCACCCAGCCGTTGGAGAACCCGGCGTTGCGCGCCCACTTCGGCATGCGCCGCGGCGACACCGGCGTGCTGGTGACTGCGGTGCAGTACGGCTCTTCGGCATGGGGCGTGCTGGAGCCGGACGACGTGCTGATGCAGCTCGACGGCCTGCGCATCGCCGACAACGGCACCGTGCAGTACCGCGGCCGGTTTCGCTGCCAGTTCGACGCCGTGGTCGGCGACCACCATGTCGGCGACACCATCCAGGCGCGCATCCTGCGGCACGGTCGGCGGTGCACGGTGCGCTTGCGCCTGTTGCCGATGGTGTGGCTGGTGCCCCGTACCGAGTTCGAACGGGCACCGAGCTGGTTCCTGTTCGGTGGCCTCGTGTTCCAGCGGTTGACTGCGGAATACCTGCGCATCTGGGGCGAGCACTGGTGGGACAAGGCGCCCAAAGAGCTGCTGCACCTCTACCACGCCGGCGAACGCCGCCCGGAGCGGCAGGAAGTGGTCGTGCTGGCGCAGGTGCTGGCCGATGCGGTGAACGTTGGTTACGAGCCGTTCGCCAACGACGTGGTGGTGGCGGTGAACGGCCACCGGCCGGCGCACCTGGGCGAATTCGTGCAGCGCATCGACGAAGCCGTGGGCGAAGTGGTGCTGCAGCTGTCGAGTGGCGCCAAGGTGTTGCTCGACGCTGGGGCGGCGCGCGCGGCCCACGGACGGATCTTGGCGCGCTACCGGGTGCCGGCCGACCGTTCCGCGGACTTGCCGACGAAGTTGGGGCGGAGGCCGGTTGCGTCGCGACGGCAGTAGTGGTGGCAGGCGTGCCATCGGCAGTTGCGGTGCGGGCCGCGTGCTGGGTTGGCGCCGGCGCTCGGGTGGGGTGGGGCGACGGGGGCTGCCTTGGCACAGGGGGGGGGGATTGGTCGGGGTTTGGCCCCTGCGCTAGATTGCGGGTCGCATCATGATCCGCATCTTGTCCCCTCTCGCCGCGCTGGTGTGCGCCGCGTCTCTCTTCGCTCAGTCCCAGACGCAGACCTTGCAGTTGTCCGCCACCCAGGACAACACGCTCTACCAGGACGCCTCGGGCTCGTTGAGCAATGGCGCGGGCCAGTTCCTGTTCGTCGGCACCAGCGGCACGGGTGCGGTGCGCCGGGCGCTGCTGCAGTTCGACATTTCGGGCATTCCGCCGAAGTCGCGCGTCGTCGACGTGCAGCTCGATCTGGTGGCGTCGCGCAGCACGGCCGGCGTGCCGATGCCGGCGTCGCTGCACCGCGTGACCACGCCGTGGGGCGAAGGCACGTCGATCGGCCTCGGCGGCGAGGGTGGCGGTGGGCCGGCGACGCCCGGCGATGCCACCTGGACGCATGGCATCCTGCCGACGACTCCGTGGGTGAATCTCGGCGGCGACTTTGCCGCCGAAGTGAGCAGCGAGACCAGCATGCCGACGCTCGGCAGCTTCGCGTTCCCGAAGACCATCCGCTTGATCGCCGATGTGCAGGACTGGCTCGACGGCCGGTTGCCCAACCACGGCTGGATCGTGCGCGGCGACGAGACCGTGCTGGGCACGGCCCGCCGCATCGACAGCCGCCAGAACACCAGCCCGAGTGGCGTGGTGCCGCGCCTGACGGTGACGTTCGCGGCGCCGGGGTTCGCGCCTTCGTTCGGTGTGGGCTGCTCCACCAGTGGCGGCATGAACTTCACCCAGAGCGTCGTCGGGCAACCGGTCGGTGGGCAGACGGCGACGTTGGTGTTCCAGAGCGGCGTGCCGTTCGGCTTGTTCGTCACGGCGGTGTCCTACGACGTGCTGCCGCAGCCGTGGACGGTCGATGGCTGCGACTGGTGGCTGCGGCCGATCGCCCACCCGAGCCTGGGACTCCGGTTCCACGACGCCACCGGCATCACCCAGATGCCGGTGCCGATCCCGGTGTCGGCGGTCCTGTACGGCACACCGTTCGCGCTGCAGTCGATCCTGGTCGATCTGGCGCATCCGCGCCAGTACGCGCTGTCGAACGCCCATCTGGTGGTCTTCGGCTAGTCGCGTGCGTGGCTGGTTGTGATCGGCGGGCTGGTTGTGATCGGCGGGCTGGTTGTGATCGGCGGGCAGTGTCCGCCGGGCAACAGTGTCCGCCGGGCAACTGTGCCTGCGCTCCAGCGTATTGCCGTTGGTGGCCAGCAACCAAGTCCGGGCCTGCTTGCCCGGGTGAGCTTGGAGCTGGTGGATTCCGCCTGCGCACTGGTGCGCAGGCGGCTACACTCTCCGGCCGCCGTCGTCTCGCCGCAGCTCTGCATCCCGTCTCGCACCGCGCATGACCCGCCTGCTCCGCACCTCCCTGGCGCTGGCCTTGAGCAGCGCTTCGCACCTGTTCGCCCAGGTCGCCGCTCCCCCCGTTCGCCTGCAGCCCAGGCCCGGTCCCGACAGCGAGCTGTTCAGCACGCTGTTCCCGAGCCGCGTCCACACCTACGTCAAGGCGAGCAGTGACCCGGACGACCGCCTGGCGGCGCGCTCGCGCGGCAACGACGACGGCTTCAGCGGGGTGAACCACTGCGAGGCCTACCGCACCAACGACAACGGCACCCCGGTCAGCATCTTGGCCGACTTTGCCGGGCGCGCAGGCGTGCTCGGGCTGTTCTTCCGCAACTTCTGGAGCGATTCGGGTGGCCAGCCGATGTTCCCGGGCGAGAACAACCGGACGCGCGTCTGGATCGATGGGGCGGTGGCCCACGACCGACCGCTGGAGGAGTTCTTCCGCAACCCGGGGGATCCGCGCGGGCAGATTCCGCCGTTCGCGGGGCCGTTCACCGGGCATCGCGCCGGTGGTCACCTGACCCATGCGCAGCTGCGCTGGCAGGACAGTTTCCGGCTCGGGCTCGACGACGATCCGTTCGCCAACGCGTCGCGGTTCCATCGGGTGGCTGCGACCTTGGCCTCGCCCGAGGGTGAGTTGCCGGTGCCGGACATGCTCGCCTGGGAGTGGATCGCGGAGCACCCGGGCCAGTGGCCGCACCAGTCGGTGCGCAATGCGACCACCACCGTCCTCTCGGTGCCGGGCAATGGCGGGCGCACTGCGCTGCAGCTGGCCGGCCCGCAGACGCTGCTCGAACTCAAGTTCACGGTGGCGACGCGCCCGGATTGGACGCGGTTGTACCTGCGCTGCACCTGGGACAACGCGGCGCGCCCGCAGGTCGAGATCCCTCTGCGCATGCTCGGCGTGATGCCGATGCCGCCCTACAGCTTCCCGATGCGCAGCCCGCTGCTCGAGAACGACGGCGACCGCACCATCACTTGTTGGTTCCCGATGCACTTCGCGCGGCATGCGCGCATCGAACTGGAGAACCGCGGGCCGCAGGCGACGTCGGTGACCATGACGTATGCCACCAAGGCCGGGCCGCACCCTGGCGACTGGGGGTACTTCACGGCGGTGCTCAACGAAGGCACCACCGGTACTGGCGAGCCGTTCCAGGGGCCGCGGCTCACGGACTGCAAGGGTTTGCTGCGCTTCTTGATGATCGAGGAGTGCGTCGACTCGACCGGTCGCATCCCCGACATGCACCTCTCGCATCTCGAGGGGGATCTGTGCATCCGCATCAACGGCAACCGCGGCGACGACCACACGTTCGACGCGTCGGAGACGGGTATCGGCCGCTGGGGCTGGTATCTCACCCCGGCCGACCAACCGTTCTGCCGTGACACTTCGTTCAATTCGAGCTACCAACTGCGACCGATTCCGAACGGCGTCGAAGCACGCCGCGTGACGGGTTCGACCTTTCTGTTCGATCCCGTGCACTTCGTCGACGGCATCGACATCGTGCTCGAGCACGGCATGCAGAACGACTCGAACGCCGACTACCAGGTGCTGGCGTTCTTCTACGTGCAGCCGGGGGCGGCGCGGCGGCAGATCGCGGAGATCGACATCGGCAACGTCTCGCCGTCGGATCCGCGCGGCGAGCCGGCGCACGGCGTGCAGTTCACGCAGTGGGGCACCTACACCGGCTACGGCAACTTCTTCCGCGATCAGTTCTACGGCACGCCGATGGTGCAGGACCGCGTCCGGCACATCCGCGACTTCCTGCGCTTCCAGGTGCGGCGCACGTCGGATTGGGCGGTCAACCGGCCGCTGTCGTTCGGTCTGCGCCTGGACCGCTTCGGTGGTCCGGGGCTCGGCTTGTGCCAGGCGGACGTGCTCGTCGACGGCCAGCCCGCCGGCTTGCTGCACATCGCCACCCACAACCAGGTGTTCCAGTGGAAGGAAGGTGGGGAGTGCGAGGTCGATCTGCCGCGGGCGCTCACCGACGGCAAGGCCAGCGTCACGGTCGAGCTGCGGCCCCGGGCCGGTTCGGACCCGCTCAAGGTCGCGCGGGTGTTCGTCTACGAGTACACGAAGTGACGGTCGCCGCGGCTGTCGCGAGCCGCTGGACACGCTGCCGCCGGTCGCGGTTCACTCCGAGGTGAGGAACAGCGACTCGTGGCCGAAGCACAGCACCCAGAGCTCGCGTAGCACGGCGTCGCTGCGGTCGGGCACCGGCAGTTCGGGGTGTTCGCGCAGGAACTGCTGCATCTGGGCCAACGCCTGACGGTCGTGCCGCAGCCGCAGCGCGCCGTAGTCGGCTGCGGCGGGCAGCGGCGCGCGGGCCAAGTGGTCGAGCACGTTCTGGCGGAAGCGCAGCCAGGTGCCGTAGGGGGTGAGGCCGAAGGTGGTGCGCCCGGCTTCGAGCGGATCGGCCCAGGGCAGCCAGCGGCCGATCTGGGTCTCCAGGTCGGGCAGTCCCAGTTCGGGCGCGCGTTGGTGCGCTTCGAAGGCGGCGAACAGGTGCGCGTACAGGGGATTGGGTGCCAAGCGGCCCACCCGCAGCGTCGTTGCCGTCGCGAGCCAGGCGGCTTCGCCTGCGAATGGTGCATGCGCCGGCAGCCGCGAACCGTGGTCGATGCCGCCGAGCACCAGGGACTTCGGCAGCCGCGCCGGATCGCGCAACGCACCGGCTGGCACGCGCACGGCGTCCTCCTCGGTGCGGCTGGGCAAGGCGCCGCCGAGCCAGCGCAGGCGCTGCACGGCGAGTTGGTGGCGCAGAGAACCCTGTCCGGCGAACGCCGGATGGCAGCGCGTCGGCTGGGTGATGCGGTTGGGCCGGTCGTCGCGTACGGCGCACACCACGAAGTTGCCGCGCAGCTCCTGCCAGAGGTCCAGGTAGCCCAGCACCGCAGTCTGGGTCGCAAGGGGCAGTTGCAGCCGTTCGGCCATCAGGTCGGGGCGTGCCCATGGCCGGTGGAACCAGAATGCCGGCTCGAGCCCGGCGCCGGCGAGCAGTTCGCCGAGCTGGTGCGCCGTGAAACCGCGGTCGCCGGCGTGCAGGAACGCATCGACCACGCCCGCATCGTTGCGGCTGTCCTGGTAGGTCGTGAACGCGTGGCGCAGCGGGTGGGTCTGCGGCAGGGAACGCAGCAGCCCGCGCAGCACGGCGGGGTGGTGGCGGTGTTCGGCCGAGAGGCCGCACAGGCGCGCCAGACGCTGGATCTGGAACACGCGTTGGCGCGACCAGTGCGGATAGACCATCAGCCGCAGCACGCCGCGCGGGGTGAGCCGTTCGCGCAGCCGGCGCAGGGCTGCCGCCGGGTCGGCCAAGTTCATCAGCACGCCGTAACACTCGATCAGATCGAAGGTGCCGTCGGGCCAGGTGCTCGGATCGCTCAGGTCGGCCCAGGCGAACTCGACCTGCGGCTGGCCGTGCAGGCGACAGCGCCGGCGCGCGCGTTCGAGGCTCGGCCCGCTGAAGTCGGTGGCGACGAGCGTTGCCGTCGGGTTCGCGCGGGCGAACACGTAGGGCTGGAAGGTGCCGCAGCCGGCGATCCAGACGCGCGGCTGGCTCGGCGCCGGCCCCGAGCCACTGCGGTCCCACAGCCAGTCGGCGTGCAGTTCGTAGGGGTGCGTGCTCGGCAGCGAAGCCAGCAACGGCACGTGGGGATACGGCCACGCCGCATACTGTGCCTGCACCCGGGACGCCGCTGCCATCGCGCGTTGCCATCGGCAGCCGCAGGCCCTGGCCTTGACCGCCGCGGCGCCGAACCGCCGCGGGGCTCGGCCCGCCGCTTTGGCTACTCGCCGCCGCCGGTGCTGTCGTACATTTCGGCGATTTCGGCGCGCGCGGCGTCCAGATCGGCCGGCACCTTGATCGGCAGGAAGCGGGTCTTGGCGCCCTGGCGGCGCACCTGCAGGAAATTGGTCGGCAAGTGTGCCGTGAGTTCGCCGATCAGGTGTTCGACTTGCACGGCCTTGCGCCCTTCGACCTCCTTCTCGACGTAGTACCAGCCGAGGTCGAAGTCGCGGTCCAGGGCTGCCGCCGAGAAAGTGAACGTGTTGGTGTTGAACACGTCGACGATGTTCGGGTCGAAGCCCGCCGGGTAGCGCACCTGCTCGACGAGCTGGGTGCGGCCGCGGTAGAGGTAGGGGCTGCCGCCGACGTCCTCGGGCCATTTCGGGGCCAGTTCCACGGTCACTGCGGTCTGCGACGCGATGTGGTGGCCGAGGATCAGGGGGTCGATGCGGGCCCCGAGGTTGTCGACGTTGCGCACCAGCAGGTACTTGCCGCCCCGAGCCAGGAACTGCGGCAGGCAGTGCTTGCGGAACGCTGGCGCGAAGTCGCCATGGCCTGGGCCGTAGAACGACGGCTCGCCGTTCGCCAACCGGAACAGAGTGCCGTTCTTCTCCAGGCGCAGAGCCACGAACTGGGTGAAGTGGTGGATCTGGCCTTCGGGCAGGCCGAAGTGGCCGTGTTCGGCGAAGTGCGCCTTGGTCGCGGCGTCGGTGGCGAAGCTGTTCATCAGGAACAGGGGCACGGTGCCACCGTGGGCGCGTTGGGCCGCCAGGATGTCTTCGCAGCACAAAGCCAGGAAGGTCCGCTCCTTGCCGAGCACCGGCACCACGCCCTTCACCACGCCGCCAAAGCGCGTGGCCATGCCGCCGTTCAGCACCACCACACCGACGTGGCCGGCGGCGATCGCGGTTCTGCCGAGCTTCTCCAGGTCGCGGGCGGCCTTGCTGTTGCCGGCCGGCAGCTTTTGGATGGTGCCTTCGGGAGGGGCCAGCAGTTCCTCGGTGACGGCGTTGCCGGCTTTCGACAGGCGGCCGGCCACCAGGTCTTCCTGCCAGCGGGCGAACACCGCCGGGTCGAAGCCGTACTTGGTGAGGAACTGGCGTTGCGGTTCGGTCAGTTCGTTCAAGGCCCCAACAGGTTAGCGCTTCGGGCCGGCCGGGGCGAGAGTGCAGAGGCCTCCTGGCACGGCGGGGCGGCGTGGCCCTTGCGCTGGGCCGATCGATGGCGTTCGCTGCTGGCAGCCGCCCGCCCGCCAACACCGCCCAACCCACCATGCCACCGCCGTTGCTCGATGGGAGTGCGCTCAGCAAAGCGCTCGCCGAACTGCCGGGGGTCCGCCAGCTCGGCGACCGGCTGGTGGCGCGCTGGCGGTTCGCAGACTTCGGTGCCGCCGTGGCCTTCGGTGCGCGGCTTGCCGCGATCGCCGCCGCGCAGGACCACCACCCGGAGTGGACCGTGCGCCATCGCGAAGTCGATTTCGCGACCACCACCCACGACACCTCGGGCATCACGGCGCGCGATGTCGCATTGGCCACAGCTGCGGTGGCTGCAGCGTACGAACTCGGCGCCCGCGCCGTGGCGCCCGCCGCGGCGCCGGCCCACGGCTCGCTCTGGGCACCGCCGGGCCACTTCTATTCGCCGCTGCCCGACCCTGCCGAACTCGAGGCCGATGCCAAGCGGCGCTGGCCGCCGCAGCCACGCGAACTGCCGGGCATCGACTTGCGCTTGCCGGAGCAGGTGGCCTTGGCGCAGCAACTCGCGCGTTACTACCCCGACGCCGACCTGCCCGAGGTTGCGCCTCCCGAGCGCCGCTACGGCACCGCGAACGAGTACTTCGGCTTCGGCGACGCGTTCGTCTACCAGGCTCTGTTGCGCCAGTTCCGGCCGCAGCGGGTGGTCGAAGTCGGCTCCGGTTGGTCGACGGCACTCTTGCTCGACACCGACGATCGCTGGCTCGGGGGACGGACCGAAGTCACCTGCATCGAGCCGTTCCCCGACCGGCTGCGTTCGCTCCTGTTCGCTCGGGACTGGGGCCGCGTGCGCCTGCTGCAGCAGCGAGTGCAGGACGTGGCGCTGTTGGAGTTCGAAGCGCTGCAAGCCAGGGACGTGTTGTTCGTCGACAGCAGCCACGTGGCGAAGACCGGTTCCGACGTGGTGCACTTGGTCTGCGAAGTGCTGCCGCGGTTGCGTTCCGGGGTGCTGGTGCATGTCCACGACGTGCACGCGAATTTCGAGTACGACGAAGCGTGGGTGCGGCAAGGGCGGGCGTGGAACGAGGCGTACTTCCTGCGCGCGTTCCTGCAGCACAACGCGGCGTTCGAGATCGTGCTGCACGCGCCGACTTTGGCGCTGCATGCGGCGGAGTTGCTGCTGCCGCTGATGCCGCGCATCGGCGAGAACACCGGCGGCAGCTTGTGGCTGCGGCGGCGATGAGGCCCGAGTCCGATCGGCCGGAGCCCGAAGTGCCGCGTGCCAAGACGCGTGGACCGGCGCTGCACCAGCCGGCCATGGCTCGGCGCCAGCCTGCCC
Source organism: Planctomycetota bacterium (assembly GCA_016795295.1). Classification (GTDB taxonomy): domain Bacteria; phylum Planctomycetota; class UBA1135; order UBA1135; family UBA2386; genus JAEUHP01. Next base: position 8,649 of record JAEUHP010000035.1, on the reverse strand, counting down.
CCCCGACTCCGACCGCCGCTCTGCAGCCCAGCACGCCGCTGCTCGGCTTGCCCGGCATCGGCCCGAAGAGTGCCGAACGGCTCGCCGCGGCGGGGCTCCGCACCGTGCAGGACCTGGTGCTGTTCTTCCCGCGGCGTTGCCGCCCCCTGCGCGAACTTCCGGCTCCGAGCGAAGCAGCCGTCGGCGACCTGGTGCGCCTCTGCGGCACCGTGGCCGCCGTCCGCAGCGCCTGGCTGCCCGGCCGCAAGTCGATGGTCACGGTGGCCTTCACCGGTGCCGACGGCAGCGAGTTCAGCGCCGCGTTCTTCAACCAGCCGTGGCTGAAGAAGAACTACCCGCCGGGCCAGACCCGCTGGGTCGAAGGCGTCCTGGCCATGCAGGGGCGGCGCTTTCTGCTGCAGCAGCCACGCATCCTGCCGAAAACCGCCGATCCCAGCGGTGAAGTGCAGCTGCGCTACGCAGTGGTCGACGGCGTGTCGACGGCGCGCCTGCAGCAGTGGATCGGCCACTGCCTCGACCATCTCGACCGCGCACACCTGCGGCTGCCACCCCTGCCCAAGGCACTCGCGCACCACGACATTCCGCCCGGCGAGCTGCTGCTCGCGATGCACCGGCCCGCCGACGCCGCCGCCTACGAACGCGCGCGCGGGCACTTCGCCGTGCGCGAAGCCGCCAGCCTGTTCGCCGCGGTCGAACGCGCCCGCCGCGCCCGCGCGCTGCGCCCCGCCAAAGCCTTCCCGGTGGACAGCCGGCTCGCCGCCCGCATCCGCGCGCGCATCCCGTTTCCGCTGTCTGCCGACCAGGACCTCGCGGTGGCCCAGCTCTGGCAGAAGCTGGCCGGACCGTCGGCGCTGGCGGCACTGCTGCAGGGCGACGTCGGCACCGGCAAGACCGCGGTGGCGTTCGCGCTGGCGCTGGCGGTGGTGGCGCGCGGTGGCCAGGTGGCGTTCTTGGCGCCGACCGAACTGCTCGCCGAACAGCACTGCCGCACCGCGCAGCAGTGGCTCGCCGGCAGCGACGTACAGGTGTTGCTGCTGACCCAGACCCAGAAGCAGGCCCTCGGCGCCGCTGCCGTCGAGGTGCTGGCCCGGCCCGGCGCGCAGATGGTGTTCGGCACGCACGCGCTGCTCACCAGCGACGCGGTGTTCCCGCGCCTTGGGCTGGCGATCGTCGACGAGCAGCACCGTTTCGGCGTGCGCCAGCGCCAGGCGCTGGCGCAGAAGGGCGACAATCCGCACGTGCTGGTGATGACTGCCACGCCGATCCCGCGCACCTTGGCGCTGGCGAGCTTCGGCGACCTCGACGTGGTGACCTTGCGCCACAAACCCGCGGGCCATCGGCCGGTGCGCGCCTTCCAGCTGCCGGCCGAACGCTGGCCGCGGGTGCTGCAGTCGATCGAGCGCGCGGTGCGCCGCCGCGGGCGCGTGTTCGTGGTCTGCCCTGCCGTTGGTGAAGACGGCGAGAAGGGCGGTGTGCACCGTGTGCAGCAGACACTGGCCACGCGCTTTCGCACCCAGCTCGTGCACGGGCGTCAGACGGCGGCCGAACGCCAGTCGGCGTTGCAGGCGTTTCGCGACGGGCTGTGCGACGTGCTGGTGGGCACCACGGTGCTCGAAGTCGGCGTGGACGTGCCGGACGCGACTCTGGTGGTGGTGGTCGCCGCCGATCGCTTCGGCATCGCCACGTTGCATCAGCTGCGTGGGCGGGTTGGCCGCGGCCGTCGGCGCGGCCTGGCGCTCCTTTGTGGTCCCCGCACCGACCGCATCGCCGCGGTGTGCAAGACCACCGACGGCTTCGAACTGGCCGAACTCGACCTGCAGTTGCGTGGCACCGGCGAACTGCTCGGCACGGCGCAGAGTGGGCTCGGCGAACTCGCCGCACTCGATCCGATCGCCGATCTGCCGCTCCTGCTCGAAGTGCGCGCCGCGGTTGCGGCGGAGGCAGCGCCATGAGCGAACAGATCCTGTCGGTGGCCGAGGCGCGGGCGATCGACGTCGATGCGGCGACGCGCCTTGGCATGCCGACGGTGTTGCTGATGGAGAACGCCGCGCGGGCGGTGGCGGACGTGGCCCGTTCGCTCGCGGAGCGGTTCGTGATCCTGGCGGGCACCGGCAACAACGGCGGCGATGCGCTGGCGGCGGCGCGGCATCTCGGGCGCGAGCGGTGTGTGGTGCATCTGCTCGGGGAGCCGGACGCGGTGCGGGCGCCGGATGCGGCGCTGCAGGTGCGCATTCTGCGCGCGGCGGGCTGGCCGTTGGTGGTGGGGGTGGTGCCGGATCCGGCGCTGGTGGCCGGTTCCTGTTGGGTGGACGGACTGTTCGGCACGGGACTCGCCCGGGAACTGGTCGGCGCACCGCGGGCTTGGGTGGAGGCGTGCAACCGTGCGGCCGGGCCGCGGCTCGCGATCGACGTGCCGTCGGGATTGCACGGCGACACGGGAGCGGTGCTGGGGGCGGCGGTGCGGGCCGAGGTGACGGTGACGTTCGTGGCGAAGAAGCGCGGGATGGTGGTGGGGGAGGGGCCGCGGTTGTGTGGGCGGGTGGTGGTGGCGGGGCTCGGTCTGCCCTAGCCGGCTGACGGCGCGCGGGTCGTGAAGCTCACTTCGACCGGAGCCAAAGGTGTGCCGTCCGCCGCCTGGAAGCCCTGCTTGTCGGGGCTGTTGAGCCGGAACCGATAGGTCCGCCCGGGCGCCAGTCGCACCGGCACACTCAGGATCTTGCGCGTGGCGTCGTAGCTCGGCGCACCTGGGATCTCGGGAGTGTCGGCCTTGCCGCCCACGATCGACCAAGATTGGTCGCGCATCGGCCGGTCGAACGTGAACGTCAGGCTGGTGGCCTGCGGATCGACGTCGCTCGCACCATTGGCCGGGGTCATGGCCACGAGCCGTGGTGCCGGCGCCACCTCGGCGGGAAACTGTGCCGCGATGGTGTCGAGGGCCGAGGCGAGCCGCGGCACGAAGTCGTCGAAGGTGGGGTACTTGGCGCGGTCGCCTTGGTACTCCAGCAGCAGGGACGCCAGTTCGGCGGTCCAGGGAAAGTGGTTGCGTGCCTCTTGCGCCGCCTGCTTGCGGGCCGCGGCGGTGCCTTCGGTGTCGCCCAGACAGCGAATCACGCAGGCACGCACGAACGTCTCGCACAGCACGGTGCGGCCGTTGCCGTAGGCCTGCCGCCGCATGACCGTCGCTTTGGCCGCGAACAGCCGGTCGCCGGCCGGTTGCAGGCGTTCCAGGTGCCGTTCGACCACGGGATTGGTGTAGCTGTGGCACAGCTCGTGCACGAACAGGGGCAGCATCTCGGGGCCGAACGTGGGCAGACCGTCGCCGTCGAAACGCCAGCAGCCGAACACCGGCAGCAGTGCGTCGGGCTTGCCGTCCGTGTGCTGCACGCTGACGCCATAGTTGTGCCCGCCACAGAGCAGCCCGACGATCGCCGTGCAGCTGGCGCCGGCGCGCGCGCCGAAGAACGCATCGAACCACGGCAGGGCTTTGCTCTCGCTGAGCTTCGCCGACAGGCGGCGCGCCGCCTCGGCGTAGAAGTCGCGCTGGGAGGCAAAGAAGGACGCTGCCGCACCCGCGGTGGCGAAGTCGCGCAGCAGCGCCACGAAGCCTTCGGCATCGGCGCCGTCCCAGCGCGCATCGAGCATCGGCGGACGGGGGGCGAGTGGCGTTCGCGGCTCGAGGTCGGGCAAGGGGCCCAAGTGGACCGCGAGGCCCGCCACTGCGTCGTAGGAGATGCCGTGTTCGCGCCGCAGGGTGCGCAGCCGCTGCACGGCGGCGTGGTCCTTGAGGGCCGCGAAGTGGGCTTCGATCTTCGCCCCGTACGCGGGATGGGTGCGATGGGGCTGATACTCTTCCAGACCGGCGAAGCGCGCCACGATGCAGAGCACTTCGAGCGGCTCGTGCACGGCTGCAGCGACGACGGTGGCCTGAGCGTGGCTCGGTGCTGCGGTGGCGCAGAGGGCAAGCGCCAACATGGTCGAAACACCGGAACGGGGTGCGGCGATGGCGTGGAATCGGCCAAGCATGACTGGCAGCCTAGCGATGGCGCGCTGGGCCGTCGATCCGGCTCGAGGGGGCTCGGCGGCTCCGGCCCCAGGAAAAATCTCGCCGCAACCGGCCGATTGCGCTGGCTCGTTCCCCGCAACCGTGCGTAACAAGAAGAATGCACACGACCCCTCCCCGTCTCGACCACGGTGTGATCGGCAACGGCCGCATGCTCGCCCTGGTCGCTCCGACCAGCGCCGTCGAATGGTTGTGCCTGCCGCAATGGGATTCCCCGTCGGTGTTCGGCAGCCTGCTCGACACCGAGCAGGGCGGCACGTTCCGCATCCGCCCGCCCGAAGGGGAACTGCGCGGCGCGATGGCCTACGAGCGCAACACCAACGTGTTGCGCACCACCTTCACCCACGGCGACACCGCCTGGGAAGTGGTCGACTTCGCACCGCGCTTGCCCGCCGGCCTCGACGTCAGTGCGCCCTTCGAGTTGGTGCGCCTTCTGCGCCCGCTGCGCGGCCAGCCGCGCCTGTGCATCGACTTCGACCCGCGTCCCGACTACGGCCGCTGCCGGCCGAGTTTGCAGCCGAACGACACCGGCATCGAAGTGCAGGGCGGCCCGCTGCGCCTGCAGCTCGCCACCAATGCGCCGGTGCCGTTCGTGCTGGCCGGCCAGCCGTTCGTGCTGCGCGAACCCATCTACCTGGTGCTCGGCATCGGCGCACGCGCCGAACGGCCGAGCCTGGCCACCGTCGAGCGGACCTTGCAGCTGACCGTGGCCGGCTGGCGGGCGTGGGCGCGCAGCTGTTCGCTGCCGTCGTTCCGCCAGGAAGCGGTGCTGCGCTCGGCGTTGTGCCTCAAGTTGCACCAGCACCACGACACGGGCGCGATCATCGCCGCCACCACCACCAGCATTCCCGAAGCGCTCGGCACGCAGCGTACCTGGGACTACCGCTACTGCTGGCTGCGCGATGCGGCGTTCGTCGTCGAGGCGCTGCGCCGGCTCGGCCAGCTCAACGAAGGCGAGGCGTTCTTGCGCTTCCTGCGCAGCGTGGCCGAATCGGGGCCGCTGCAGCCGGTCTACGGCCTGGACGGCAGGCGCGAACTGGTCGAGACCATGCTGCCGCACCTGGCCGGATTCGCCGGCAATGGCCACGTACGCATCGGCAACAGTGCCTACCACCAGGTGCAGAACGACCTGATGGGCGAGTTGCTGTTGTGCCTCGAGTCTCTGCTGACCGACCCGCGCCTCGTGGTCGAGCATCCCGAAGACCACCTGCCCCTGGTCGAACGGCTGGTGCGCGAGGCGATCGATCAGGCGCCGCGGCCGGACACCGGCATCTGGGAGTACCGCACCATGCTGAAGGTGCACACGTTCTCGCGGGCGATGTGCTGGGCGGCGATCGAACGCGGCGCCAAGCTGGCGCGGCGGTTCGGGCGGGCCGACCTGGCCGACACCTGGCTGGCTGTCGCAGCGCGCGAGCGCGACGAAGTGCTGCAGCGCGGCTATTCGCAGGAGTTGGGCTTCTTCACCCAGGGCCTCGACGGCAAGCATCCCGACGCTGCCAACCTGCTGTTGCCGACCATCGGCCTGCTCGACGCGCGGGATCCGCGCTTCCAGTCGACGCTGGCCGCCTACGAACGGCTGCTGGTCGACCGCGGCTTCATGCTGCGTTACCGCAACGAGGACGATTTCGGCGACACCACTTCTGCATTCAGCATCTGCTCGTTCTGGTGGGCGGAGGCGCTGGCTCTGGCCGGACGCCTGGACGAGGCGATCGCGGTGTTCGACCGCGTGGCAGCGCACTGCAATCCGCTGGGGTTGTTTTCCGAGGACATCGAGCCGTCGAACGGTGCCCTGCTGGGCAATTTCCCGCAGGCCTACACGCACGTCGGCCTGATCAACGCCGCCGCCACCATCGGCGATCTGCTCGCGGCGCGCGACGGCGTGGTGAGGGCCTGGGCATGACCGGTCGCCTCCTGATCGTGGCCAATCGCCTGCCGTTGGCGGTGGGCATGGAGGGTGGTGAGGTGCGGGTCGAGACCACCGCCGGCGGCCTCGCCACCGGCCTGCGCGGGCCACACGAGGCCGGCTCGGGACTGTGGTTCGGTTGGCCCGGGGCGTTGAAGGGCCTGCGCAAGGCGCCGCGCCAGCGTGCGCTCGAACTGCTGCGCGAACGGCGCTTCGTGCCGATCGAACTGTCGCGCGAAGAGGTGGCGCACTACTACAACGAATTCAGCAACGGCGTGCTGTGGCCGGTGTGCCACTACCTGCTCGACCGCATGCCGCTGCAGACCCCGGACTGGCAGTTCTACCGGCGCGTCAACGAACGCTTCGCCGAAGCGGTGGCCGAACAGTACCAACCCGGCGACATGGTCTGGGTGCACGACTTCCACCTGATGCTCGTGCCGGCGTTGCTGCGCGCCCGCCTGCCAGAAGCGCGCATCGGCTTCTTCCTGCACATCCCGTTCCCTTCTTCGGAGGTGTTCCGCGTACTGCCGTGGCGGGCCGAACTGCTGCGCGGTCTGCTCGGCGCCGACCTGATCGGCTTCCACACGCTCAGCTACCAGAGGCACTTCGCCGCCTCGCTGCTGCGCGTGCTCGGGCTCGAGGTCGAGGTCGATCGCCTCCTGGTCGACGGCCGCGAGGTGCGGCTCGCGGCGCTGCCGATGGGCATCGACAGCAAGCACTTCGCCGAGCTGGGCGACGATCCGGGCGTGATCGCGGAGGCCGCGACGGTCCGGCAGCAGGCCGGGGGGGCACGCATCGTGCTCAGCATCGATCGCCTCGACTACACCAAGGGCATCCCGCGGCGGTTGCTGGCGTTCGAGCGCTTGCTGGAGACGTGGCCCGCCGCGAGCCGGCCGGTGCAGTTGGTGCAGGTGGCGGTCACTTCGCGCGGCGAAGTCGCCGAGTACCAGGCCTACAAACGTCACGTCGACGAACTGGTCGGACGTATCCACGGGCGCTTCGGCCGCCCCGACTACACGCCGATCCGCTACATGAACCGCAACTTCGGCGCGCGCGCGGTGGCGGCTTTCTACCGCGCTGCGGACGTGATGCTGGTGACCCCGCTGCGCGATGGACTCAATCTGGTGGCGAAGGAGTTCTTGGCGGCGCGCACCGACGGCGACGGTGTGCTGATGCTCAGTGAGTTCGCCGGGGTCGCGGCCGAACTGCCGGAGGCGCTGCACTACAATCCGTACGACGTCGACGGTGCCGCACAGACTCTGGCAGCGGCCCTGGCCATGCCCGAAACGGAGCGGCGGCGGCGCATCGCGCCGATGCGCGAGCACCTGCTGCGCGCCGACGTGCACAGCTGGGTGCGCACGTTCCTCGGCGAGCTGGCCGCCACCGAACCTGCGCTGCGGGCCGCCGAAGGCGAACCGGCGCCGGCACTCGCCGCAGCCCTGGCCCGCGGGCCGCTGCTGTTGTTCCTCGACTACGACGGCACGCTGGTCGAGTTCGCACCGCGGCCCGAACGCGCCGTGCCCGACGCCGCACTGCTCGGCCTGTTGCGGGCGGTGGCGGCGGGCCACGAAGTGCACGTGGTCAGTGGGCGTTCCGCGGAGTTCCTCGACCAATGGCTCGGTGGTCTGCCGCTCTGGCTGCACGCCGAGCACGGGCTGCGTTCGCGCGGTCCCGGCAGCCCGTGGAGCGAACTGCCCTCGGGGGAGCCGGTGTGGCGCAGCCGGGCCCTGGCCCTGCTCGAACGGATCGCTGCGCACATCCCGGGATCGTTCGTGGAGAGCAAGGCGCAATCGGTGGCTTGGCATTACCGCGCGGTGGAGCCGGCGTTCGCGGCGACGGTGGCCAAGGAAGTGCGGCTGCACCTGCTCGAGTTGTTGAGCAACCAGAGTGCCGCGGTGGTCGAGGGCAATCGGGTGCTGGAGATCCGGCCGCTCGGAGTGCACAAGGGGCAGATCGTGCAGCGGGTGCTCGCGGACCGGCCACAGGCTGCGGCGGTGGTGGTCGGGGACGACCGCACCGACGAGGACATGTTCACGGCGGTGTCTCCGGAGGCGGTGACGATCAAGGTGGGGACGGGGCCGACTGCGGCCCGGTTCCGTGTTGCGGGTCCCGGCGCGGTGCGGGACCTGCTCCGGCAGCTCGGGGGTGGGACTTCGGCCTCGGCTGAATCGTAGGTGTCGCTCAGGGCCAATTCGTCTGGTTTCCGAGACGTCAAGGTCCGGCCCAACACGCGCGAGAGCGCGGCCAGGCACGTGTTCCCATGTCACTGTACCGTGACCGCCAGAGTGTTGGTGAGCCTCGGCGGCAGGTTGGGCGGTGCGGCGAGGGCCTGGAACCAGAGGTTCTGGCCGCGCAGGCTCTGTTGGTTGGGAATGGGCAGTGCGAGGCTGGCGACGGGGTCGTGGCCCTGCTGGGTGACCAGCATGGCGAGGGTGAAGGCCAACGGCAGGTGGATGCCGAGTGGGCCGAACTGGGTTGGAGTGCCGGGGGCGGATTGCAGGGCGGCGCAGACGAACACCGGGGCGTTCTCAGGGGCGAAGGCCGAGAGGGTCCAGGTGGTGCCGATCTGCATGGGGGAGGCGGCGCGCAGGTGGGGCAGTTGGAGCACGGTGGGTGCGGGGGCAATGGTGCCCTGCAGCAGGGGGGTGCTGGCGTAGGCGTCGATGCGCACGTAGCCAGGAGCGCC
>JAEUHP010000032.1 GCA_016795295.1 Planctomycetota bacterium | reverse complement strand
CCCACTTCGTGCTGCGCGATGCCTCGGGCCACGAAACGGCGCTGCAGCTGCGCGCGGGCACCTTGCTGCCGGAACGTTTCGGTACGGGGGACGCCGCCGTGGCCTGCGTGGACTACCTGCGCACCAGCTCCACGTGGATGGTGGCACGGGCCGCTTCGTCGTCGTTGGGCACGGTGGCGCTCACCTTCGAACACGCCGGTCTGGATTGGCGGCCGGACTTCTTCGCGCCACCGGAACCGGCCACGGCTCCCGCCAGTGCGCCGACCCCGCCCCCGCAATCGACCCAGTGGTCGCCGAGCGGGGGCGAGACGCGGCCGGCCGTGCCGCAGCTCCAGGAGCTGCGCGGCCACAGCCGCGTGCTGCTCGACGATCCCGGCGACTGGCCGCGCCGCGCCGCCGCCTATCTGCCCGTGCACCAGGAACTCGAACGCCAGGACCAGACGGTGTTCGGCTTCCCGATGCTCCTGCAGCAGCAGGGTCGGTCGGTGCTGGCCGTGCCGTTCCGGCCCAGGAACGCGGCACGCACCTTCCAGGCGCCCGCCGGCTGGCGCATCGTCGCGGTGCCGGCAGGCCGCCAACTGGTGGTGTTCCCACCCCAGGGCGACTTCGCCGCCCGCCGCCAGGACGGCGAGCGCCTGCTGCACAGCGCTCTGACGGCGCAGGCTTTGACGGCCACCGGCGAGCTGGTGTGCCAACCCTACCTGCATCTCGAGGACGGGCCGCCGACCGCCGCACAGCTCGAGGCACTCACGGTGCGCATGTCGGTGCCGGTTCGCTGACCCAGCTGCCGGCACCGCAGGACGCGGCAACCACGGTCTGGCGGGTCACACGGCGAACGCTCAGAGCCTGAGAGAGCAACCTCTCGAAGGCTCTGCGCGGCCGCGAAGGCGGCCGCCAATCGACAATCTGAGAGGCTGTAGGAGGCTCTCTTCTCGGCCTCTCAGCGCAACCAGGCGAAATCGGTGTTGCCGCCGGACAGCACCATGCCGACCCGCTTGCCGCGCAGTTCGGTGGCGATGCTGCGCAGCGCGGCCAGCGGCACCGCGCCACTGGGCTCGACCACGAGTTTCATGCGTTCGGCGAAGAACCGGCACGCCAGGGCGATCGCGGGCTCGTCGCAGGTGACGATGCGCACACGATGGCGCACCAACAGTTCGAAGTTGGGCGCACCGAGCCCGGTCAGCAGGCCGTCCGCCATGCTGGTGGCGCCGACGACCCGCCCCTGCCGCACGCCGGTCGCCAGCGAACGCGCCGCGTCGTCGACCGCGAGCGGCTCGGCGCCGAGCATGGCCGCCGCGGGCAGCAGGCTGCGCACCACCACGGCACTGCCGGCACAGAGTCCGCCACCGCCGACCGGCACGACCACCACATCCAGGTCCGGGACCTCCTGGATCAGTTCGAGCACTGCCGTGCCCTGCCCCGCGATCACGTGCGCATTCTCGAACGGGTGGACCAGCACGGCGCCACTCTCCGCCTGCAGCGCGGCACAGGTGGCATCGCGCTGGGCCGCCGGACAGAAGTGCACCGTGGCGCCGTAGCCGCGCACCGCCGCCACCTTCACCGCCGGCGCCGTGTCCGGCATCACCACCGTGCAAGGAATGCCGCGGCGGCCCGCGGCGTACGCCAGCGCAGCGCCATGGTTGCCGCTGCTGTGGGTGATGACCCCGTGCGCCGCGAGCGCTTCGGGCAAGGCGAACACCGCGTTGCAGGCGCCACGCGCCTTGAATGCGCCGCACTTCTGCAGGTTCTCGCACTTGGCGAACAACCGCGCGTCGAACTCCCGATCCAGCGTGGCGGAAGTCAGCACCGGCGTGCGATGCACGAACGGGCGGATGCGGGCGGCAGCAGCTTCGACGTCGACGAGCGTGGTCACCGCGGCATGGTAACCGGCGCACCGCCCGAGTCCGCGCGCGACCCGGCAGCCGGCCGCTGCACCGCCGGCGCGACCGCGGCGGCCCGCAGCGTGACCAGGGGCACTTCCGGCGCGGCGTCCCACCGCCACGGCAGCACCGTGACGCCGACCCCGCGCCCGACGTAGAGGCGGCAGCCGTTCTCGGCGAACCAGCCACGTTCGTAGCCGAACCGGCTGTGGTGGATCGGCGCGCGTCCGGCGATCCGGATCTGCCCGCCATGGGTGTGCCCGGCCAAGGTCAGATCGACGTCGACCGCCGCCGCTTCGAAGAAGAAGTCGGGATGGTGGCTGAGCAGGATCGCCGGCTCGCCGGCTCGCCGGCCGGCGAGCGCCGCCGGCAGGTCGGGGCGCCCTTCGGTCAGATCGTCCACACCACACAGCCACAGCGAGGCGCCGCCGTGCTCGACACGCACCCCGCGGTTGCACAGCACCGTGACCCCATGGTCCTCGAGAAACTGCGTCCACGCGCTCACGTCCGGCCCCCAGAAGTGGTCGTGGTTGCCCGGCACCGCGAACATGCCGAGCGGCGGCGTGAGCCGCCGCAGCGGTCCGGCGAACAGTGCCAGTTCGGCTTCGCGCGAGTTGATCAGATCGCCGCCGAACAACACCAGATCCGGCGCCGCCGCCGCGATTCGGCCGAACAGCTCGTCCAGATCGGCGGCGTCGAGGAACGACCCCGCGTGCACGTCCGAGACGAACGCCAGGCGCAAACCGTCCAGACCGGCCTGCGGCACCGGCAGCTCGAGTGCGGTGAATTCGAGTCCGGCGCGCACCCGCCGATGCAGACGGTGCAGCGGCGGCAACGCATCCAGGAGCCGGTTGATGCCCGCCATCGCGTAGGCCAGCGCCCGACGCAACTGCGTGCGCGGACCGGTCAGGGGCCCCGTGGGCAGCGGAGCGCGGCGCGGACTCTCGCTCATGGTTCGGCGGCGACCAACGGCTCACCGCCGTCGTGCAGCTTGTTGTAGAGCGTGCGCACCCCGATGCCCAGCACCTGGGCCGTACGGGTGCGATTGCCCGCGCAGTGCTGCAGGGTGGCCTGCAGCAGCGCGCGTTCGACTTCGGCCAGCGGCCGGCCCACCAAGGCGCGAATCGGGTCGACCGGCGGCGGCGGGATCACGACCACGGGTTCGGCGGGCCCAGCGCCAGCGGCCGGCGCGGCCGCAACCGGCGCCAACGCTTCGGCGGCCGGCGCCAGCCAACGCCGCACGAACGCCCCGTCGACGACCTCTCCAGCGCAGAGCAGCCCGCAGCGTTGCACGACGTTCTGCAGTTCCCGCACGTTGCCCGGCCAGCGATGGTCCTGCAGCACCTGTTCGGCGTCGGCGGCGAAGCGCAGGCCGGGCCGCAGGAAGTGGCGCGCCAGCGGCACGATCTCCTCACGGCGCTCGCGCAGCGGTGGCAGCACCAGCGGCACCACTTCGAGGCGGAACAGCAGATCCTGGCGGAAGCGGCCCGCCGCCACCTCGGCCGCGAGGTCGCGGTTGGTGGCGGCGACGATGCGCACGTCGACCCGCACCGTGGTGGTGCCGCCGACACGCTCGAACTCGCCCTCCTGCAGCACCCGCAGCAGCTTGCTCTGCATCGCCGGGGACATCTCGCCGACCTCGTCGAGGAACAGCGTGCCGCCATCGGCCTGCTCGAAGCGCCCTTCGCGCCGCTTGCCGGCCCCGGTGAACGCTCCGGCTTCGTGGCCGAACAGCTCGCTCTCGAGCAGGCTCTCGGGCACCGCGGCGCAGTTGAGCTTGACCAGCGGGCCGTGGGCACGGTCGCTGCGGCGGTGCACCATGGTGGCGATGCGTTCCTTGCCGGTGCCGCTCTCGCCGCGCACCAGCACGGCGGCGCGGCTCGGCGCCACCCGTTCGACCATCGCCACGATCGCGGCCATGGCCTTGGACTCGACCACCAACGGGCCGCCGTCGACTTCGTCGCGCAACCGCCGGTTCTCGTGCAAGAGTCGCTGCCGGCCGCGCAGGCGTTCCAGCACCAGCTCCAGATCGTCCAGGACCACCGGTTTCTCCAGGATGTCGTCGGCGCCCTGGCGCATCGCCCGCACCGCGGTGTGCATGGTGCCGTGCGCAGTGACCAGCACCACCGGCCGTGCCGCGTCGCGCGCCTTGCTGGCGGCGAGCACTTCGAGGCCGTCCGCACCCGGCATGCACAGGTCGGTGACCACCAGATCGAACGTGCCGCGGGCCAGTTCGGCCAGCGCCGCAGCCCCGTCCGCCACTGCGTGCACGTCGAGGCCGAGTGCCTGCAGGGCTTCCTGCAGGAACTCTCGGGACAACGGCTCGTCGTCGGCGAGCAGCACCGTCTGGCGGGCGGTCACGAGCCGGCTCCTGCGCACCGTGGTTCCGGCGTGGTCCGCGCCAACGGCAAGGCGATGCGGAACGCCGCGCCGGGACCAGCGTCGAACAGCGGCTCCAGTTCGCCGCCGAGGAACGACAGCACGCGCACCGCCAGCGGCAGGCCGAGCCCGGTGCCGCGCTCCTTGGTCGAGACGAACGGCTCCAGGATGCGTTTGCCCAGTTCGGTCGGCAGACCCGGGCCGTCGTCGCGCACCACCAGCTCCAGGCGGCCATGCCGCGCCGTCGCGGTCACCGTCACCTGCACCGTGGGCGCCGCTTCGACGGCGTTGCGCAGCAGGATCGCCACCACGCGTTCCAGTGCCTCGGCGTCGACCGGGAGCGTGCCGTCGCCGTGCAACTGCAGCCGCGCCGCCGGCAGTCCGGCGCTGCGCGCCGCTGCCGCCAACACCGCTTGCAGCGGCGCGTGGCGCGCCCCGCCGCGCGCCGGCCGGGCGAAGCCGAGCAATGCCCGGCAGATCGCGTCGATCTGCCGCACGCCGCGGCCGATGCGCTGCGCGTGGCGCACCGCGTCGGGGCCGTTCGGATGCCGCTCCAGCAGCGCGGCGAACCCCATCACCCCGTTCAGCGGATTCTTGATCTCGTGGGCGATGCCCAGCGCCAGCTCGGAGAGGCCGGCGAGGCGGTCGAGCCGGTGCACTTCGCGCTCCAGTTCCTGGAACCGCGACCGGTCTTCGAGCAGCACCAGCTCGCCACTGGCGACCGCGACGCGGCGCACGCGCACCAGGCCCGAACCGAGATCCACCTCGCCCGGGGCACAGCGCGCCAGATCGAGCTGCTGGCCGTGCGCGACGGCGCACAGCCGTTCGGCTTCCTCGTTGCAGCAGCGCGACGCGCCGTCCGGGGCCACCAGCAGCAGCCCGAGCGGCAGGGCGGCGAAGATCGCTTCGCGCTCGGCGAGCGCTTGCTGCAGGGCCAGGTTGGTCGACTGCAACTCGAGATCGACTGCGGCAGCGCGCGCCTGCAAAGCCTGGTAGCTGCGTTCGAGCTCGCCGGCCGCGGCCACGAACTGCGCGAAGCCCTGCTGCAGCTCGCGATCGTCCAGGCGCACCGGATCCAACACGGCGGCGCTGCTCATGGGGCCTGTTCTCCCGACCACTGGATCGAGTCGATCGCGATCTTGGGCTGCCAGGTGCCGTGCACGTTGGTCCAGCGGAAGTGTTCCAGCGCCGCCTGCGCCGCCCGGCCCCAGGCGCCGAGCACTTCGATCTCGCCGCGCTTGCCTTGCTTCTGCACGTCGCGTCCGGTGATCGCCACGAACGGGTCGCGCACCTCCTGTTCGCGCTGCTGGAACTCGCGCGGCGAACGGGACAGGGACAGACCGTCGTAGCGCTCGGCGTGGCGGAACAGCAGCTCGCGGCAACGTCCCTGGAAGAACAGGGCCGCCAGCGGTGGTTCCACGCCGGCCAGCAGGGGTTCGAGTTCGGCCAATGCCCGCTGCAGGCGTTCCTTGGCTTCGTGGTCGAGCTGGCGCGCGATCTCCTCCTGGCCCCCGGCGCGCGCCGACTCGGCGCGCAACACGAGATCCTGACCGGCCAGGCACAGGGCCTCGCCGACCCGCAGGTGGTCGCTGGAGCCATGGATCAAGGCGCGCGGCGGCGGCAACCGGACCGGTGCCGCGGTGGCAGCGGGTGCGGCCTCGGTCGGCGCCGGGCCGGTTGTGGCACCCGTCGCGGTGGCAGCCGGCGGTGGAGTCGAACGGAGGGTGCCACTGCCCTCGACCTTGGCACTGGCTGGAGCACTGCCCGGCGCGGGCACCACGGCGAACGGCTCCTCGGGTCGCGGCTGGGTGGCCCGTTCGGCCACTTCGGCGCGCAACTGCTCGGCCATGCTGCGCAGTCGATTCCAGCGCTCCAGCATCGAGGCCGTGGCGCTCTCCTGCTCGCGCAGTTCCGCTTGCATGCGTTCCCGCTGCTCGCTCGACAGCGGTCCCGTCGGCCGAGGTGCGGTCGGATCCTCTTCCGGCGGCAAGCCGAGGTCGTGGCGACGCCGCAGGTCGATCAGCCGATCCAGCTCCGAACGGCTCGACTGCAGATCGCGCTGCATGCGCGACAGGTCCTGCCGGCCACGGTCGTCTTCGAGGCCCTGCTGGGCCGGGAGCAGCGCGCTGCAGCCCAGCAGTACGCCGCAGCAGCCGAGGCGCCAGGCGTTCATCGCAGGATCCCCCGGTAGGCGTCGGCGGCGTGTTCGAGCTTGCCGGTGCGCGCGTAGGCGTCGCCGATCATGGTCGCCGCCTTGCTGCGCAGTTCGGGGTCGTTGAGTTTCGGCGCCAACGGAATGGCGAGCGGCGGGAAGTCCTCCAGCCGCTTGCTGGCCGCCGCCTGCTGGTAGAGCGCGGTGATCTTGCGGAAGCGCGCGCGGTCGCCGATCGGGGTGTCGAGGTCCAGCAGATGCCGGACCACGGCGATCGCGCGCTCCCACTGGCGATCGGCCAGCAGTTCGTCGGCGAGGAACAACGCCAGCTCCGGCTCGTCGCCGCGGGCCACCAGCTGTTCGAGTTCGAGGAAGGCGCTGTCCTTCTCCCCGAGCGCCAACGCCGTGCGCGCCCAGACCTTCAGCGCCCGCTCGCGCCACACCGGCGTCAAGGTGCCGAGGTGCCGGTTGCGCGCCTCCACACTGGCCGCGCGCGCCTGCACGTACTTCTTCTGCGCCTGGTAGGACTCGGCGAGCATCACGTAGGCCATGCCGCGCCGGGCATCCGCTTCGGCGTGGATCAGGAACCACTCCAGCGCCTGCATCGCCAGGTCGTACTTCTGCAGGCCCAGGGCCCCGTAGCCGAGCAGGAAGTGGTAGTCGCGGAACTGCACCGGCGTGAGCTCGGGGAAGAACCCGGACTCGCGCAGGGTCAGCATGGTCTCGTAGACGCGCTCGGGCCGTTCCAGCAGCAGCTGGGCTTCGGCGGCGAGCAGCCACACCTCCAGCATCTCGGCCGATTCCACCAGGCGAATCACGCGCGCGCGCAGTTCCGTCTGGCACTGTTCGGCCCGCGAACGCACCTGCTCCGGCCGCGTCTCGGTGCGCGCGATGCCGAGCATCGCCCGGCCCAGCAGCACCGTGGCCGGCGTCAGCTCCGGGGCCGTCGGCATCAGCTCGAACAGGCGGCGCATCCACTTCTCCGCTTGTTCGAAATGCGCGCGTTGCGCCACCCGCTCGGCAGCGCCCGCGGCGAGGTCGAGGTGGCAGGTGGCGATGCGCAGCAGGGCCGCGGCGACCTGGTCGTGCGGCCGCGCGTCGAAGGCTTCGCGATACAAGGTGATCGCGTTCTCGAGATCGCCGCTGTCGACCAGCAGCTGCCCGAGGTTCATGCGCACTTGCACCGCTTCGCGCGCCACCAGCGGTTCGTGCTGCAACTCGTCGCGCAGGAACGAACGGTACCATTGTCCGGCCAGGGCCCGCAGCCGCTGCCGTCCGGACTCGCCTTGCGGGTCGGGCACGCGGACCACGTGCACGGTCGGCCGCGCGCCCTCGACCGGCGTCGCGTCGTCGAACACCACGTCGGCACCGCCGGCCACGGCGATCAGTTGCGCCACCAGCCGCGGGTCCTGCTCGGCGAGGTTCAGGTCGACGCTCTGGAACGCCAGCTCGCTCTCCAGCGTGCGACTCTCGACCCGCAGACTCCACCCGACCGCAGCGCACAGTTCACGGAGCGCGTCGAGGCAGTTCACCTGCCGCCGATCCGCCGACACGGTGGTGCGCCCTGGACCGCTCGCGGTCTCCGCGGTCCGCTGCACGCGGAACGTCGGCTCGTCGCGCCCGGTTTGCGGCAGCACGGCCAGGGCCGTGAGCAGGGTCAGCAGCGCACCGATCATCGCCCACCCCCGCGTTCGCCGCCGCCGCTCGCGGCCTGCTCGCGGGCGGCCTGCGCCGCGGCTTCGAGCTCCTGGCGTCGCTGCGCTTCGGCGGCGGCATTGGCCTGCTGCCGATAACTGTCACCGAGCTGCAGGTACGCCTCGGCGACCTTTTTGTAGAGTGCTGGCGGAATCTGGCGCTGCTGCAGCAGGAACCGCGCCCACAGCCGGCGCAAGGACTCCTGGTCGCCGCTCTGGGCCGCGGCTTCGGCCTCGGCCACCAGATCGTCGGGCAGCTTGTGGCTGTCGTGCAGCGCCTGGATGCGCCGCTGGTAGGCCTGCGCCGCGGCTGGATCGCCGGCGCGCAGGGCACTGTATTCCAGGGCCATCAGAACGTTGATCAGCGCACTCGGGGCCAACCGCGGGTTGTCGGCGAGGTACTGCTCGAGCAGGTCCACGGCCTTGCGGTGTTCGCCGTTGCTGCTGGCCAGCAGGGCTTGCAGGTAACGATCGTTCGGGCGCGGCGTGGCGGGCGCAGTCGGTTCGTGACTGGCATGGCCCGTCGGCGGCGCCACGTGGCCAGCGGGGCCTTCGGGCGCAGCCTGCCGCACTCCGGGCAACGCCGCCACCACGACCATGGCCAGGACGTTCGCGGCCAGCAGCAGGCGCAGCGCCAGTTCGCGCCGCGAACGCTGCGGTGCCGGTGGCACCTGGCCGTGCGCCGCGAGCTGCGCGCGCGCGGCCGCCAGCGCACGCTCGCTCTCCGCGATGGCGGCTTGCGCGGCAGCCAGCGCCTCGGCGTCCAGATTCGGGCCGGCGCGCCCAGGACCAGTGCCCTTCGGGCCATCGGCCATCAGCTCGGCCAACGGCTTGCCGGAACCGGCGGCCTCGGCCGGTGCTCCGGACTGCGGGGTGGTCGACGCGACGTCGGACTTGGTCTCGCTCACGGGTTGCTCCAGAGGTCGGCGAACAGCGCCGGCAGGCGCGGGCCGACCACCGCTTGCATCGGCAGTTCGTGTTCCCGGCCATGACTCCGGGCCCACTCCCGGAACGCGGCCGGCAGGTTCAAGAAGTGCACGGTGGCACCGGCGGCGCGCCGGCGTGCGGCGCGCTCGAGGTGGCCGGCGAACTCGGCGCAGTCGGCGGCCGTGGTGCCACTGGCCGCGAAGTCGACCGCGAACTCGCCCCGGACCGGCCAGGGCTGGCCAGCCGCAACGACCGGCAGATCGAGGTGGGGTCGCCCGTCCCGGCACAGGCGCAACTGCACGTGCTCCTGGGCGCCGCGCACCAGCACCTGCAAGTCGCCGCCAAGCGCTTGCAGCGCAGGCAGTTGCGCGCGATCGACCAGTTCGCCGCGCAACACCACGAACGGGCCGTCGTCGCAGAGTTCCCCGCCCACCAGAGCCCGGAACGCTGCGGCCAGACGACGGACATCGGCAGGCAGCGCCGCGAGGTCGGATGCCGCCTCGGGGGCTGCGGTCGCGCGGGCCGTGGCAGGCGGAGCCGCGGCACCCGCCGTGAGCCCGGTCAGCACCTCGATCAGGTGGGCCGGAGCCACGGGCTTGGTCAGCACTTCGGCGACGTCGGCATCGACTTCCTCGGGATGCCCACTGATCGCCACCACCGGCACGCGGCACTGGGCCAGGAACGTCCGCGCCGTGCCGTCCGGCAGCCGCCAGTCGGTGACCACCACGTCGAACGTGTCGTGGGCCAACGCCGCGTGAGCGGCCGCACCGTCCCCCGCCGTGACCACTTGGTGGCCCTTGCGGCGCAGCAGCGCAGCCAGCCCTTCGCGGATGCCGGGCTCGTCGTCGACCAGAAGGCAACGCATCTCAGACCAGCGCCGGACAGGCCGCGGCGAGCGGCAGGGTGATGGTGAAGCGAGTGCCGCGCGTGAGCGGCACACACTGCACGGTGCCGGCATGGGCAGCGACCGTGGTGGCGACGGCGTAGAGCCCCAGACCGTGGCCACCGCGGCCGGTGGAACCCGGACGGAACAGCCGTTCGCGTTGCGCCGGTGCGATCCCGGGGCCGTCGTCCTCGACGTGCACCTGGATGCGACCACCCAGGACCTGGGCGGCCAGGCGCACGTGGCGAGCGCCCGCTTGGCGCGCGTTCTCGAGCAAATTGTCGAGCGCACGCTCCAGCAGGCTCGGATCCCCGGCGACTTCGGCGTCCGACGCCGGCCCGACCACCTGGGCACCATGGCGAACGGCGACCCGGGCCAACAGTTCGTCGACCGACAGTTCGCGGCGCGGCGCCACTCCGGCGCGCGCCACCTGCAGCCAGCCGTCGATCAGGTGCTTGATGCGTTCGAGGTCGTGCAACACCGAATCGAGCACGGGACCGCGCGTGTCGTCGGTGTCCAGCATCTCGCGCAACAGCAGCGCCCCGGTCATCGCCGCCGCCAACGGGTTGCGCAGCTCGTGGCCGAGCACCCCGGGCAACAGCTGCGGCATCAGGGTGCTCACAGCGCCACCTTGGCGCGCAGCGGCCGCTTGCCGAGTTCGTAGGCGCGGATCTTGTTGTAGAGGGTGGTACGGTTGATGCCGAGGATCGCCGCGGCCTTGCTGATGTTCCACTGCGTGTCGTCGAGCACCTTGGCCACCAGCTGGCTCTCCAGGGCCCGGATCGACCGGTCTTCGCCGCCCAGCACCACCGCGCCGCGGTCGATGCGATCGCTGCCGTCCGGCGTGCCACCCGTGAACTTCGGCAGATGCGCCTCGTCGATCATGCCGTTCGGACAGACGATGCAGGCGTGCTCGATGGCGTTGCGCAGCTCGCGCACGTTGCCCGGCCAGCCGTACTCGCACAGCGTCTCCATCGCCTCCTCGGTGAAACCGGACAGGGCCTTGCCCATCTGCCGACCGATCTGGTCGAGGAAGAAGTGCGACAACAGCGGGATGTCGGCCGAGCGTTCGCGCAGCGGCGGCACGGTCACGGTCATCACGTTGAGCCGGTAGAACAGATCCTCGCGGAAGTTGCCCTGCTGGACCATCTGCCGCAGGTCGCGGTTGGTGCTGGCCACGATGCGCACGTCGGCCGGCAGGTCCTGCACGCCACCGACCCGGCGGAACGACCGCTCCTGCAGCACCCGCAGCAGCTTGGCCTGCAGCGTCGGCTCCATCTCGCCGATCTCGTCCAAGAACAGCGTGCCACCGGCCGCCACTGCGAACAGACCGTCCTTGCCGTCCTTCTGCGCGCCGGTGAAGGCGCCGGGTTCGTAGCCGAACAGCTCGGCTTCGAGCAGCGACTCGGTGAGTGCGGCGCAGTTGATCGCCACGAACGGCCCGTGCCGCCGAGCGCTGCGCTCGTGGATGCAGCGGGCCACCAGCTCCTTGCCGGTGCCGCTCTGGCCGGTCACCAACACCGTGGTGTCCGGAGCGTGCGCCACCTGATCGATGCGGGTCTGCACGTCGCGGATCGCCGGCGACAGCCCGACCAGTTCGGTGGCGGTCAGTTCGCGGACCCGATCCTGCAGCCAGGTCAGTTCGTTCTTCAGTTGGCGCGTCTCGAGCACGCGCCGCACCACCGCCAGGATGCGGTCGGTGCTGCCCGGCTTCTCGATCACGTCGGCGGCGCCCTTGCGCATCGCCTCGACCGTGTTGGCGACCGTGCCGTGCCCGGTCAGGATCACCACGTCGGCCGGCGGCACACCGCGCCGGAACTTCTCCAGCATCGACAGGCCGTCCGCGCCCGGCAGCTGCAGATCCAGGAACACCAGGTCGAAGCTGCGCAGCTCCAGACGACGCGCCCCGTCCTCGGCCGAGCCAGCGGTCTCGACGTGCAGCCCTTCACGCTGCAACAGGGTGCGCAGACCTTCACGCACACCGTCTTCGTCGTCGACGATCAACACGCGGGGGAGTCCGGGGAAGCTGAGGGTTCGCATGAGCCGACCTGTGTGTCTGGTTTCGCGCCACCGGTCGGTGGCGGGCCCGGCGCGCGGGGGAGCGCCTTGCCAAGGGCGGTTTCGGCACGAACGGCCGTCGGACTTTTGGGCAACTTGCGAAAATCACCGCAGAAATCGCCCGCCGGCACGCCCGGGTCTCAAGGCTGCAACACCTCCGCCGGATCATGACGGCGAAGTCAAGCTCAGAAGAGCGGGCAAACACCACAGCATCGGGGAATCAACATGGGTCTACGTGTCAACACCAACGTCACCTCCATCAACGCGCAGAGGAACCTCGCGTCGGTCACCGACCGGCTGAGCACCAACTACCGGCGTCTGTCGACCGGCCTGCGCATCTCGACCGCCGCGGACGACGCAGCCGGTCTCGCCATCAGCGAACGGCTCCGTTCGCAGGTCCGCTCCCTCGAGCAGGCCAAACGCAACGCCAACGACGGCATCTCGTTCGTGCAGACCGCCGAAGGTGCCCTCAACGAAGTCAGCTCGATCCTGGTCCGCTTGCGTGAGCTGGCGGTGCAGTCGAGCAACGGCTCGGTGTCCAACCAGGACAAGACCACGCTGAACGAAGAGTTCCGCA
Organism: Planctomycetota bacterium; assembly: GCA_016795295.1. Taxonomy (GTDB): domain Bacteria; phylum Planctomycetota; class UBA1135; order UBA1135; family UBA2386; genus JAEUHP01. The sequence continues at coordinate 35,715 of JAEUHP010000032.1, read as the reverse complement.
GCTTGATCGACGAAGTCAACCGCATCGGCAGCTCGACCGAGTTCAACGGCATCAAGCTGCTCGACGGCTCGGCCAGCTCGATCAGCTTCCAGGTCGGTTTCGGCACCACCGCCGGCATCGACACACTGGACGTCAGTCTCGGCGCGGCCCTCAGCACCAGCCTGTCGCTGCAGTCGCTCGACATCGGCTCTGGCGGCACCACCACCACCGCCATCTCGAACATCGACGCGGCGATCAACACGGTGAGTTCGTTGCGCGGTTCACTGGGCGCGATCCAGAACCGGCTCGGCAGCACCATCAACAACCTGGCGATCCAGGTCGAGAACCTCAGCGCCGCCGAGTCCCGCATCCGCGACGTCGACGTCGCCTACGAGACCGCGCAGCTGACCAGGAACAACATCCTGCAGCAGGCGAGCATCTCGGTGTTGTCGCAGGCGAACAGCCAGCCGCAGTCGGCGCTGACGCTGCTGCGAGGCTGATCCAGAGTCGGACGACGCCGCGCACGCGGCACACGACGAGGCGGGGGGCCGGGTTGGCCCCACCGCCTCGCGTCGTTTTCGCCCGGCGCACTGGGGCGGGAACGGCCGCGGCCGTTCCACAACGGGACACGGCGAAGCTGGTGAGGCGAGACTCTACAGCTGCGTCCGCACCCCGCGCCGCAGACCGGCCGCGCGACGCATGCAGCGCTGCCATCGGCTTCTCACTGTCGTGCCCCGCGACATTCCCGGCCCCGCTGCGCAGTTCTCCGGCATTTCCGCGCCACCCACCCTCAAGGCAGTCGCGCTGCACCCGAGCATCACCGCGAGCCCAGCCCAAGAAGGCGGGCCGTACCACAGCAACGCAACAGGGCAACCATGGGTCTCCGAGTCAACACCAACACCGCTTCCATCAACGCGCAGCGCAATCTGTCGACGGTCACCGATCGCCTGAGCAACAACTACCGGCGTCTGTCGACCGGTTTGCGCATCTCGACCGCCGCCGACGATGCCGCCGGCCTCGCGATCAGCGAGCGGCTCCGTTCGCAGGTCCGCTCGCTCGACCAGGCCAAGCGCAACGCCAACGACGGCATCTCGCTGGTGCAGACCGCCGAAGGTGCACTCAACGAAGTCAGCTCGATCCTGGTCCGCCTGCGTGAGCTGGCGGTGCAGTCGAGCAACGGCTCGGTGTCCAACCAGGACAAGACCACGCTGAACGAGGAGTTCCGCAGCCTGGTCGACGAGGTCAACCGCATCGGCAGCTCGACCGAGTTCAACGGCATCAAGCTGCTGGACGGCTCGTCCTCCTCGGTGACCTTCCAGGTCGGCTTCGGCACCACCTCGGGCATCGACACGCTGTCGGTGACGCTGACCGCCGCGCTGAGCACCAGCCTGTCGCTGCAATCGCTCGACATCGGCTCGGGTGGCACCACCACCACGGCGATCTCGTCGATCGACGCCGCGATCAACACCATCAGCTCCCTGCGCGGTTCGCTGGGCGCGATCCAGAACCGGCTCGGCAGCACCATCAACAACCTGGCGGTGACCACCGAGAACCTGAGCGCCGCCGAGTCCCGCATCCGCGACGTCGACGTCGCCTACGAGACCGCGCAGCTGACCAGGAACAACATCCTGCAGCAGGCGAGCCTGTCGGTGTTGTCGCAGGCGAACAGCCAGCCGCAGTCGGCGCTGTCCCTGCTGCGAGGCTGATCGCAACCGCGCGCACCGCGGCACGCCGGCGCACCGCGCCGACGGCGCCGCGCGCGTGGTGGCCGCCACGCCACCGTCCAAGACCGGCCCGCGCGTCAGCGGCCGGTGGTCGCTGCCGGAGCCGCCAACCACTGGCGAGCCAGAACCTGGTCGGCGATGGCCGCGGCCACGGCGCCGTGCACCGCAGGCAACCAATGCGGGTCGGCGCCGAACGTCAGCGGCCCCGACGCCGCCAGATCGGCCAGCAGCTTGGTCAGGTTGCAGACGCGCAGACCGGCCAACGCGACGCTTTCGACCAACCAGCCGGCATCGGCACAGACCACCACCAGATTGGTACCGGCCGTGTTGCACGCCTCCGCCATCGCGCGGTAGAGGTGCCGCACCAGCTCGCGACCGCGTGCCCGTTCCGGGGTGGCGATCGCCTGGGTGTGCATGGCGCCAGCGCGCTTCTGCACCGTGCGCCACAGGTCCGAGTATTCGGCCAACCACGACCACGGCACGGGCGAGCCGACCAACTGCAACCGTTCGCCGTCCAGCTCGAACGCCGGCTTGTAGCGGCCATACGCCCAGCGCTGGGTCACCTCGACCACGTCGTTCTCCTGGTGCAGAACGACCACCAGGCGCGGCCGCGCTCTGGCCAGCAGCCGACGCAGCAACAGCAGCTGCTGGTCCGGGCCGAAGCCGCTGACGCCGAAGTTGCGCACCGGCAGGCCGAGCCGTGCCCCGAGTCGTGCCGCGAACGCCTGCTCGGCCGCGACGCCCCAGCCGAAGGTCATCGAATCGCCCACCGCCAACACCCCGTCCGGTGTTTCCGGCACGGGCGTCCCCACTTCGGCACAGCGGGCCCCTTCGGCGTCGAAACGCACGACGACGTCGAAATCGGCCGTGGCATGGCGGCCGTCGTGGCCGGGCCGGTTGCGCCAGCCGAGTTCGGGATCGTACTCGAGGAACTCGGCGGGACCCGGCCGCGCGCGCAGCGCCCCCCAGGCGCGCACCAGACCTTCGCCCAGCGCCAGGGCCACCAGGGTGGCGCCGAGCAACGCGGCGAAGCGCCGGCGCCAGGTCGAGCGCCCACGAGCAGAGGTGGCCATGGCGCGCACGATGGCGAACCACACCGGGCCGGTCAACCAGCTGTCGCCGCCCCTCTGGACCGCCCACTTGAGCTCGCCGGCGGATTTCGTCGCGGGCCGCGGCGCCGCTGCCACGGCCAGTTCGCGCACCGCACCGTTGCGTTCTCCGACAGCTGGCTCACCCCTGTCCGATATCCCCACAGTCCTGAGGAACACTGTGGGAACAAGAACCAATCTGCAGCCGTTGGCCCTTTCGGGCGCGGCCGTCGCCACGCTGGCGGTGTTGGGCATCGCCTGCGCGGCCGAACCCGAACCGGACCCGCGTGAGGTCTACCGAGCCGCGCTCGCCGCCGGCCGCTTGCGCCACCCGGAGTCGCCGCTGCTGCTGCCCGAGAGCGTGGATCTGCCGCCCGCCACCGCGCCGGCGCCATTGGCCGAGACCGCCCGCCAAGCTCCGCCGCAGCGTCCCCGGTGTTCGCTGGCAGTCGCCACCGATGCCCGCGATGCCATGGGCGATCTGGTCGAACGTGGCTTCGCCGCCGCGTGCCCAGAGGTCGACGCCGAGTTCGTGGCCGTGGGCGCCCGGGAAGCGCTCGAGGGGCTGATGGTCGGCCGGGCCGATGCGGTCCTGTTCGCCGGGCAGCTCACACCCCAGGACCAGCACGCCGGACTCCGGGGCGTGCCGTTCGGCACCGAACTCTGGGCGGTTGCGATGGCCAGTGACTCGCCGGTCCACTCGCTGAGCCGCGATCTGCTGCGGCAGGTGCTCACCGGCGAACTGGTGGACTGGCGGCAACTGGGTTTCGAGCTGGGGCCGATCGCCGTGGTGGCACCCGCCCACCAGCCCACCGCAGCGCGCGCGGCGCGCGCTCTGGTGCCGGGCGACCGCTTCGCCAGCAACTCGCTGCGCGTCGGGGATCTGGAGCTGGTGGCGCGGCAGTTGCGCCGCGAGCCGGGGGCAATCGCCGTGGTGCGGGTGCCGGCCCAGGGCCCGGGCCTCGGCACCGGTGTGCGGCTCCTGGCGATCGACCGGGTGCCGCCGACGCCAGCGGCGTTCGCCAGCGGGGCCTACCCATACGGCGTCTCGCTGCAACTGGTGACCACCGGACCGGCCGCAGGTGCCGCGCAGCGCTGGATCGGCTTCGCGAGTTCGCCAGAAGGCCGCGAACTGCTCGGGCACGCACTCGCGCTGCCCTGAGCAGGCGCCAGCCGTTCGCGCGGCGCGCGGCGTGGGCCGGCGGGCTCGGCCGCGGATCACACCCGACGGGTGCCGCCCACAGCCGACCTCAGCCGCGCAACCGCCGCCACAGCGCGAGCCGCTCGCTCCCGTCGAGCCAGCCGTCCAGCACCCCGCACCGCAGCAAGAAGTCCACCACGACCAGCGCGCAGTTCGGCTTCCAGGGCCCGTCGCCGAGCACCGAAGCGGCCACCCGTTCGAGGGGCCACCGGGCGAACGAATCCACCTCGCCGTCGACGGCGCGGGGCACGAAGTCCGCGGGCAGTTCCAGATCGAACAGGTCCAGCCGGTCGGGCTTCAGCGACCGCCCGTCCTGCAGCACGTAGCGGATCGCCCCCACCGCCAGCGCACGGGCGGCGAGGTCCGCCGGGATGCCTGCCTCCTCATGGCACTCCTTGACCAGCGTCTGCCGCGGCGCGAGCCCGATCGCCGCGCCCCCCGCCACGAGGTTGTCGAGCTGGCCCGGATGCGAACGCTTGGTCTTCGACCGCACCGCCACCCACAGCTCCAGGCCAACCGCGGTGCGCACGAAGCCGTTCATGTGCACGCCTGCCGCGCGCACGCCGAACCAGGCCACCGCCGTGCGATCGATCTGCAGGCGCGGCTCCGGATCGAACGCCCCGGCGACGGCGTAGTGCTCACCGAGTTCGGGGCGCAACTCGCCACGCGCCACCAAGCGCTGCACGCAACCGGCGAGCAACTCGCTGCGCGCGGCGAAATCGCTGCCGCGCAGGACCAGTCGCCCATCGCGCTGCTCGAACGGCTCGCCGGGCGCCAGCAGCAGCGGCACCCGTTCGCGGTGCACGTGGCCCACGGCCACTCCGGCCACGTACCACGGCACGAACGAGCCCAGGTCGGCGTGGTCGCAGGCGGCCAACCGGCGCGCGAGGCCCGCGCGCACGTCCAAACCGCCACTCATCGTGCCGGCCGCGGCCGCAGGTGGCGCCAGAGCAGCAGCAGGCCCAGCGGCGTGCAGGCCAAGGCCACGAGCCACGGGCGACGCTTGGCCACCACGCGATGCGGTGCCACCAACGCGACGCCGTCGACCTCGGTGCGGTAGACGAAGGTCCCGGTGTGCTCCGGCGTGAAGGTGGCGGCACCATCGGCCCCGGTGGCCGCGATCGGCCGGCGCGAGCCGTCGGGCAGTTCGACTTCGAGCGGCAGGCCCGACAGCGGCTGCGGCGGGGCCCCGCCCCCGGCCGTGGCGCGGGTGGCAACGATGCGCACGGGCTCGCCGACCACGGCTGGATAGGGCTGCACGCTGAGCTGTTGCAGCCCGAATACGCAGAACAGGGAGGCGACGACGACCACGGTGGCCGGCAGTGTCGCCGCGCACATGGCCGCTGTCGACTGGTTCCTCGGCGCGCAAGGAACCCGACCTGCGGCAGCGCCCCGGCATGGCTTCGGCTACCCTCCCGCGCGTGACCGTCGCCATCCTCGACCTCGGCCGTGCTTCCTACCCACCGGTGCTCGAACGCATGCGCCAGCTGCACCAGGCCGTGCAGAACGGCGCCCCGGGCGAAGTCTGGCTGGTCGAACACGAACCGGTCTACACCGCCGGGCGCGGCACGCCACCCGAACAGCTCGGTCCAGCCGTGGTGCCGATCGAACGCGGCGGCAAGATCACCTACCACGGCCCTGGCCAACTGGTCGTCTACCCGATCGTGCCACTGCCGCGCCGCGACGTGCACGATTGGCTGCGCCGCCTGGAGGCGTTCGGCGGCGCCATCGCCGCAGCGTTCGGCGTGGCCTGGACGCCGTCCGTCGACGGCACCGGCGTGTTCGCCGGCGCCCGTAAGTTCGCGTCGATCGGCGTCGCGGTGAAACGCTGGGCCAACCTGCACGGCATCGCCGTGAACGTGGCGATGGACCTCGGGCCGTGGCACCAGGTGCGGCCGTGCGGCCTCGATCCGAACGTGATGACCGACCTGAGCCGGGCCGCGGGCCGGCCGATCGCACTCGCCGAGGCCGCAGCGGCCGCACGCACCGCGGTTTCTGCGCTGCTCGCTCCCGGCGATCCAGTATGAACGGCGGCCGATGAGCGGTTCCGTCGAATTCGACCCGGACCAGCAGCAGCTGGTGATCCGCTTTCCGTACCGGGAAGACCTGGTCGCCGTGGTCAAGGAGCTGCCGGGGCGGCGCTGGGACCCGAAGCAGAAGTGCTGGCGCGTGCCGAGCAGCCAGGTGACCGCGGTCTACCAGGCGCTGAGCCGGCATCTGTTCGACTTCGCGCCGGAAGTGCCCGCGCTGCTGGCCGGCACCCTGGGCCAGGCCGCGCCGACGCCGCAGCCCCCGAAGCTCGAAGCCGCGCCTCGCGACCGCGCCCCGCGCCAGGCCAGCTTGCCGCTCGCCGGAGCCGCGGCCCCCGCCGCGCACTCGGCCGAGGTCCCAGCCGACGCACCACCGACCCTGCGCATCTCGCAGCTCAACACCCTGGTGCGCGACGGCCTGCGCCGGCAGTTCCCGGACAGTTTCTGGCTGTGCGGCGAAGTCGCCGACTTCGACAAGAGTGCGGGCCGCCAACACCGTTTCTTCCAGCTGGTGGAGAAAGCGCCGCAGCAGCCGCGCCCGCTGGCGGTGGTCGAAGTGGCCCTGTTCGGCAGCACGGCCGAACGGCTCGCCCAGAAACTCGCCGCCGACGACGGTGCGGCCCTGCGCGACGGCGTCGAAGTCCGCGTCCTGGTCAAGATCGACTTCTACGTCGGCACGGGCCGCTTCCAGGTGGTGGTGCAAGACCTCGATCCGAGTTTCACGCTGGGCAAACTGGCGCTGGCCCGCCAACAACTGCTGCGCGACCTGCGCGACCAGGGCCTCTACCACCGCAACCGTTCGCTGGGTCTGCCCGTGCCGGCCCTGCGGCTCGGCGTGCTCAGCAGCCCCGACGCCGACGGCTGGCACGACTTCTTGCAGCACCTGCACGAAGCGCCGCTCGGCTTCGACGTCACGCTGCTGCCGATCAAGGTGCAGGGCGCCGAACTGCGGCCGACGCTGCTCGCGGGCCTGCGCTGGTTCGCCGCGCATGCCGTGCAGTTCGACGCGCTGTGCATCGTGCGCGGCGGCGGTTCGCGCACCGACCTCGGCGGGTTCGACGACCGCGACGTGGCGTTCGCGGTGGCTCGCCACCCGCTGAAGATCCTGGTCGGCATCGGCCACCAACGCGACGAGTCGGTGCTCGACCTGATCGCGCATTCGGCCAAGACCCCGACCGCGCTGGCCGAACTGCTGGTCGCCGCCGCTCTCGATGCGCGCCACCACGTGCACGAACAGGGCCTGCGCCTCGCCGAGGCCGTGCAGAACCACCTCGACCGCGAACAGCGCCACCTGACCCATCAGGGCCGCCGGCTCGCGCTCTCGGCACAGCGCCGCGTGCACCAGGCGCGCCTGGCGCTGGTCGCCACCGCTCGCGGCACCACGACCGCCGTGCAGTGGCTGCTGCAGCGCGAACGCACCGGTCTCGCGACCACCGCGCGCCGCCTCGCCACCGCCACCGCCTACAAGCTCGAACGCACCCACAGTGCGCTCGCCGAGCAGCAAGCCAGGTTGCGCCTGCTCGATCCCGCCGCCGTGCTGCGCCGCGGCTTCGCCATGGTGCACACCCAAGACGGCCGCGTGGCCCCCGACGCCGCACGCCTCGCGCCCGCTGCCCAGATCGAGCTGCGCTTTCGCGACGGCCGCATCGCTGCGCAGGTATTGTCCGTGCGCCCCAACACCCCATGACCGACAAGAAGAAGAAAGCCGGCGACGAGCCGGGCTACGCCGCCGCCAGCGCCGAGCTCGAGGCGATCCTGCAAGAGATCGAATCGGGCGGCATCGATCTCGACGTGCTGTCGGAGAAGGTCGAACGCGCCGCGTTGCTGCTCGACGTCTGCCGCAGCAAACTCGCCGCCACCGAGACCAAGGTGCAGAAGGTGACGGCCGAACTGACCGCCGCGGCCGAGGCCGAAGCGGCAGCCCCACGCCGCGCACGCGCGCCCAAGGACGAGGACGAGGACGCATGAACTGGCAAGACGCGACCCTGCTGTTCGTCACGCTGATCATCAGCCTGACCGTGCACGAGGCGGCCCACGCCCTGGTGGCCTATTGGGGCGGCGACCGCACCGCCTACCGCGGCGGCCAGGTGACGCTGAATCCGCTGCCGCACATCCAGCGCGAGCCGTTCGGCATGCTGATCCTGCCGATCGTGGCTCTCCTGCTGTCGGGCGGGCGCTCGACGTTCGGCTTCGCGCACGCACCCTACGACCCGATCTGGGCGCACCACCACCCGAAGCGGGCGGCGCTGATGGCGGCCGCGGGGCCGTTCGCCAACGTGCTGTTGGCGACCTTGGCGTTCGCCATCCTGTGGTTCCTCGGCAGGCCGGCGTCGGGCGAGGGTGAAGCGGTGCGGCAGATCGCCGGGCAGTTTCTCTACCTGAATCTGCTGCTCGCGGTGTTCAACATCCTGCCGCTGCCGCCGCTGGACGGCGCGGCGGTGCTCGGCGGCCTGAGCCGCACGGCGCGCAACCTGTTCGACGGGCTGCAGCGCATTCCCTACATGGGGCTGGTCGTGTTCGTGCTGCTGATCCGCTACGTAGACGACCTGTTCTGGCCGGTGTTCCGCACGGTCAACGGCTGGCTGCCGGTGCCGTTCGGCCGCTGAGCGCCGCGCGGACCAGTTCGCCCGCGCGCAAGCAGACGCTCATCGAGCGCTCGTAACCAAAACGCGGATTGCGCGCGTCGCGTTCGTCGAGCAGATACCCCAGCTCGTCGTCGCACAGACCGAACACCACCAGATCCGGCCGGTGCAGTTCGGCGCGCAGTCGCTGCGCCAATGTTGGCTCCAGCTCGCCGGGCACCGCCACCGCTTCGAAGTCGCCGATCCGCAGCCAGCCGACCGAACTGCGCGCGCACCCGTCGTACAGCTGCCGCTGCAGCGCCATCGTCAACTGCCCGAGCCGGAAACCGAGCGTCTCGACCGGCAGGTACAGATCCGCACGCCGCACTTCGATCGCATCGACGGCGAGCGGCTTGGCCGACGCGAGCGCCTGTTCGGCGAGCGTGCAGGCCACCGCGCCGAACTTCGCCACTCCCGTGGCATCGCGCGGCTGCACGGCGGGGCTCACCATCGCGCCGAGCGCTCCGTTGACGAACACCGCCTGCCCGTGGCCACGCGCTTGCCACTGCTCGCACAGTGCCCCGACGAAGTCCGGACTCAGCTCGGTGTGGTCGCGCCCGAGCACTTCGGGATGGCAGACGAGCTGCAGCAGCGTGCCGAGCGGCCGGCCGTCGTCCCGAGCACGCGCGTGCAACACCACCACCCGGCGGTCGAACACCTGCGGGCGCTTGCTGTTCTTCACCAGACCGGTGGGCGGCAGGCGCGCTTCGCCGCGCAGCAGCTGCGCAGGTGCGGCAGCGGCGAGTGCCTGCTGTACCGCGGCAGTGGTGGCGGCGCGCAGCTGCGCGACACGGTCGCGATCGCGGCCGGTGGTGAGCAGGTAACTGCCCCAGAGTCCGATCAGATCGGGGCCGGCGTGCGTGTGGCTGCTGCAGACGAACACGTCGCCCATGGCGAAGCCGGGCAGCCCCGATTTCAGCCAATCCACGTCGTCGCGCATCACTCCGAGGTTGTCGATGCCCAGGATGGCGAAGCGCCGGCTGTCGGTGGTCAGGACCAGGGCGCGCACCTGCAGGGGCGCATGCACCGCAGTGCTGGTGCGGCCGAGGCCGAAGCCGCCCAGATACCCCCCCACTGGCGGCGTGATGTCGACCGCCGCGCTGCCGATGCAGAGGTCGTCGCGCACGGGCGCGACGACGTGGTACTGGTCTGGCTGGTCGGGCAGAGCGCGCTGGAACAGGCCGGTGCAGCCAGCCAGGAGGGAAGTCGCAGCGACCAGCAGGCGGCGCAGGCGCGCACCCATCAGATCGCTTCGAGCAGCAGCAGCGCGCGATCGAGCGTCTGCTGGGTCTCGGCCTGGGGACGCGCAGCGCTGGCCACTTGCAGAGCGCGCAGGTAGTGCACCAGCACCTCGCGGTCGGTCAGATCGCGCAGATGGTCGGTGGGTGCCGTTGTGCCGCGGTCGCGCAGGTGGCGCAGGCAATCGGCCTTGGTCACGGCGCGGCCGCCCTGGGCCGGTTCGACCAGGACCGGCCGCGGCCCGTGCAGCCGCACCAGGAAGTGCCCCGGCAGGGCGACTCCAACTGCCGAGAACCCCGCCCAACGGGCGACCAGCAGATAGAGCAGGGACAGCGCCACCGGCATGCCGGTGCCGTGCATCAACACCCGGTCGAGCAGCAGGTGGTCGAGCTCGCGGGCATCGGCACTCTTGCCCTGCAAGGCCAGGCCATCACCCATCGCTTTCGCCAGCTCGCGCGCGACGAAGGGCAGGCTGTGCCCAGCACAGCGCTGGCGCAGTTCGGCGGCGATGGCGCGCAACGGCGCAGCGACGGTCGACGCCTCCGGCACGAACGTGCGCACCATCTGCGCCAGCAAGGTCGCGCCTTCGAGCAGGCTCGGCGCGTGGCTGCGGCCGTTGCGGCCCAGGCGCAGCGCGGCGAACCGCCGCAGGCAGTCGCGCACCTCGAGAGTGCGCAGCACCCCACGCGCACGCAGCCGCAAGCGCATCGACTCGGCCTCGGCGGCACGCCGCAACGGCTCGAGAGCCAGCTCGCCCCAGCGCAGCAGTCGTTCGCGCGCGGCGCGCACCGCGGGCTCGCGGCCGGCGCCGAGCAGCGCGATGGTCGCCTCGATGGCCCGAAGGCCCGGCTGGCGGGGCTGCGGTTCGGGGAATTCCTGGGGATCGCTCATCGCCTCGGCGAACGGAGCGTCGCACCGACGACGCTGCCGTCGGCGCAGCATAGCGGCAGCTCGCGCCGCGCAACCAGGAAAGCCCTGGGCGAACCAGCGAATTCGGCCGGCGTGGCGATGGCGTTCGCGAGCCGGGCCGGACGTGCCGTAAGGTGCGCGCGTCGAAGCACCGTTCCCATCGCCACTGCGCCGCCATGGATCCGACCACGATGAGTCCCGAGGAGTTCCGCCGCCACGCCCACGCCGTCGTCGACTGGCTCGCCGACTACCGCGCCAAAGTGGCCGAGCTGCCCGTGCAGACCGCGGCCCAACCCGGCGAGCTGCTGGCCGCGCTGCCCCGGCAGGCACCCGAACAGCCCGAAGGGTTCGCGGCAGTGCTCGCCGACCTGGAACGCCTGGTGCTGCCCGGCTTGTCGCACTGGCAGCACCCACGCTTCTTCGGCTACTTCCCTTCGAACGGGGATCTGGCTTCGGTGCTCGGCGACTTCTTGAGCACGGGCCTCGGCGTGCTCGGCCTCGCTTGGCAGTCCGCGCCAGCGCTGACCGAACTCGAAGACCGCTGCGTCGACTGGCTGCGGCAACTGTTCGGCCTGTCGACGGCGTGGCAGGGCGTGATCCAGGACACCGCATCGACCAGCACGCTGATCGCGCTGCTGTGCGCGCGCGAACGCAGCAGCGGCCACGGCCAGGATCGCGGCGGCCTGCAGGACGGCGGCGCGCCGTTGTGTGTCTACACCAGCGCCGAAGCGCACAGTTCGGTGCTGAAAGCGGCGCTGCTGGCCGGTTTCGGCCGCGCCTTCGTGCGCAAGGTCGCAGTCGACGCGCAGCGGGCGCTGGACCCGCGCGCGCTGGCTGCCGCGATCGACGCCGACCGCGCGGCGGGCCGTAGACCGTGCGCGATCGTCGCCACCACCGGCACCACGTCGACCACCGCGTTCGATCCCCTGGAGCCATGCGCCGAACTCGCTGCGCGGCACGGGCTGTGGCTGCACGTCGACGGGGCGATGGCGGGTGCGGCGCTGCTGCTGCCCGAGTGCCGGCCACTGTTCCACGGCCTCGAAGGCGCCGACTCGCTGGTGGTCAACGCCCACAAGTGGCTCGGCGTGGCGTTCGATTGTTCGCTCTACTACGTGCGGGATCCCGACCATCTGGTGCGCGTGATGAGCACCAACCCGAGCTACCTGCGCACCGCGGTCGACGATCGAGTGAAGAACTACCGCGATTGGGGCATCCCGCTCGGTCGGCGCTTTCGCGCGCTGAAGGTGTGGAGCCTGTTGCGCACGCACGGCGCCGAACGGCTGCGGCAGCGCCTGCGCCGCGATCTCGAACTGGCGCGCTGGCTCGGCGGGCAGGTCGAGGCCCATCCACCCTGGCGCCTGCTGGCCCCGGTGACCCTGCAGACGGTGTGCTTGCGCCACGAGCCAGCGGGCCTCACCGGCGCGGCACTCGACGCCCACACCCTGCGCTGGCTCGAACGCGTGCACCGGTCCGGTCGCGCGTGGCTGACGCCCTCGCAGCTCGACGGGCAGTGGTTCGTGCGCGTCTCGATCGGTGCGCTGGCCACCGAGTCCGAGCACGTGGCCGAACTGTGGCGCGCGCTGCAGGACGCCGTGGCGTGACTCAGGTCGCCGCGGCGCACAACTGCGGCGCCGTTGCCACCGCAGCTTCGAGCGGCAAGCGGACGCGGAACAGCGAACCGCTGCCGAGCTCGCTCTCGACCTCGACGCTGCCGCCGTGGCGTTCGACGGTGCGCTTCACGATGGCGAGCCCGAGTCCGGTGCCGGGCGCCTTGTCGGTGAGCTGATCGCGACCGAACTGGCAGAACGGTTCGAACACGCGCGGCAGGTCGAGGCGCGAAATGCCGACGCCGCGGTCCTCGAACTCGAGGCACAGGCGGTCCGCGTCGACCTTGGCCCGCACGGCGATCGGCGTGTCCGCCGGGCTGAACTTGACGGCGTTGTGCAGCAAACGGCGCCACGCATCCAACAAGCGCGGCGCAGCGCCCAACGCGAAGCACTCGGGCTCGGGCAGGTCCAGCACCAGGCGCTCTCGCTGGGCCGTCGGCAGCTCCGCCACCGCGGCGCGCAGCGTGCCCAACACACCGACCCGGGTCATCGTCCATGGCGCCGTGGCGCCGAAGTCGAGCACGTCGTCGACCAGCCGCGCCAAGCGCTCGGCGCCGGTGCGGGCGATCCTCGTGAACTCGATCCGCGCCTCTGGATCGTCCCCGGCATGCTCGGCGAGCACTTCGGTGGCCCCGAGGATCTCCGCCATCGGCGTGCGCAGTTCGTGCGAGACGTTGGTCACGAACGCCGCTTTGGCGTGCGCGGCCGCGAGCGCGGCATCGCGTGACGCCGCCAGTTCGCGCTCGATCTGCTCGCGGCGGCGCAGCGACTCGGCGAGCTGGGTGGTCATGCGATCGAAGGCGTGCCCAAGAGCACCGATCTCGTCGCCGTGCTCCCCGGTGCCGCCGACCCGGACCGCGAAGTCACCGGCGGCGATGCGCCGGGTCGCAGCTTCGAGTTCGACCACGGGATCGAGGATGCGGCGCAGTTGTGCCGCGGCGAGCCCCAGCACACAGCACAGCGTGAGCACCGTGGTGCCCCAGAACACGCTGGCGAAGCCGTGCGCGGCCGCCAGTGCCAGGGCCGCGGGCCGGCTCTGCACGAGCAGCAGGTCGATGCCGTACTGCGGGCGCAGGAACGCGCGCCAGTAGCGCGCCAAATGGTCCACACCGCAGAGACGCCAAGCCACGGTGCCGGAGGCCGGCTGCGCGCCGAGGGCCGCGATCAGGGTCGCGTCGGCCGGCGGTGCAGGCAGCGTGTGGAACAGCAGCACAGCCGCGCCGTCGTACACCAGCACTTCGGCGCCGTTGGCGCGCAGTTCGTCGGCGTCCCAGAACCACTGCGGTCGCACGGCGAGGGCCAGCAGCCGCGGCCGTTCGCCCGCGGCCGCCACGCGCTGGAACACCGACACGGCACCGCGTGCACCGGCGACGACCAGAGGTCGGCCCGTTGCCAGGTGCGCGGTGGCCGCTGCCGTGCGCGGTGGTTCTGGGGGTGGCCCCGAACCGAGCAGCGGCTCGGTTGCGGCACCGAGGTCGAGCCACGCGGCGTCGCAGCGCTGGCGCAGCGGTGCCAACAGCGGCTCGAGTTCACCGCCCGCGGCCCCCCCGCGCTGCGCTCCGGCGAGCGTGCGCAGCAGTTCGAGATCGCCGGCGAGTTGGGCACAGCGCGCCGCCAGCCCCATGCCGGCGGTCTTCGCGGCATCGTGCAACGCTGCCTCGGCCTGCCGCCGCACCTCGACCGAGACCTGCCAGTAGGACAAGCCGGCGAAGCCGGCCAGCGGCAGGAACGCGGCGAGCAAGAACACCCACAACAGCCGGCGGCCGAGCCGGGTGCGCAGGACCCCGACGCCGAGCATCAAGGGCCTCCCGCAGTCCGGGCGACGGCCGCGTGCACGCCCTGGGCGTCGGCGGCCAGCTCTGCGTCGAGCTCGCCGGTGTCGCGGAACGCGGCGAGACCCGCGGCGAGCTGCCGTTCCGCGTCCTGGAGCTGCGACCAGGCCGATGGGTCGATCTGTCCTGCAGCACGCGCACCGTGCAGTTCGCGCTGCAGGAGGTTGTGGGCGGTGCGCAGCGCAGCCACCCGCTCGCGCACACCCGAGACCGCGTCGTTGAGGCACGCGACCTCGTCTTTGAGGTAGTCGCGGCGGCGCGTGCGCAGCGGTGGTGGCAGCTGCCCGTTCGCGATCATGCGCAGGTTGCGCTTGTAGCGCACCAAGGGCCCGGCGATGCGGTGGGACAACCGCAGCGCTCCGTAGACGGCGAGCAGGACGCACAGGGCGGCCACGCCCCAGAAGCGTTCGTGCATGTAGACCATCACCACGGCGACGTCGACGTCGGGGCTCGGTCCGCTGCCCGAGCGCAGTTCCCAGAGCAGGGGCACGAAGATGCCGAGGGCCACCACCAACAGGGTGGTCAGCCCAAGGCCCATGGCGTGGACCATCAGACTGCCCTGAAACGGCCGGTCGACCAACAGGCGGCGACGCAGCCGGCGGAACGAAGCTTCCCCCATGTCAGTACTCCCCCGCGAGCCCGAAGTAGCCGCCGTTCTGGGCGCGGATCACGTCGTCCAACGACAGTTGGCTGCCGATCGCCACCGCCGTGGCACCGTCCGCGCCCAGACTGAACAGGTCGTAGTCGGTGTTGAGCGGGAACATGTAGCGATCCCGGCGGCGCGTGGCCTCGCCCGCCACACCGGCGAAGAAGGTGAACTTGCCGGCGCGCAGCAGGCTGCCGGCGAGTTCCGCGGCCTCGTTGCTGTCGCTCGGGCGCGGCAGGGCAGCGGTCACGGCGCTGGCCAGGTTGCGCACGGTGGCGTCTCCGGCTTCGACCGCAACCCGACCGGCGAACGGATCCTGCCCGAGGCGCCGCCGGAACGACGCCACGACGAAGCCACCCGTGCGCACACCGCCTTCGCCGTCGCCGCTGCCGGCGCCACCGCTGGACTGCACCGCGTTCGGGTCCACCAAGCCGGCGCGGATCGCCCAATCGAGGCCATCCCCCGTGCCGTCGCGGTAGTTGAGGTAGCAGTAGCGGATCCCCCAAGGGTCGCGACGCCCGCCGAAGCCGACCTGGTAGAGGGTCAGCGGCAATTGCCCACCGTGCGTCGCGGTGTAGCTGTCGATGGCGTGCGAGATGGTGACCAGCTCCTGGCGGGCCTTGGCGACCTTGGCCACCCGCAGCGCCGAGACGTATTGCGGCACACCGATCCCGGCGAGGATCGTCAGGATCGCGATCGCGATCATCAGCTCGACGAGCGTGAAGCCCTCCTGGCATCGATCCCCAAATCCCCGCATGAGGCCAGATCCCTGCATGAGGGGGGCATCGGCCTGCGGCACCGTCGAGCATGAGCCCGCGCCGCGGCGCAACTCGCCCTACCGAAATACGCCGGAACCCCGCGGCGAGTGTGGTGCCCAGGACAAGATTTGAACTTGCAAGCCCTTTTGGGGCGCTAGCACCTCAAGCTAGTGCGTCTGCCAATTCCGCCACCTGGGCGCAGGAAGCGAGGGCGGAGAGAGTAGCGCGTAGCCGGCGGAATGCAACCCCGCCAAGCATCCGGCCGGACCGGATCCGGCGCGGCGACACCCCCGCTCGGGACCTGGCCACCGCCCATCAGCGCAGGTTGCCGACCGCCTTGCCCTGGAACCAGATGTAGTTGTTCTCCAGCTCGACCTGGAGGTAGGCCGTCCGGCAGAGGGAGGCGAACGCCCGCAACTGCAGCATCTTCGCCCGGTCGTCGGCGGTGAAGTTCGACCGCTGCAGCTTCCACATCTCGTCGAGCCGCGCCCGCACGGCGTTGTCGAACTCTCCACCCGGCTGGGTCAAGCTGGCCGGCATGCTGGCCTTGCTCGGATAGCGGGCGAACTGGGTGCGGCGCACGTGGTCCTCGGCGGTGCTGCGGTTGGCGACCAGCCACTCGGCGTCGGCGATCTCGCTGTCGGCCTCGGCGAACTTCACGAAGTCGTCGACCACCGGCACCAAGTTGGCGCCACGCAGCCAGACCAGGCCGTTCAGCTCGGCCGGCAGTTCGCGTTCGACGAACTCGCTGTAGTCGTCGAGTTCGGCCACCGAGCGCAGGCCGTCGGCCCGGTAGCGTGTGCGCAGGATGTCCTTGATCAGTGGCCCCGAGTTGGAGATCACGAAGAAGTCGCTGAACACGATCATCGCGATCTCGCCGGTCGCCGGGATCATCGGGTTGCAGAACTCGACCACCGGCTCGGGCAGCTTGGTGTTGCCGAACGGCACCGGCAGCTTCCAGGCCTTGCGGAAGCCGAAGTTGCCGTACTGCTCCAGCAACATGTTGCCGAAGTCCTCGAGCAGCTTGTTGGTGCCGGGACGCAACCAGAACACCCACGCCACCTGCGGCATCGGCGAACGGGCGGACACCGGCACGTAGAGCTCGCCGGTCGCCGGATCGCGCGACAGGTCGGGCTTGTTGCGGCGGAACACGAACCCGGTGCGCTGCAGGAACGCCGGCTTGATGCGTTCGATCAAGTCCTCGGTGCCGGTGAGCTGCTCGCCGCGCAGGGTGCAGCGGCGCATGCCGTCGTTGACCAGATCGCGCGCCGCCGGCTCCAGCGCGTCGAACATCGCGCGCAGGAACTCGCCGGCCGGCATGCGCAACGCGGCAGCCGCGCACGCGTCTTCGGGAACCATGCGCAGGAACGGATCCAGCCACGCCTGCCGGTTCTGCTTCTCGGCCTGGTAGAAGCTGCTCTGGAACGCCGTGTGCTGCTTGCTGCTCAGCACCACGCGGCCGGTGGTCGCCAGCGACTGCTCGCCGAACACCAGGGAGCCCGCGGCCTGCATCCAACCCTTCAGGTTGAGGAAGCTGGCCAGCACGCGTTCGTTCATGCTGTCCGGGTTGCCGGCGTTCGGCCAACTCGCCGCGTGGCGACGGAAGCCGTCGAACGCGTTCGGCTCGACCAGGAACTCCACGGCGTTCGGGCGATCGCCGTTGCCGACCTGAGCCAGTCGATCGAGCCGCTTCTGCACACCCTCGGTGTAGGCCGCGGTCTTGCCCAACGGCTCGTCGTCGCGGCTGCCTTCGATCAGGGCGACCGAACGCTCGAGCAGGCGCTTGTGGTTGCCGACCATCAACAGGTCGAGGTGGCGGCGCACGAACAGCGGCTCGGGTTGCCCCGCCAGGCGCACCGCCCAGAAGCCGCCGTCGTCCGTGATCGTGATGCCGCCCTGCTCGAGTTGCGCCCTGCCGAGCCCCAGGCCGACCACCCCCAGCGCCAGTTTGATGCGCCACGACACCCGCGTGTAGGCGCACCAGTGCGGCGTCGCCAGCGGCTGCGGCGGCTGCCGCGAGTAGTCCTGTTCGAAGCCGGCGACCACCACTTCGCTGCCCACCAGATCGCGCAGGATGTCGACCCAGCCCTGGCTGTCGGCGCGCACCCGTTCGTGCAGTTCGCGCAGCTGCCGCAGCGCCTGGTCGAGTCCATCGCGCCGCAGGCCGCGGACCAGCGGACCGTCCAGCAGCTCCGGGAAGCCGCGCGCTTCGCTCAGGTCGCGCCAGCAGTGCGGTTCGGGGAAGTCGGCGAAGTCGTAGGCCAACTCCGCTTTGCGCACGCAGAAGTTCACGTCGCGCGGCACCGCGTCCAGCACCTCGGGCAGGCGGCCCTCGAACGGGTTGAAGACGAAGGCGACGACGAACAAGCCCAGGAACAGCACCAGGGCCGAGAGCACGATGGCAAGGGTGCGCAGCAGACGCCGCGCCCGGCCGGGCGATTTCGACTTCGGAGAACTCATCGGGAACGCAGCGTAGCCGGGCGGTCCACCGAAACACCGGGGACATCGGCGCGGCAATCGCGCTTGGACGACCCACGGGGGCCGATCTTCCCGACCCGGCGGCCGCGCCGGCAATTGCGCCGCCCGGGCCCACCGGCTCTACTCCAGCGCCTCCATGGCCGGCCTCGTCCCCAACGCGCGTTCCCGCCGTGTCGCCGAATCTGCGACGCTGGCCATCTCGGCACGGGCCGCAGCCATGGCAGCCAAAGGGCTGGACGTGGTCTCGCTCGGCGCCGGCGAGCCGGACTTCCCGACCCCGGGGCCGATCGCCGAGGCCGGCATCCGCGCCATCCAGCAGGGCAAGACCCGCTACACCCCGGCCCCCGGCGTGCCCGAGCTGCGCGCCGCCGGTGCCGCCTGGCTGTCCAGCACCTTCGGCCTGTCGTACACCAAGGACGAAGTGATGGTGTGCGCCGGCGCCAAAGCGGCCCTGCACATGGCCCTCGACGCCGTGGTGGAGCCGGGGGACGCGGTGTTGATCCTGGCGCCCTATTGGGTGTCGTACCCGGCTCTGGTCACGCTCGCCGACGGCAATCCGGTGGTGCTGCCCGCGGTGCCCGAGCAGGGCTTCGTCCACGACGCCGCGACGCTCGCCGCGGCGATCCGCCAGCACCGAGCGCGCGGCCTGATCCTCAACTTCCCCAACAACCCCTCCGGCGCCGTGCCGAGCCGCGCCCAGCTGCAGGCACTGGTCGACACCGCCGCCGAACACGATCTCTGGATCCTGTCCGACGAGATCTACTCGACACTGCTCTACGACGGCGCCACGCACTTCTCGCCGGCGGCCCTGCCCCGCGGCCGCGAACGCACGCTGGTGGTGAACGGCTTCACCAAGAGCCACACGCTGACCGGCTGGCGCACCAGCTTCCTCGCCGGTCCCCGCGCGGTGATCGACGCCGCCTGCCGTATCCAGAGCCAAGTGCTCGGCAATCCGTGCACCATCAGCCAGGAGGCGACGCTGGCCGCGTGCCAGCAACCGCTGCCCGACGAACTGGCGCGGCGCATGCGCGCGTTCGACGAGCGTCGGCAGTACCTGGTGGCCGAGATCAACCGCATTCCCGGCATGCGCCTGGCCACGCCGAAGGGCGCCTTCTACGCGCTGGTCGACGTGCGCGCGCTCGCCGCGCAGCGCGGGCTCGACGACGTGGGCATCTGTGAGCAACTGCTGGAGAAGCACTTGCTGGCCGCGGTGCCGGGCAGCGCCTTCGCCATCCCCGGCTTCGTGCGCCTCAGCTACGCCGCGGCCATGGAGCCATTGCAGAAGGCCGTGGCCCGCCTGCGCGCCTTCGCCGAGGCCCGATGAACCAGGACGAGAGCCGGCAGCGCGTGGCCCACGCGCCCAATCTCGCCGCGCTGCACCCAGCCGAGCACGATTGGGACGTGTTCGCGCAGCTGCGTTCGGTCAAAGAGCTGCAGACCAAGGAGCGCAAGCCGTTCCTGGTGCTCGAACTGGCCGACGTGCACGCCGTGCTCGAAGCCAAGGTCTGGGAGAGCGCCACCGAAGCGATGGCGGCGGCCAAGGCCGCGCCGGCGCGCGCCGTGGTCAAGGTGCGCGGCCGTGTGCGCGAATGGCAGGGCCAGCCGCAACTGGTGGTCGAACGCCTCAAGGTGCTCGACCTCGACCAAGCCCACGAGGGCTTCGACCGCGACCAACTGGTCGACCCGGCCCTGGCCCTGGTCGAGGACCTGTGTTGCAAGACGCTGGTGTTCGACATCGAAACGGTGCCCGCCCTCGACCGCCGCGAACTGCCGGCCACGGTCGGGGAGGCGTTGACCAGCTACGCCACGCGCAAGGACATGGAGCCGGGCGCGGTGATGGGCATGTCGCCGTTCTTCGGCAAGGTCGTGTCGCTGGCGATCGGCGACGGCGACGCCGACGGGGACGGCCACGAAGCGGTGACGGTGCTCGCGGTGCCACCCGACGGGCAGACCATCCCCAACTGCCCGAAGTGGCTGCGGCCGATGAGCGAGGCAGACTTGCTGCGTTCGTTCTGGGCGTTGGCCAGCCGCGCCGAGACGGTGGTCACCTTCAACGGCCGCGGCTTCGACGTGCCGTTCCTGGTCACCCGAAGCCTGGTGCACGGCATCCCGGCGCGGGTCGACCTGGTGTCGCAGAGGTGGGCGCTGCGACCCCACCTGGACCTGTGGGAACTGCTGAGCCAGCGCGACCGCGGGCCGAGCAAGCTCGACGTGGTGTGCTGGGCGCTCGGCATCGAGAGCCCGAAGGAAGTGATGGACGGCTCGATGGTGGCGCCGGCCTATGCGCGCGGCGAGATCCAGAAGATCGCCGAGTACAACGCCCACGACGTGCGGGCGACCAGCGCGGTGTATCGGCGGGTGCGGGATCTGGTGCTGCGGTATCGCGGCGACTGGTCGGCGCGCAAGTAAGGACTGGCTCGGCGCGGCCCATGGCGCCTCGCCAGCCCCGCGACTCCAGCCGCCAGCCGGTCCGAGCCCCTGCGGGACGGCCACCGCCCCCACCTGCCCAATGCCCGAATGCACGAATCCGCGAGAATTCACTGACGAAACCATGGGGCGCGGACGAGTCCATGGCGCCACCCCACACTGTGCGCTGCTCCTGACCATTGTCCGGTGGTCAGGAGCAGCTCCCTTTGCGTTGGTGCGCCCCCAAGCCGCCTCAATGTTCGCCATTTCGTTCGAGCCTGGATCGCCGCAACGCCCGGTGCTGTCACCCTTCGCGTGGCTGCGGCACGCGCGGCGCTGCAGCGCCCTGGCACCGTTCCCAGGGCATCCCTGCGAACGGGGAAACGGGTTGCCAACCCGCACGGGCAAGGCCTACCCTGACGCCCACGCAGACGGCATGGCCCGCACCCCGGACGACCCGCAGCAGGACCTCGAACTCGTGCGCCGGGCCTTGGACGGCGACGCTGTGGCGAAGCCCGCGTTGGCCGACCGACTGCGCTGCGTGCCACGCATGCTCGCGGGCCTGAACGCTCGGCACGGCCGCCCGCTCGACGAGCACGACCTCGCCGACGCCGTGCAGGACACCCTGCTCGTGGTGTGGCGAAAACTCTCGACCTACGACGGCAGGACCGGCCTGGAAGGGTTCGTGTTCAAGATCTGCGTCTTCGAGCTGATGAACGCCATCCGGCGCCAGCGCCGGCAGCCGCAAGCGTTCGACCCCAACGAACATCCCCCCGTCGACCCGGCCGACGACGTGCTGCGGCGCTGGATCGAACGCGAAGCCATCGACCGTGCCATCGACCGCGTCGGCAACGTCGAAGCGACCGCGCTGCGCCTGAAGCACTGGGAAGGCCTCACCTTCGACGAAATGGCCGCGCGTCTCGGCACTTCGCCGGCCAACGCCAAGGATCGCTACTACCGCGGCCTCGCACGCCTCTGCGAGATCCTGCGCAAGGAACGGGGCAACGAGGAGCAAGGCCATGAGTGACCACGATCCAGAGACCCTGCTGCTGGCCGTTCTGGCTGGCGAACGCAGTGAGCAGGACCCCGAGGTGCAGGCCACGTTCGCGACCCACCCCGAACTCGCCCAGCGCTTGGCCCGACTGCGCGCCCTGGAGGCGCAGCTCGACGCCCATGGGCGCGAAGCGCGCGAGATCCTCGCCGAAGCGGCGACCACGCCGTCACCCCACGACGCGTTGGTGCGGAAGACCTTGCACGAGCACCTGCGGCCACGACCACAGCCGTGGGCATGGCTGGCACTTGCTGCGGTCCTGTTGGTGGGCGCAGCGTGGACCCTGTGGCCCACGGGGCCCGGCCCTGCCGATGCCAACAGCATGCTCGACCTGCGGCTCGGCGAACTGCGACCCCAGGGCACGGTGGCGAACTTCGACGTGTTCCGCTGGCACTTGGCGGCCCCGGCGCAAGGCAGCTACGTTGTGCGGGTTCACCCAGCCGACGGCAGCCAGCAGGAACCTCTGGTGGTCTCCGTCACCGCCCCCGAATGGCACCCCACCGCACAACAGTTGGCCAACCTGCCGGCGCGCATCCTGTGGGAGGTCGAGATTCTCGATGCCGCCGGAGCGAAGACCGAAGTGGCTGGGCCGGTGCTGGCCGAGCGGCGCTGATCGGCTGGCTCGCGCTCGCGGCGTGCCGCCGCGAGCAGCCTGCCACTCCTGCCCCGGCAGCGAACCCGGCGCCGCAGACTGCAGTTGCGAACCTGCCGGCGGCACCTGCCGCTGCGCCACTGCCGATGCTCGCGGCCCTTCGCCAACTGCCCGCAGCGGCACGCACGGCGGAGCAACTGACCGAGCTGCTCATGCTGCACGCGGACGCCGTGCTGAGCGACACCGCGACGGCTCTGGATCTCGCCGAGTTGGCCACCGTGGAAGCCGACCTCCGCACCGCGGTCGAACGCCTGTTGCCGGTCGAGTGGCTGGCGTTCTTCGAATACCACGCCGCGTGGCTCGCCTGGAGCCAGGGCGACGGCACGGCGATGGCACAGGCAGCCACGCGGTTGGAGGCGCTGCAGGCCCGCGCACCCGACCTGCAGTTCGAGAAGGTGCGGCGCCAGCTGCTGCTGGCCGATCTGCAGCGAGCGCTGGGCGAGTTCGGCCGCGCCACGAAACTCCTCGACGCGGTGGACCCGGAGCTGCGTGCGGCACCCGCTGGCCAGGAGGCACTGCGCAGCAACTTGCTGGGTCTCCGCAGCGAGATCCTGCGCGAAACGGGGCGCCTGGACGAAGCCGCCGCGGCCATGGCCGAAGCGCTGGCGTGCGCGTTCGCTTCCGGCGACGCCAGCGCGATCGCCCGCGCGTTGTTCCGCGAACACGCCATCGCCCTCGCCACGGGTCGCTACGGTGCGTCCCTGGCGTCGATCGAGCAGCGGCTGGCCACGCTTCCGGCGAACGACCCGAACCGCGCCACCCTTCTGCTGTTTCGCGGCTACGCCGAAGCGGGCCAGGCCGGCACCGACCCCGAACAACTGGCGCAGGCCGCCCAGACCTTGGCCGAAGCGCGCACCTTGGCGGGCGGACACCTGCGCGTCCGCGCCGACCTGAAGCGTCTGGACGTGGCGCTGCGTGCAGGCGATCTCGACGCGGCCACGGCGGCCGCTGCCGACTGCGAGACGAGCCTGGGGTCGGCTGCGACACACACACCACCGACTCGCGATGGCGTCGAGTGGATCGGTTTGCGCACCCAGCTGCTGCTGCTGCGCCAAGCCAACCGCACCGAACTGGCGGAGTGGCTGCCGCGCCAAGCGGCCGCCGAAGCCGAGCTCGCGCGGGAGTGGCGCAGCCAGCCGGCGCTCACTGGCGGCATCGGCTTCCTGCAGATGGGCCAGCGCCGCGATCTGCTGGCCGCGGGCATCGCGCTGCGGCTGGCGCTGGCAGCCCCCGAGGACGCGACCCACGGTGCCGCCCAGGCCTTGCAGGTGCTGCTCCAACTGCAACTGGAGACTTCCCTGGCGCGCCACCGCGCCACTCCAGCCTGCACGGTCGCCGAGCTGCAGAGCATCCTCGGTCCGGGGCATGGCGTCCTGGTGTTCCTGCCTGGGCGCCTGCAGTCGTGGGTGTTCCTGGTCGATTCCGCGTCGGTGCACTGTGAGAGCCTGCCGGGCAATCTGGCCTCGGACTCGGCTCTCCAGGGCATGGCCACGGCGCAAGCGCGCGGGCCGAACCTGACCGCGGCAGCACGCGACTTCGCCATCGGCGAACTGCAGCGGCACGGCGCTGCCGCACGCGAACGGCTGCTGACCGCCACCCTGGCACAACGGCTGCTGCGCCTCCAGGCCCTCACCATCGTCGGTGCCGACCTGCTCGGCGGGGTCGTGCTCGAGGCACTGCCTCTGGCCGACGGCCGCCTGCTGGCCGAGGCGTTGGCCATCGACCATGTCGGTTCGCTGCCGCTGGCAGTGGCTGCGGCGCGCGCCCATCGACCGAAGCCGCATCGCGAGGCGCGGCTGCTCCTGCTCGCGTGCACGACCCCGGCGTTCGTGTTCCCCGTGGAGTCGCTGGCCAACGGCCGCGCGGCCTACGCAGAGGCCATGACCAGCTACGACCAGCAACTGACCCGCCGCCATTGGCGCGAACTGGATCTGACACAGACCACGGTCCTGCACGTGGTTGCCCACGGCGAGCCCCCCAGCAAGGACAATCCGAGTCCCGGCGTGCGGTTCGCAGACGGTCCGCTGTGGCGCGAGGACATCGACCGCGCCATGCCCGCCTTGGTGATCGTGTCGGCGTGCAGTGGTGGCATCGGCCCCGCGCGGGCTGGCGAAGGCGACTCCTTCGGCAGCATGGTCGGCGCGTTCCTGTGGCACGGCGCTGGCGCCGTGGTCGCTTCCCGCCGCGGGCTCGCAGCCCTCGACCATCTGCGCATGATGGACCTCTGCCACCAACACCTCGCCGCGGGCGCGAGCATCGCCGCAGCACTGCGAGCGGCGCGCTCGTCGCTGGCGGGCACCGGCGACCTGCTCGACCGCTCACACCGGGCGCAAGTCCAGGTCTTCGGCGCCGGTTTCCTGCCACCGATCCAGCGCTGACCCGCTGCCGGTTCTACCAGTTCTGCGGCGTCGGCCGGACGCTGGCCGCCCCAGGTGCCGGCGGCTTCAAGATGCCGGTCGGCGGAGCGATACGGTCCGGCTTGAGCACCACGCCCACGTTGCGGTCGGTGCCGTACACCGGCACCGTGTTGCTCGGCCCTTGCGAGATCGACTGCAAGTACGCAAGGGCGCCGCTGGATTCTGGAGACCCCTCGCGGTCGGCGACAAAGCCGACGAACTGGGCGGGGGACGCCCATCCGTAGGAATTCCCGACCTTGGTCACGAGGCGCAGCATGAAGTAGTAGTGCCGGGTGGGCGACCAATTGCCGGACTGTGGATCGCTCAGTTGCATCACCAGCCGTGGCTCCAGCCCTTCCAGGTCGACCGTCACTGGATACAGGTGGTTGCGCACCAGGTCGTCGAGCACCTGCGGTTGGAACCCATTGCCCGTGCTGTTGCTGGGATCCAGAACCGTCTGCGACCAGGCAACCACCTGCACGTGCAGCCCGGCCGGCCAGACTCCCCCAGGGATCACGGCACGGAAATTCATGGTGTCGTTGGCGGATGTGGTGGCGGTCAAGGCACACGCTTCCGGCAGCAGATCCATGCCTTCCTCGACCGGCGGCTCCTCGCCAGGCCCCGGTTCCCCGGCCACCTGCGGACCCAACCCGATCCGCAGCCCGGTGCTGATGTGCAACCGACGCTGCGAAGTCAGCACGGTCGCGAAATCGGGCCGGCCGTCGTTGGTGAGTTCCGCGACGAGCGGCGGGCAGTTGTCGACATTGGGCGTCACGCCATCGACCGCGAAGGTGTAGGCACTCGCGTACTGACCGGTCACTGAATCCCAGGCCAGCACCAACTGGCTCTCGGTCGAGTTCTGGCCGACCAACACCGCATCGTCGCCCGACTCCGTGGCCAATGCGGCAATGCCCGTGGGGCGGAAGCGCGCCGGCACCGGCCCCAGTTCCGGAATGTCGAAGGTGTGCAGCACGGCGCCGTGCCGGCAAGTGCGCAAACGCCAGTTTTGGCCGATCTGCGCCAGCCAAGCCAGGCGCACCTGGCCGAGTTGCCGCACGACCGCGAGACCGCCGAACGGGCCCACCGTGTCCGCCAGCAAGGTCGGCGACACGGCAGCACCCGTCGCATCGAAGGACTGCAACCCGGCACTGGTCCGCGCCACGAAGGTCGGGACACCAGTGCCGTCGTAGTCCACCGCCAACAACTGGCGGACCGGGCTCGTGGTCGTCGCCGAGCCCATGTGCAGCACCTGGCCGCCGACCAGTTTGCCGAACCGGACGCTTTGCAGGCCGCTGTCGATCGCCAGCAACCAGCAGTTGCCGCCATCCCAGTACGTGTCGAGGCGCAGCACCGACTGCCAAGAAGCTGGTGCCGTCACCGGCGTGGCCACGAACCCGCTGGGCGAAGCGACCGAGCCGAGCTGGCTGTGGTCGAAGCTCAGCATCTGCAGGCCGCTGGACGTCGCCACCAGCAGCCGATCGCCGAAAGCGCCGACGGGCTGCGGCACCCCGTTCGGCACCCGCGCGATCGCCGTGGCTCCCGTGACCGGCAGGCGCACGAACGCAGCGAGGATCTCCGGGGCGTATGAGAACACCACGTCCCCGTTCGACCACAGCATCGCCACGTCGTGCAGCAAGTCGGCGTCGGGGTCGAAGGTCAGGCACCGCAGTGCCGATCCAGCACCCAGCTCAGCCGGAATCGCCAAGCGGATCTCACGTTGCGGCGTGAGCGGGATCGGCTGCATGGGCGGGGCCTGCGCCAGGAGGCACGCAGCCAGGGTCGAAGCAGTGAGGATCAGGGGTGTCGGGCGCATCGATGGCGAGTGGGTTGGGCGGGTGGGTTTGGCGAGAGGATTCGAGCTGGCTCGTCTGCACCCAGGCGCAAAGTTAGCAGATTCCGAGAATTCGTGAGGCGACCCGTTCGGCCGGCCCTCACGCGCGTCCCACGGCCTCGGCCCAACGCCGCCGGTGCTGCGCCACCACGTCGGCGGGCATGCCTGGCGCGAACCGCCGCTCCTCCTGCCACGCCGCCGCCAGCGTCGCCAGTTCGCGCCACAGCCCCACGCCGAGCCCCGCCAGGCACGCTGCACCGAAAGCAGTGGCCTCGAGCAGGCGTGGCCGGCGGATCGGCACCCCCAGCACATCGGCCTGGAACTGCAGCAGCAGATCGTTGGCGGCCGCGCCGCCGTCGACCTTCAGTTCGCGCAGCGGCGCACCGGTGTCCTTGCCCATCGCCTCCAGCAGGTCCACGTTCTGCAGCGCAATCCCCTCCAGGACCGCGCGCGCCAAGTGTGCCCGCGTGGTGCCCCGGGAGAGGCCGGTGATCAGGCCACGGGCTTCGGGCCGCCAATGCGGCGCCCCAAGACCTGCGAACGCCGGTACCACCACCACGCCGCCGGCATCGGGCACCGACTCCGCCAGAGCTTGGCATTCGGCCGCGTCCGCGATCACACCGAGGCCATCGCGCAGCCACTGCACCGCCGCCCCGGCGACGAAGGCCGAGCCCTCCAGGGCGTAGGCCCGCTCGCCCGGCACCTGCCACGCCACCGTGGTGACCAACCCGTGCTTCGAGGGCACCGGCACGGCCCCGGTGTTCTGCAGCAGGAACGCCCCGGTGCCGAACGTGCACTTCGCATCGCCGCGGGCGAAACACGCCTGCCCGAACAATGCCGCCTGCTGGTCACCCAGCACGCCGGTGATCGGCAAGCCGTCGGGCAGCATCGGCACGCCCTGTACGCTGCCGAACTGCGCAGCCGATGGCACGATTTCGGGCAGCACCGCGCGCGGCACCGCGAACCTGCGGCACAGTTCGTCGGACCAGTCGAAGTGGTGCAGGTCGAACAACGAGGTGCGCGACGCATTGCTGGGGTCGGTGCGGTGCACGCGACCGCCAGTCAAACGGTGCAGCAAGAAGGCGTCGATGGTGCCGAAAGCCAGCTCGCCGCGTTCGGCGCGCGTGCGCAGACCGCGCTGGTCGAGCAGCCAAGCGATCTTGGTCGCGGCGAAGTACGGGTCGATCGGCAAGCCGGTGCGTTCGCGCACGAACGGCGCGTGCCCGGCCGCGGTCAGCGCCGCGCAGGCCGCGGCGGTGCGGCGGTCCTGCCAGACGATGGCGCGGTGCACGGGTTCGCCGGTGCGGCGATCCCACAACAGTGTGGTCTCCCGCTGGTTGGTGATGCCAAGCGCCACGATCTGGCGCATCGGCACGCGCGCTTCGGTCAGGGCCTGGGTGAGGGCGGTCTGGACCGACTGCCAGATCGCTTCAGGATCGTGTTCGACCAGGCCCGGGGCCGGGAAGTGCTGGGGGAAGTCGCAGTCGGCGCGGGCCACGACGCGGCACTCGGCATCGATCACGAGGGCGGTGCTGCCGGTGGTACCTTGGTCGATGGCGATCAGGTAGTGCATGGCATTCTCAGAGCTGGGTTCCGTTCAATCTGCGGGCCCGAAGTCCTCGGCATCCGTGCGTGCGCGCCCCCTCTTCTCACGCAGCAGCCGCTGCGCTTCGTCGTAGTAGAGGTTTCTCGGATCGACCCCGAGCTGCACCAATTGCTTGGCCTGCTTTGGGGTGCACAGACCCACGGCTTTGCGTTCCAGCAGCGCCTCGCGCAGGGATTCGGCGGCCTGGCTCGACAATTGCGCCACTGCATCGACCGGCAAACCCGCTTTGCGGAAGTACTCCAATTGCGCCGCCGAGGCCCGTTCGCCGCCACCCCGCGACCGCCGCACGTACGCCGCCAGGTCGATGCCGACCGAGGCGAACGGATCGCGCTGTTTGAGCTGGTAGGCCACCGTTGCCGCCAGCGCTTCCTGTTCCTGCTGGGCCAGCTCGAGCGCCTTCTCCAGCGCGATCGCCTGGCCCTCGGCACTGGCCTCGGCGGCGATGCGCCGTGCGCGTTCCTGCACTTCGGGATCGGCGCTGGCGAAGATGTCGACGGCCTGCGCCAGCGTGTGCCGGCAGTTGCTGGGCACGAAATCGAGCACCAGCAAGTCGGTCTTGCCCTTCGCGATGCGGGTGCCGCGGCCGACCATCTGCGCGTAGAACGAACGCGACAGCACCGGCCGCGCGATCGCCACCAGCGCGATCTCGGGCACGTCGAAACCCTCGGTGAACAGGGCGCAGTTGACCAGGATCGGCAGCTCGCCGCGGCGGAACCGGTCGAGCACCGGCGCGCGCGACTCGAACGGCGTCGCTCCATCCACCGCCGCGGCGACCAAGCACCCGGCCCGTTCGTTCAGGACCCGCGCCAACGCATGCGCGTGCAACACCGACGCCGCGAACACGATGGTCGGCCGGTTGCCGCGTTCGCGCAGGATCGGCGCCGCGATCTCGGCGAGGTGCAGTTCCTGGGTGAGGATGTCCTCGACGTCGCGCGTTCTGAGTTCGCCGGCGACTTTGCGCACCGCCGAGAAATCGGCCTGGGTCTGCACCAGGAACGAGCGGATCGGGCACAACCAGCCGTCGGCGATCGCCCGGCGCATGTCGTATTCGAACGCCACCGTCGAAAACACTTCGCCCAGCGGCACGCGGTCGCTGCGGTCCGGCGTCGCCGTGACGCCGAGCAAGTGGGCATCGAAGTGCGCGAGCACGGCGCGGTACGAATCGGCGGTGGCGTGGTGGGCTTCGTCGACGACGACGATGCGGAACGCCTCGCGCGGCACTTCGCGCAGGCGCTTCTGCAGCGTCTGGATGCTGGCCACGGCGATCTTCGGCCGCGAGCCGTCGGGCCGCGTGAAGTCACGCCGGTGCGCCATTTCGACGGCGACGACGTCGTTGCACCAGGCGGCGATCTTGGCGCGCGCCTGCTCGACGAGTTCTTGGCGGTGGGCGATCACCAGCACCGGCCCTTTGGCCAACCGCGAGATCTCGGCGAACAGCACCGTCTTGCCGGTCCCGGTCGGCATCACCACCAACGCCGCGCGGTGCCCCTGGCGATAGGCCGCGCGGACGGCCTGCAGTGCCGCGGTCTGGTAAGGGCGGAGGTGCATCGTTGGGTGCGAACGTGGCGAGACCGTGGGGCAGGACAAACGTCACCCAGCCGGCGGCACCTCGAGCGGCCCAGCCTCCGGCCGCTCCCACGCCTCCGCGTCGCCCAGCACCTCCGGCTCGAACGCCGTGAACCACCGATACAGCGCCGGCAGCACCAGCACCGTCAGCAGCGTCGACGTCACCAGCCCCGCGATCACCACCGTCGCCAGTGGCCGCTGCACCTCGGCACCCTTGCCCACCGCCACCGCCATCGGCACGAACCCGAGCGACGCGACCAGCGCCGTCACCAGGATCGGCCGCAGCCGCACCAGACACCCGGTGCGCAGCGCCTGCTCGCGCGGCATGCCCTCGCGCCGCAGTTGGTTGACGAACGTCACCATCACCACCCCGTTCAACACCGCCACCCCGGACAGCGCGATGAACCCCACCGCCGCCGAGATCGAGAACGGCAGATCGCGCAACCACAGCCCGACGATGCCTCCGGACAGACCGAGCGGCACGCCGCTGAACACCAACAGCGCATACTTCGCACTGCGGAACATCGCGAACAGCAGCACGAAGATCATGAAGAACGCCAGCGGCACCACCACCGCGAGCCGTTCGCGCGCCTCGGCGAGATTCTGGTAGGTGCCGCCCCACTCGAGCCAAGAGCCGGGCGGCAGTTCGACACTCTGCAGCCGCTGCTGCGCTGCTTCGACGAACGACCCAAGGTCGCGGCCGCGCACGTTCGCCTGGACCGTGATCAGCCGTTTGCCGTTGCGGCGGCTGTACTGGTAGGGACTGTCCGTCGCCTGGATCGCCGCCAGCGAGCCGAGCGGTACCGTGCGGCCGAACTCCGGCGTGTCGGCGGCGGCGTGCGGCAGCGGGATGGCGAGGGCCGCCAGCGCCTCGGCGTCGCGCCGCGCACCTTCGGGCAATCGCACCACGATCGGCACCCGCCGATCGCCTTCGAACACGATCCCGGCTTCGCGGCCGCCGACCGCGATCGCCAGGGCTTCCTGCACCGCCGCCATGTCGAGCCCGTGGCGAGCGGCGCGGTCGCGGTCGACGGCGATCTCGTACATGGGCACCCCGTCGGTCTGCTCGACCTTGAGGTCGGCGGCGCCGGGCAGTTCACCGAGGGCGGTGGCGATGCGCTCGGCGCACTGCTGCATGCGCGCGAAGTCGTCGCCGTAGAGCCGCACCGCCACGTCGCTGCGCACGCCGGCGATCAGCTCGTTGAAGCGCATCTGGATCGGCTGCGTGAATTCGTAGGCGGCGCCGGGCACCGTGTCGATCGCGTGCTCGATGCGATGCACGAGCTCCTCCTTGGCCAGGTCGGGATCCGGCCAGTGCTCGCGTTCCTTCAGCATGATGAAGGTGTCGGTGAGGTTGGGCGGCATCGGGTCGGTCGCGGCTTCGGTGGTGCCGGTGCGCGAGAACACGAACTGCACCTCCGGGATCGCCTCGACCACCTGCTCGAGCTCGAACTGCATGCGCGTCGCCTGTTCGAGTCCCGAAGAACTCGGCCGCGTCGCCATCACCACCACGTCGCCTTCGTCGAGGTTGGGTGCGAACTCGGCGCCGAGCCGGCCGAACAGCCAGAGACTGCCGGCGAACGCCGCGGCAGCACCGGCGACCACCGGCAAGCGGAACCGCAGCGCGAAGTCGAGCAGCGGCGCGTAGAGCCCCTTCGCCGCGCGCACCAGGAAGTTGTCGCCTTCGTGCACGCGGCCGCGCACCAGGATCGCCACCAGCGCCGGAACCAGCGTCAGCGACAGCAGGAACGCGGCACCGAGCGCCATGATCACGGTCAACGCCATCGGCCGGAACATCTTGCCCTCGACGCCGGTGAGGGCCAGGATCGGCAAGTACACGGTGACGATGATCAGCTGGCCGTAGACCGACGGCTGGATCATCTCGCGCGCGGCGACCATCACTTCGTGCAGGCGCTCTTCGAGCGACAGCAGGCGGCCGAGTTCGTGCTGCTTCATGCCGAGGCGGCGCAGGCAGTTCTCGACGATGATGACCGAGCCGTCGACGATCAGGCCGAAATCGATCGCGCCGAGCGACATAAGGTTGCCACTGATGCCCGCATGCAGCATGCCGGTGGCGGTGATCAGCATCGACAGCGGGATCGCCAGCGCCGTGATCAGCGCCGCGCGCAGGTTGCCCAGCATCACGAACAGGACCAGGATCACCAGCGCCGCGCCTTCGGCGAGGTTCTTGGTGACGGTGGCGATGGTCGCGTCGACCAGCTTCTTGCGGTTCAGCACGGTGCGCACGCGCACGTCGACGGGCAGCGACGGGCCGAGCGCGGCGATGCGTGCGTCGAGGTCGATCGCAACCTGGCGGCTGTTGGCCCGCTGCAGCATCAGCGCGGTGCCGAGCACCACTTCGCGGCCACCCATGCTGGCGCTGCCAGTGCGCGCTTCGCGGCCGAGCTCGACCGCGGCCACGTCGCGCACGCGGATCGGCACGCCGTCGCGACTCGCCACCACCACCGCCGCGATCTGCTCTGGATCGCGCAGGCGCGCTGCGGCGCGCACCGTCCAGGCCTCGCCGTGGCGTTCGACGAACCCGGCCCCGGTGGCGAGGTTGTTGCGTTCGAGCGCCTGCACCAGGTCGTCGTAGGAGAGGCCGTAGGCGGCGAGCCGGCGGGGGTCCGGCTGCACGTGGTACTGCTTGGCGTAGCCACCATTGCTGTCGATGCTGGCCACACCGGCGGTGTTGCGCAGCTGCGGGCGGATCACCCAATCCTGCAGAGTGCGCAGGTAGGTGGCACGCGCGAACGCATCGCGCAGCCGCTCGCCTTCGGGAGTCAGATAACTGCCGTCGCGCTGCCAGCCGGGGCGACCTTCGGCGACCGGAGCGCCCACGCCGTCGGGATGGGCGAACTCGACCACGTACATGTAGACCTCGCCGAGCCCGGTGGTGATCGGACCGAGCTGGGGCACCACCCCTTCCGGCAACAGCGCCTGCACCGCGGCCAGCCGTTCGGTGATCTGGTTGCGCGCGAAGTAGACGTCGACATGGTCGCCGAACACCGCGGTCACCTGCGAGAAGCCGCTGCGCGAGAAGCTGCGGGTGAGTTCGAGGCCGGGGATGCCGGCCAGCGCGTTCTCGATCGGGAAGGTGATCTGCTGCTCGACTTCGGGTGCGGTGAGCGGCGGATGGAGGGTGTTGACCATCACCTGATTGGTGGTGACGTCCGGCACCGCATCGATCGGCAGCCGCTGCAGGCTGTGCAGGCCGAGGCCGACCACCAGGAGCGACAGCAGCAGCACCAGCCAGCGGCTGCGGATCGACAGACTCAGGATGGCGTCGATCATGGTTGCCTCAGTGTTCGTGCGCAGCTGCGCCGCGCATCGCCTGGGCCTTCAGCACGAAGGCACCCTCGACGACATACGTCTCGTCGGCGCGCAGGCCCGCGCGCACCGGCAGGAAGCCGTCGATCGCCGTGCCGACTTCGACTTGGCGCATGGAGAACGCCGTGGCATCGCCGGGCACCGGCACGAACAGCACGGTCTGGCCTTCGACCTGCTGCACCGCAGCTTCGGGCACCGCGAGCACCGGCTCCGCGGCGGCGGCGCGCACCGGCAAGCGCACTTCGGCGAACATGCCGGGCCGCCAGCCGGGCGGCGGCGGCGCCAGAACGATGCGCACCGGCAGGGTGCGCGTGGCCAGATCGAGCTGCGGCGCGAGGAAGCCCACGGCGCCGACGGCCGACGCGTTCGGCGCGTGCAGGGCCGTCACCGTGGCCTCGACGCCAACGCCCACGTCGGCGGCATGCGCTTCGGGCACCATCGCCTCCACCCACAACACACTGGGGTCGACGAGGGTGAACAGCGGCCCATCCTCGGGCCCGTGCAAGGCACCGCGCGTGGCGCGGTGCTGGGCCACGAGCCCGGCCACCGGGGCACGCAACGGCAACTGCGGCTGCAGCGCGCCACTCTGCACCAACTCGGCGAGCGCTGGCTCGGTCATGCCCCACAACGAGAGCCGCTGGCGCGCCGCCAGGGCCAGCGCCAGGGCACTCTGCTGGGCCTGCAGGGCGGTGCGGTAGTCGGCTTCGCGACGCCAGACCTCGGCTTCGGCGAGGCCGCCTTCGCGCCACAGCGCTTCCCCGCGCTGCCACGCGGTCTTGGCCAACGCCACCAACGGCTCGGCCAGTTCGGCGGCGCGTTGCTGGACCAGCAGTTCGCTCTGGGCGGCGCCGAGTTCCTGGCTGTCGAACACGGCGAGCACGTCCCCCGCGGCCACGGTGGCACCAGGGGCCACCCGCAGCTCGGCGATCCGGCCGCGCACCGGTGCACCGACCTGCACGGTGCGGTCGCTGGCGAAAGCGAGCTGGGCCGGGGCCCGGAACGTCGCGCGCAGCACCCTTGCGGTCGCCGTGGCGAGGCCGAGCGGGTGCTTGGCGAGCGACTCGGCGGGCAGGCGCACGGTGCCCGCGGCGTCGGCGGGCGCTTGCGGCTGGACCGGATCCGGGCCATGCGTGTGGCCAGGGTCGTGCGAGTGGTCGTGGGCATCCCCGCGACAACCCACGACACCGAGCCAGCCGATTGCTGCGGCCACCAGGACCGATCGGCGCGCACCACCCCGGCGCGAACCAGGACCACCACGACGCCCAGAGATCTGCAAGTTCACCGACGACGAAGGCATGCCAACACCTCACTCC
Source organism: Planctomycetota bacterium (assembly GCA_016795295.1). GTDB lineage: Bacteria > Planctomycetota > UBA1135 > UBA1135 > UBA2386 > JAEUHP01. Next base: position 1,452 of record JAEUHP010000032.1, on the reverse strand, counting down.
GAACCGGAGCCGAATCGCGGGCACCGAGCCCGCATCCACCGCAGGAACGCACCAAGACCCGCAGCGCCGCCGCGCCGGGGTCAGCCACAGCCGTGACGGCAACGCCACCACAGCGGGCACCGGCGGCCGCAGCCGCCCGCGCCGTCACGCCGCCGGGGGTGCGCGCGGCTGCGCCGGCGCAGCACGCGCTGCGGCGCACACGTGCGCCAGCAGCTTGGGCGCAGCCGCCGCCGTGCCGAGGCCGGCAACCGGGCGCCAGACTCCCGGCGGCAAGGCCAGCAGCGGCGGCACACCGTCCAGACCATCCTCGGCCGGCCGCTGCTTCGGGTCTTTGTGGTCGAGCGCCGAATGCGGCGGCTCGGGGGCGGGGCCATCGTCGCGATGCTCATCCGCCCCCGGTTCGAGGTGGGCACCGCAACTGCAAGTGCGCACCGGCTCGAGACCCGGGACGTGATGGTGTTCGCTGGCCAGGTGGAACGGCAGCCACAGGGTCTGCAGCAGCAGCGCCAACGCCACCAACAGCCCCACTGCCGCGCGCCAGGGCGCGGCGGACTGCATGGCTGGCATCGCGGCGGGAACGTCCACAGCGGGAGAGGTTACGGCATCGCAGCACCGGCATCCAGCCGCTGTCCGCCCAACCCCGGCACCACTTCCCGGTACCTACCATCCCTGGTCGCCCCCCCATTCTCACCGCACCGGCGCCACCGCGACCCGGATCGGTTCGTTGGTGGGCTGCAGATCCGGCACGAGGAACCGACCCGACCACCGCCGTCCGTCTGGGATCGCCAGCTCGAGCTGCCAAGTGCCGACCGAGAGCGCCGGACCGAAGCGATACGGCAGTTCCTCGCGTGGGTCGAATGCGTCGCGCAGGTACTCCGCCCCGCTGGGATCGCGCAACACGAAGTCCACTTGTTCCGGAGTTCCCCAGTCGGGCATGGGGACTGGCAGCACCAAGAAGCGCCGGACTCCAGGTGCGAGCAGCACTTCGAGCGCCGTGAGCTGGCCGGCACGAACCTCGACTTCTCCACGTTGCCACAGGTGGTCGTCGACCATGGCCGACCAGCAGTAGCGGCCGGCACGCCAAGGGTGCGGCTGGCCATCACACGGTGGCGATTGCATCTCGAACGCGGGGGCTTCGACAGGCCACAGGAACAGGCGTTCCGCCAGTACGGGTTGCCCATCCCCGCGCCGCAACCGAAGACTCAGCAGCCCCTCCGCTGGCAGACGGACGGCGCCGAGGTCACGCACCTCACCCGCAGCGAGCGCAGGCAACTCGAACCACGCCGTTGCGGCATCGCGGCGCTCGACCATGAGGCGCAGAGCGCTACCGATCGGCACCGCCAGGTCGAATTGCCCGTGCGCCGCCGGCAGCCGCTGGCACTGCACCTGTCCCGTTTCGTTCGTCAGGCAGACCACCGCCTCGTCCACCGGACCTCCCTGCGCGGTGACCAC
>JAEUHP010000031.1 GCA_016795295.1 Planctomycetota bacterium | reverse complement strand
AGTGCCAAGCCCAGCGCCAGCCCGGCGGTGGCCAGCGCCAGCACGAACCTGGGCATCGCCGGCCAGCCGAGCCGGGCACCGTCCGCCACCGGGCCAACCCCGAGCCTGGGCAGCACGACCAGCACGGCCGCATAGTGCAGGCACTGCAAGTACACCGCCGTGGCGAACAACCGCCCCTGCCACACCGTGTCGAACAGGCACACCGGCACGTAGACGCCGCGGTGCAGGGACAAATCCCCGACTACGGCTGGCCCAGCGACGCTCGTCGCCACACCGAGCCAAGCCCACAGCGCCTCACCCCCTCCACCGAGCAGCAGGACCGGAACCACGCCGAACGCCACCGCCGACGCGCCGAGAGCCACGCGTCGCGCGGCCCCGCGCAGCCGCTCGGCGAACAGCAGCACCGGGGTGACGTTGTGCAGCACGGCGAAGCCGACCAACGCGGCCAGGGGCGCCAAGACCGCCGCGAGTCCTGCGATCATGAGCAATGCGGCACCGCACCAGGCCGCGGCACCGCCGCGCCGGCCCAGCGTGCCGGCCAACACGACCACCAGCAGCCCTCCGAGCAGCCATTCGACGACGCTACGCCCCTCGGGTGTGCCGAGCGGCACGAACGCCGCGGCACGAACGCCGGCGATGCCGACCAGGACCAGGCACAACTGCCCGAACCGGCGCTCGTCCAAGCGGGCGCCAAACCGGCCATCCAAGTAACGCAGTTCGACGGCGACATGGGGCAACCCGAACCATGCCAGAGTCAGCGCATAGGTCCAGACCGGCCACAGAGTGCTGGCCACCGCCGCCCCGAGCACCCACAGGCTGGCGATGGCCCAACGGACCGTGTTCACGGGCGGCGGCGGCGGCGCCAAAACCACACCAGCAGCAGCAGCGCCGCGGCAGCAACCGCAACCAGCAGCACGGGGTTTGCGGGAGAGAGTGGCTCTGGTGCCAGATCGAGCAGCATGCGGGTCCGGGGTTGGGTCGTGGCGCCAACCGCGGTGGGCGCCCCAGGCCTCAACCTAGCCGCCACTCAGGCAGAGCCCAAGTGCCTACCCGTCGCCGCCGACCCGCTTCTGGCTCGGCGGCGCTTCCAGCACCTTGCTGCGCAGGTACTCGCGGTTCAGCTCGGCGATCACCCGCACCGGGATCTCCTTCGGGCAGGCCGCTTCGCACTCGTACTGGTTGGTGCAGTTGCCGAACCCTTCCTGGTCCATCGCCGCGACCAGGTTGCGGGCCCGCGTCTCGCGCTCGACCCGGCCTTGCGGCAGATGCACGAAGTGCGACACCTTGGCGCCGACGAACAGCATCGCCGAGGCGTTCTTGCACGCCGCGACGCAGGCGCCGCAGCCGATGCAGGTGGCCGCGTCGAAGGCCCGGTCGGCGTCCGCCTTCGGCACCGGCAGGCAGTTGGCGTCCTGCGGCGCCCCGGTGTTGACCGAGACGAAGGCGCCCGCCTGCACCACGCGGTCGAACGCCGAGCGATCGACCACCAGGTCCTTCACCACCGGGAACGCGCGCGCGCGCCACGGCTCGACGTAGATCTCGGCACCGTTGGCGAAGCTGCGCATGTGCAGCTGGCAGGCAGTGGTGCCGCGCTCGGGCCCATGGGGCTCGCCGTTGATCACCACGCCGCACGAGCCGCAGATGCCCTCGCGGCAGTCGTGGTCGAACGCGACCGGCTCCTCGCCCTTCTGCTGCAGCCGCTCGTTCAACACATCCAGCATCTCCAGGAACGACATGTCCGCAGAGATGCCATCGAGTTCGTAGCGAACCATGCGCCCGTCCTGGGCGAAGTCCGCAGCGGTGCTCGCGCGCTGTTGGCGCCAAACGTGGAGGACGACGTTCATCACTTGTAGCTCCGCACCGCGAGGTGCACGTTCTCGAACTCGAGGGGTTCCTGGTGGCGCACCGGCATCTGCCCGGCACCGCGATGCTCCCAGACTGCGGCATGGCAGAAGTTGGCGTCGTCGCGCCGCGCTTCGCCAGCGTCCTGCCACTCCTCGCGGAAGTGGCCACCACACGACTCGCGCCGCTCCAGCGCGTCGCGGCACATCAACTCGCCGAACTCGAGGAAGTCGGCGACCCGGCCGGCTTTCTCCAGCGCCTGGTTGAGGCCCTGTTCGCTGCCGAGCACGCGCACGTCGCGCCAGAATTCCTCGCGCAGCGCCGGGATCTCGCGCAGCGCCTCCTGCAGGCCGCGCTCGTTGCGCGCCATGCCGCACTTCTGCCACATGATCTTGCCGAGCGCCTTGTGGAAGTCGTCGACGGTGCGCTTGCCCTGGACCGACAACAGGCGTTTGGTCATGGCGCGCACTTCGCCGAGCACGCGGGCGAACTCGGGATGGTCGGCGCGGGCCGCGCCGGGCTTCTGGCCGGCGAGGTACCCGCCGATCGTGTAGGGGATCACGAAGTAGCCGTCGGCCAGGCCTTGCATCAGCGCCGACGCGCCGAGGCGGTTCGCCCCGTGGTCGCTGAAGTTGGCCTCGCCGAGCACGAACAAGCCCGGGATCGTCGACTGCAGGTCGTAGTCGACCCACAGCCCACCCATCGTGTAGTGCACCGCCGGGAAGATGCGCATCGGCTGCGAGTACGGGTCCTCGGCCGTGATCTTCGCATACATGTGGAACAGGTTGCCGTAGCGCGCGGCGATCGCGTCCTTGCCGAGCCGTGCGATCGAATCGCGGAAGTCGAGGTAGACGCCGAGCCCGGTGTCGCCGATGCCGCGCCCTTCGTCGCACACCTGCATGGCCGCGCGCGAAGCGATGTCGCGGGGCGCCAGGTTGCCGAAGCTCGGGTACTTGCGCTCCAGGTAGTAGTCGCGCTCGCTGTCGGGGATGTCCTGGGCCTTGCGCTTGTCACCGGCCTTCAGCGGCACCCACACCCGGCCGTCGTTGCGCAGCGACTCCGACATCAGCGTCAGCTTGCTCTGGTGGTCGCCACTGACCGGAATGCAGGTCGGGTGGATCTGCGTGTAGCACGGGTTCGCGAAGCCGGCGCCGCGCTTGTGCGCGCGCCAGGTCGCGGTGACGTTGCAGCCCTTGGCGTTGGTCGACAGGTAGAAGACGTTGCCGTAGCCGCCGGTGGCGAGCACCACCGCGTCCCCCACATGGCTCCGCACTTCACCGCTCACCAGGTCGCGCACCACGATGCCCTTGGCGTGGCCGTCCACCAGCACCAGGTCGAGCATCTCGGTGCGCGGGAACATCTTCACGGCCCCCAGGCCGATCTGCCGCGCCAGCGCCGCGTAGGCCCCCAGCAGCAGCTGCTGGCCGGTCTGGCCGCGCGCGTAGAAAGTGCGCGACACCTGCGCGCCGCCGAAGCTGCGGTTGTCGAGCAGGCCGCTGTAGTCGCGCGCGAACGGCACGCCCTGCGCCACCGCCTGGTCGATGATGTTCACGCTGAGCTGCGCCAGGCGATACACGTTCGCCTCGCGGGCGCGGAAGTCGCCGCCCTTCACGGTGTCGTAGAACAGCCGCCACACCGAGTCGCCGTCGTTGCGGTAGTTCTTGGCCGCGTTGATGCCACCCTGCGCCGCGATGCTGTGGGCGCGCCTTGGGCTGTCCTGGAAGCAGAAGCACTCGACCTGGTAGCCGAGTTCGGCCAGCGACGCGGCGGCCGAAGCGCCGGCGAGGCCGCTGCCGACCACCAGCACCTTGTACTTGCGCTTGTTCGCCGGGTTGACCAGCTTCTGTTCGAACTTGCGGTTGTCCCACTTCTCCTGGATGGGGCCGCTCGGGATGCGGGCGTCGAGTTTCACAGCTTGCCTCCGACGATGCCGAGCTGCACCGACAGTGCGAGGAATGCGTTGCCGCCGGCGAGGGCCGCGGCGAGCAGGAAGGACAGGGTCTTCAGCCACGGCGTGTAGCGGCCGTGGTGGAAGCCGAGGGTCTGGCCGAGGCTCTGGATGCCGTGCTTCAGGTGCAGGAACAGCACCAGCATGAACGCGGCGTAGGCGGTGGCGATCGCCGGGTTGGCGAAACTCGCGGTGACCATGCTGTAGACGTCGAAGCCCCCCGCACCCTGCGCCTTCTTGGCGAAGTGCTCGGGGTTGGTGACGCCGAGGGTGAAGTGCAGCAGGTGGTAGACCACGAACACCAAGAGCGACAAGCCGCTCAGCACCATGGAGCGCGAGGCGAAATCCGCCTGCAGGGTGGCTTCCCGGGCGTAGGCCACCGGGCGCGCGGCCTTGTTGTGACGGCTGAGGCGGATGGCGGTGGCGACGTGCAGAGCGAACACCAGGAGCAGGCCGATCCGGGCCACCCACAGGAGTGGGCCGAGGTCGTGCAGCATCTTGGCGTAGGCGTTCAACTTCTCCGGCCCGGCCAGGAGCTGGAGGTTGCCCAACAAGTGGGCGACGACGAAGCCGAACAGGAGCAGGCCGGTGACGGCCATGGTGGCCTTGCCACCGATGGACGACCGCCAGAACGCGAGCAACCAGGTCATGGAAGGGCGAAGGATGGTCGCTGCGGGGTTCGAATGCAACAGGGGGCGGGATGCAGGGACCGGCAGGGTTCGGGATGGGCCATTCGAAGACTCGACCAGCTTTGGCCTACTGGTCGCAACCGTGCGGTTGCCGGTCCCGAGTCGGCGCCCCCACAGGTAGAGGGTCGGAACCGACACGCCGAGGCGATCGGCATACTCCGCAACGCTCATCCCACGGGCAGCCTGATCTGCCAAGACTGCCGAATACCATTCCGCCAACTCGCTGCGGCTCGTCGGCCGCGCGCCTACGTCGATTCTGTGCATGCCGCCAGAATCGCGATCGCACGCTCCGAGGCCACCCCATGCTCACGCAGCCGTCGGACGCTTACGGAACACCTTGGAGCCTCGCCACTCGGCTGCACGTCAGAGGCGCGGCGAATTTCTGGAAGACCGACACGCAGCCCCCCGGCTCACCGATGCCAGCCCCAACAAGCCTGCCAGCCCGGCGACTGCCATGGTGGCGGCTCGCTCACGCTCGAATGCGCCTCCTAGACATCCGCAGGGCCCATCAAGGAGCAGCCCCACGTGCCCCACGAGCAACGTCGAGCCCGCCAATCCAATCACGATGGCCCCCAGCACTTCGATGGGCAGCAACCAACAACTCACGGCCAACACGCACTCTACGGACACCGCGAACCAGTAGGTAAGCGCCGAGATCGCGTAGTCATGTGAATGTCCACCCATAATCTTCAGGCAAGCAAGCGTGGCACACCCGGCCGATATGGCTAGACGGATTCCGAGGCCCCCCGATTGCATCACACTCTTCATGACAGCACTCGACCGAGAAAGTAATGTAGCTCGGTGCGACACACCGATTACGCCGGCTCGTGGAACCACCACTCGGATCTGCACTATTGCAGCTTCAACCTCTTCCAAGTGAGATCCGCGAGCCTCAGGGACTCTTCGGATTCCAGAATCCCGAATTCCCCCATAGTCCCAATCACCCACAAGGCGAGATTGCCCTTGCGCATTCTGGCCGCCTGGTCCAACTGCTGCGTGATTGGCAGTTCGTCGGGAGAGGCAGAAAACGTACGCCCGTCCCTTTTCGTATGCACGAAACCACCGGTCGTGCGCCCAAGTGCATTCACGATCGCAAGACGCTCCGCTCTGCTCACCTCTGTGGAATCCTTGAGGCGCTTCTTGAAGAAACGTAGCTCTGCAGCATAAGCCTCCTGTTGGGGTCCGGTCAGATTGCCGGGATGTCGCTCGGCGAGCTCGCCCGATTCAACTCTGTCGCGCATCTCGACGTGCATCATTTCCAAACGATCCTTCCAAAGGCGTCGAACTTCCTCGCCCAGAGGATCCGCTATTTCGGCGATATGCCGGAATTGCTCACGACTCAAAGGCACATCGCGCGGATTGAGGTCTTCACACCGGACGTATGACGCAGCGCTGACCAGCGCTTCCGGATCAACGAGCGCGGTTGCGGTCCACCATCCTCGACGGTGGCGCGGGAAAGACGACCACCAACTCTCGGCGCCTGGCTGGGCAGCCACAGCATCACCTTCGCCAAGAACTCCCTCGGCACCCGTCTGACTCACGGCTGTGCTGGAGGGGGCTGCTCGCCGCGCCATCGCGTCATCTACTACGCTTATTGCGGCCGACGCACTTGCGTGGTCAAACTCACCAAGTCGGGTCGACTCGCTAGCACCGCCTCCACGGACTGAATGTAGCGCGGCCTCGGCCACACCGACCACCAGGAGACACAGCAAGAAGACCGCCACACCAATCAGAGGCAGCTTCGCATTAGACCTTATCACAGAGCCCCCCACAAACGCCACACCCAATGGTCAGGGTATCCGTACCTAGAAAGACATCGCAGTTGATCACTCCGTTACCGGGAGTGTTGTCCCTATACCAATCAAACGACTGCGATATCGAATCCCCGCATCCGCGAAGAAAAGGGGTGTAATGTGAAGTACCATCCCAATTGGGAGGCGGGCCCACGTGACGCATCCCCGACCAGCTTCCCGGACCGTCTGCACACGCACTGCCCCCCCCCGGGAACGGAAAGCCCCACCGGATGTCCGGACCACTCGTGAAAGAGAACCCGATAGTGCCAGAGCAGGCTTCCTTGTCGACGCACACGGACTGATCGTCTAAGGTCTGCGTCTCCGTGCACCGGCACTCACCGTGGACGGCCCCCGACCAGTCATAGGTTACGTCCGGCCCCTGGTCGAGCAGGTCGGTGATACGCACGTCGCACAACGCCTTACATTCCTCTGAAGGAAGCAAGGAACCGAAAAGCTGACTGATGCCGGAAAATGCCGCAGTAGCAAACACGGCGAGGACGAGCTTGGTGAGCATACTCAACTCCTCTTGTTTCGTACGGTAGCTGTCTACGTGAATGAGGGAGGGAGGGAGGGAGGGAGGGCTTCCGCTGGCTACTCGACGCACGCGCGTCGCATACACCAACAACAACGAACTGCCCGCAAGGATTTCCGCGCGCGTCTCCAGCAGCCTTGCCGCAAGCCGACGCAGGAAAAGCTCATCGCTCTCGATGCTCCGGACCGAAC
>JAEUHP010000030.1 GCA_016795295.1 Planctomycetota bacterium | reverse complement strand
CGCGCATCCAGTCGCCGGGCGACTTCGCCGACCCGAACGAGATCCCGGCCGGTATCCGAGTGGCGCTGACGCGTGGGGAGCCGACCTGGGTGCCGGCAGCCGAGGTGCGCGGTGAAGGTGTGTTCCTGCGCCTGCGCGAAGCGACGCTGCAGGAGTACCTGCGCCAGACGCAGCTGAAGGCGCTGCGAGAAGCGTTCCTGGCGGCGCACGTGCGCTTCCGTCGTTCGCGTGAGATCGAGCCGGCTCATGCACACTTCCCCGGTCTCCGCTACGTCCTGTTGCACACGCTGTCGCACCTCTTGATTCGGCAATTCGCAATCGAGTGCGGCTACTCGGCGGCGAGTCTCGGGGAGCGCATCTACTCGCGTGAGCCGGACGACGAAGATGGTCCGATGGCCGGCATCCTGCTCTACACGGCGGCAGCCGACAGCGAGGGCACCCTCGGTGGTCTGGTGGCTCTCGGCACACCGCGCGCGCTGGAACGCCACCTGACCGAAGCACTGCGTCGCGCCGCGCTCTGTTCGTCCGACCCGTTGTGCGCGGAACACCCGCCGATCGCCGACGCGCGCACGCTGCATGCAGGAGCCTGCCACGCCTGCGGGTTCGCGTCGGAGACCTCGTGCGAGCGGGGCAACAAGTTCCTCGACCGCAACCTGGTGGTGGCGACGATGGCGGAACGATTGCCTCCGTTCTTCCCACCGGAACGGTACGAGCCATGAGCAAACCCGCAGCGGATCTGCAGCGGATGGTCGTGGACCTCGTGCGAGAGCTGCCCGAGGCATCCGTGACCACCGCCGCCGCGATCTTCGAGGCAGCACGGCAATGGTCGACCAACAGCACGTCGAGCCTGCCGTTCCTCGATCGGCACGCGAGCCGCTGGCAGGCGCTGGGTCGGGTGGCAGAAGGCGTCCCAGGCTGCTGTCCGGCACAATTGGCGGGGCTGCTGCGTGGCGCTGCCGCAATGGCTGCTGCGTGCCGCCAGGAAGCGAGGCTCGAGATCGCCTGGACCGGTCCGACGCCACCGTTGTCCAACCTGCGGCGCACGGAACAGGCTCTGCTCGAGGTAGTGAACGCAGCGCGTCGGGAGCTGTGGGTCGTGTCGTTCGCGGCTCATCGCGTGCCCAGCATCTGTGCGGCCCTGGTGGGCGCCGCGCGGCGCGGGTGCCGAGTGCGGCTGTTGCTCGAGTCGGAGGCCGAGAGTGCGGGCAAGCTGACCTCGGGGGGCGTCGACGGAATGCCGAGCGAGGTGCGTGAGGCCTGCGAACTGTACGTTTGGCCGCGCGAGAAGCGGACGGTCGACGAGCGCGGCCGGTTCGGTGCCCTGCACGCGAAGTGCGCGCTGGCGGACGGAGAAGTGCTGTTCGTCGGCAGTGCGAACCTGACGGAGTTCGCGTTCGAACTCAACATCGAGCTGGGGGTGCTGGTCGAGTCGGCGGTGGTCGCCGAGACCGTGGAGCGGCAGCTCCGGTGGCTGGTCGACTCGCGGACCATGGTGCAAATCGAGCAGCCCCTGTGAACTCGGTGACCGTGGCAGGCGCCGGCCACGATTCCAAACAGTCCCTCCATCCAAGCCATTGCGGTCCATGAAGAAGTCACACCCCAAGAAATCGAAGAAGCGTCAACGTCCCGCGCTACGCAGGCAGATCCTGCGAATCGACGCCACCATTCGACATGCCGAGGCCGAGGTCAGGAGAGTCTTCGGCTTGCCAGAGGGATGCTTCCGTTTCGTCCTCAGGTCCGGCAGGAAGGCGCGTGACGACAAGCTCGTCGGATCCCTCCTGCAGCACTGGGGCACCAAGCCCTGAGACCAGGCCAGGTTACGCCCCGCCCAGCCCGCTCACCCCGCCCGCTCGAACACATGCTCCTTGTGGTAGTCGAGATACCGCCGCAACGGCTCCGCACCCGGCTTGACCAACAACTTCTCGACCAAGACCGCTCCACCGAAGAACTGATCGGTGACCGGGTCGTCCAGCTTCGCCTCCAGCCCCTTCGCCCGGTGGATTCGGAACCCACCGTTCACCGTCAGTAGGCCGACGTCGAACGCACGGTCGTGCATCGGACAGGCCGCGATGCCGTTCCGCGGATCGAGCCGTTCCGACTCCTCGCACCGCGCCCAAGGCTTCACGTGGGACGCGATCAACATGCCCGTGGCGCCGAGACCGGACGGTGAGAACCCGCAGAAGCCGCAGCGGTGCTCGTAGGCATGAAGTACCGCAGAGGCGAACCGATGCTGGCCGAGGCGGATCCTCTGCTCGACCAGCCGCTCCGTCGCTCCCGGACCGAGGCACTCTCGGAGTCGTTGGGTGTTCACGGACTTCTGTACCGCCTCCACTGCGATCCCGAGCTCCGCGACACCGAGTTCCTCCTGCCCGAGCAGCAGCGGAGCCTGCTCGAGGCCGACGATGTCGGGGACGGCCGGGGCGCCCAGTCCCAACAGACGCGCCGCGTCGAGAATCGTCCGGTACAGCGACAAGAAGCGGTCAGGCTCGTTGCTCAGACAGAGGAACAGCTCGGGTTCGAGCCTGCCACCGTGAGGGCGGTCGAACGACAGATTCAGCATCTTGTTGGTCAGCGAGCCGGGCGGACGCTTCAGCGTCCTCGCCAGATCCTGCACTTCGCGCGGCAACGAATCGATGTTGCTGCCACCGTACCTGCGTGGATCGATCCGCCGAAAGAGAGCGAAGCAGAGCACGGTCTCGAGTGGCAGGAACGGGCCCTGGCGCTGCCCCCTTGGCAGCACCGGACGGGCGAGGATCGTCTGCCATTGGCGGACGGCATCCTCCCTGGTCATCTCGAGGTAATCGCGCAACGACGCGGACACCGCAGCATGATCGCCTGCGGTGCGGGACAGGACCAGGCCTCGCCTCACGCTCACCAGGGCCGGCCCAGCCATCCCCCAGCCCGCGCCAGCGCGGGCCGGGCTCGAACCCTACTTGCGCTTCCCGCGCCCGGCCTTCGCCTTGCCCTTGGCGGCCGGCTTCGCCGCGGCCTTGGCCGCGGGCTTGCTCTTCGCCTTCGCCTTCGCCGCGCCGCCACCGGACTTGCCGCCGCGGGCGCGCACCAAGTGCTCCTCGAGCACCATCGCCACGCACGCCGTGAGCCGCTTGCCCATCGGCAGGTGCAGGAACTCGTTCGGCCCGTGCGCGTTGCTCTGCGGCCCGAGCACCCCGGTGATCATGAACTGCGCGTCGGGGAACTTCTCGCCGAGCATGCCCATGAACGGGATCGTGCCGCCTTCGCCCATGTAGACGCACGGCTTGCCGAACAGCGTGTGCGAAGCCTTGGCGCAGGCCGTCTCCAGCCACGACGCCAGGGGCGGCGCGTCCCAGCCGCAGCTCGCCTTCTCGGAGGAGAACGTGACCTTGGCGCCGTGCAGCGGCTTCTCGGTCATCACCTTCTTCAGCAGTGCCAGGCACTCGTCCGCATCCGCGCGCGGCGGAATGCGCAGCGACAGCTTCGCCGTGGTGTAGGGCCGCAGCACGTTGCCGGCGCTGGCGGTCGCAGGCACGCCGTCGATGCCGATCAGCTCGACGTAGGGCCGCCAGGTGCGGTTCAGCACCATCTCGGTGCGGTCCTTGGCCATCGGCTTGGTGCCGGGCGCCCACGGGAAACGCTTCCACAGGCCGTCGCCGAGCACCTTGGCGCAGACCGCGGCCTGCTGCTGGCGCTGCTTCGGGATCGGCACGTGGAAGCCCTTCGGCAGGATCTTGCCGGTGGCGCTGTCTTCGAGCCGTTCCATCAGGTCACGGAACACGCGGAAACTGCTGGGCACGATGCCGCTGCCATCGCCGCTGTGCACGCCTTCGGTGAGCACGTCGATGCGGATGTCGCCGCCGACCAGACCGCGCAGCGACGTGGTGCACCAGAGCTGGTCGTAGTTGCCGCAGCCCGAATCGAGGCAGACGACGAGGCTCGGCGTGCCGATGCGCTGCTTCAGCGCATCGATGTAATGAGGCAGGTCGTAGCTGCCGCTCTCTTCGCAGCCCTCGATGATCACCACGCAGCGCGCGTGTTTGCCGCCCGCTTCGCGCAGCGCGCGGATCGCGGTGAGGGACGCGTAGGCCGCATAGCCGTCGTCGGCACCGCCGCGGCCGTAGAGCTTGTCGTCCTTCAGCACCGGCGTCCACGGCCCAAGGCCCTCGAACCAGCCGGTCATCTCGGGCTGCTTGTCGAGGTGGCCGTAGAGCAGCACGCAATCGTCGCCCTCGCCTGGGATCTCCATGTAGATCAGCGGCGTGCGCCCTTCGAGCTGCATCACCTCGACGGTGAGCCCTTCGATCGGCTGCGCTTTGCACCAGCCGGCGATCAGATCGACCGCGCGCTGCATGTGCCCGACGGTCTGCCAGTCCTTGTCGAAGGCCGGCGATTTGTTGGGAATGCGGATGTAGTCGACCAGCTGCGGGACGATGTCCTGTTCCCACGCGGTGTCGACGAACGAACGGAGCTTGGCGGAATCCATGGCGGTCCGCCGATGCGAACCGACCGCGGGCCGGGGCTCAAGAGAATGCGCGCCTTTCGTGGCGTCGCCAGAGTGCGGAGCATGCGCCCTTCGGCCACTGCCTGGGCGCGGTCCGCGCCGGGAGGGGCGGCAGCGGCCTGAGGCCGCGGCAGGGTGGGCGGGCGGCCGCTGGCCAGGCGTCAGGCCGCCGCCTGGCACCCGGGCGGCCAACGCCACCCGGGGCCCGTCAGCCGCTCACTTGCCGGTGAGTTCCTTCACCAGATCCGACTCGCCATACACCTTGTCCATCGCCTCGAGCATGCCACCGGTGTGCACGCCGACGCAGCGGTTGACGCGCTCGTCGAACCAGTAGTTGCCGGGCAGCGACTCGATGTTGCCGTCGAACACGAGACCGACGACTTCGGCGTTGCGGTTCAGGATCGGGCTGCCGGAGTTGCCGCCGATGATGTCGCAGGTGCTGACGAAGTTGAACGGCGTGTTCAGGTCCAGCTTGCCCTTGGCGTCGAGCCAGCGCTTCGGCAGGTCGAAGGGGTGCGCGTTGTCGAACGCGGCATTGCGCTCGAAGAGCCCGTGGAAGGTCGTCTTCGGCGGCACCATGGTGGTGCCGGCCTCATAGCCCTTCACGGTGCCGAACGCGAGGCGCAGCGTGAACGTCGCGTCGGGATACATCGCCGTGCCATAGACCTCGAAGCGGGCCTTGTTGATGGTCGACTTGGCAGCGGCGCAGACGCGGCCCTGCACTTCCTGCATCGCCGGCATCAGGCGCTGCAGGTTGACGTTGCCGGTGCCACCGTACTTGTCGCTCAGCTTCTTCATCTCGGCGGCGATGAACTCGAACGCCTCCTTGACCTCGGCCTTGCCCGACTTCTCGATCAGCTCCTCGTCGCGGGCCTTCATCTTGGCCATCATCTCGGCGTCGCGCAGACCCGCCAGGTGGCCGCTGTAGGCCTTCAGGCTGTTCATGGTGCCGAAGTACTGGTCGCGCAGGCGGAACGCGACCTTGGGGTCGGCGTCCATGCGCTTCTTCATCTGCTCGCAGCGCTGCTGCAGCAGGCGCACGATGGCCGGCACCGACAGGTCGCGGTGCACTTCCATCTCGGCGTGGGTCAGCGAACGCTCGGTGCTGCCCGGGTGGCCGGACACGAACACCAGCTCGTCGGTGGCCGCACCCTTGGCGTTCCACTGGAAGTAGGCCTTCGAGCTGTCGATCGGCTTGCCGTCCTCGTAGACGCGGAAGAACGCGCAATCGAGGTCGAAGCGCGGGTAGGTGAAGTTGTCCGGATCACCGCCGAAGAACGCCACCTGCTTCTCCGGGGCGAACACCACGCGCACGTCGTCGAAGACGTGGTAGACGTGGATGCGGAACTGATTGCCGTCGTAGAGCTCGACCGGGTCGGCCTTGATGTGCTTCTGCTTGTCGGAGAGCGACTCACAGCGCTCTTCGAGCTTCTTGCGCCACTCGTTGCCCTCGGGCGTCTTGTCCTCGGCCTTCCAGGCCAACACTTCGGCGGTGACGTCCTGGATCTCGATCAGCTGGCGCAGGGTCAGGTCGGTGCCCTTCACTTCGCTGCCATAGGCCTTCGAGCTGAAGCCGTCGGCGACCCAGTCCTTCTCCGGGGTGGAGATCTTCTGCAACGTGGTCAGGGCCACGTGGTGGTTGGTCATCACCAGACCGTTCGGCGAGACGAACGAGCCGGAGCCACCGGTGTCGAAGCGCACCGAACCCAGGCGCACGTGGTCGAGCCATTCCTTGGTCGGCTCGAAGTTGTACTTCTCCTTGAGGACCTGCAGCGGCAGGCCGTCGAACGGCCACATGCCCTCGTCGGGGTGGCGGCTCGAGTGCGGAAGGACGGTGCTGAACGCAACCGCAGCTGCGATCAGCTTGGTGAGGGAAACGAATTGCATCGTGTGGATCCTGGTCTTGGGCCCGCCGGACGGCGGAACGCGGGCGAACAGGATACGGTTGGCGCGGCCGCCGTGCAGCCGAGAACCGGGGATCGCGGTTGCAGTGCGGTGCGGCGATTCTCCCGATCCAGCCGCCAGCCCGGTACGGTGCGGCGGGTGTCGGATTGCGGTCCAGACGGTTTGCGCTCAGGAACCGGGCGGTTCGGCAGGCGGCCGCTGCACCGCCTGCAGCGCGCGCAGTTCGTGCAGGGTGCGCTGCGCCGAGACTTCGATCGACTGCAGCGCCTGTTGGTGGGCGGCGAGGCTCCCGTCGAGGCGCGCCACTTCGACTTGCAGCTGGATGGTGCCGAGCAGGTTGGCGACGCGGTGCGCGAGATCGTCGAACGGCGAACGGGTCATGGCGCGAGGCCACCTGGCGGTGGTGCAGCGAAGAACTCGATGGTGGCTGAGTCCATGCCGAGGGTTCTGTCAGAACACCACGAAGTCACGGAACCGCCCGCGCCCGCCAGAGGCGAACAACACGAGGCGCGGCTCCGGCGCATTGGCCGGCACCGCCAGGGTCCGGCTCGCCAGCTGCCGCGTCTTGTCACAGCCGCACTGCACCACCACTTCGCCGAGCCGGCGCTTCACCGACACATAGCCGAGCCGCCCTTCGTCCTGTTCGTCCTGCCACTGCAGTTTGCTGGGCTGGGTGGCGGCGACTGGGCGCCAAGCGCCGTCCACGGCTTCGACCTCGGTGACCTCACTGGTCCAATCCACGCCGCCGAGTCCCGACCGCACACAGGTGACCGAAATGCCGCGATCGCCCACTTCGAGGCGCAACCCCACCGTGCCGAATTCGGGGGTGTTGTGGCGCGCGGATTCGAGCCAGCCCAGCACTTGCCAATAGGCCTCGTCGCCGAGCCCCAGCATCGCCGTGTGGGGCGTGCCGGCGGCCGTGCAGGACACGGTGCCGTCCTCCGTGCTCTGCACCCACGCGACCGGATCGTCGCACAGCCACGCCGAGCCCTGCTCCTTGAAGCCGGTCATCAGCCGCCGCGGCACATACGCGTCGATCGTCACCGTCCTGCGCTGCACCACCGGTGGGTTCTTGCCGTCGGTGACTGCAACTTCGATGGTGAACTCCTCGTTCGGCAGGCCGTCGAGCAAGCGCACTTCGGTGGTGGCTGCATCGGCCGGCGCGAACGCCACGAACCGGCTCTGCGGCGAACTCCAGCGGTAGGTCAGCGCGTCCTGTTCGGTGTCGGTGGCGCGCACGGCGAACGCACCGACCTTCTGCAGCGGCAGCTTCTCGGGACCGTCGAGGCCGAGGATCGCCGGCGACTGGTTGGCCGGCGTGTTGGCGGGCGTGGGCGTTTCCGGCGCGGGTGGCCCCGCCACGACGGGCGGGGTCACCGGCGCGGGAGAGGTCTGCTGGGTCCACCACCAGCCAGCGCCCGCGGCCACCAGCAACAACCCTGCGCCGAGCCACAGCAGCCCACGCTGTCCCGACGCCGCCGCGGACCGCGCCTGCGCGGGTGCTGCGGCAGGCGACTCGGCGAACGGCGGCGGCGCATTCGCCGCGGGCGTGCCCCCGGCGGCCAGGAAATCCAGCTCGGCGGTGCGCAGGAGCCCAGGGCCGGTCTTGCCGGCACCCGCGGGCATCGTCGCCTGCTGCGGTGCGGTGCCGCGCGGTGCCGTGCTGCGCAGGCCCGGCTCTTCGGTGGCGGGAGTGGTTTCGAGCAGCGCGTCGAGCGCCGTCACCAGCGCCACATAGCTCTCTGGGCGCGCATTGCGGTCGGCGGCGAGCAATTGCTGGACGAAGAGGCCCAGTTCGGCGGACAGTTCGGGGCGCAGCGCCCGCGGGTTGGGACCGAGCGGCTGGCGCTTGGCCACCACCAGGTCCCCGAGTTTGGTGCCGGGGAAGGCCGCGCGCGCGGTCAGCATCTCGAACAGCACGCAGCCGAGCCCGTAGATGTCGGTGCGGAAGTCGACGTGGTCGGGATCGTCGAACTGTTCGGGCGACATGGTCGCCGGCGTGCCCATCACCGATCCCGGCGAGGTCAGGGCCAGATCGGCGTTCTCCGAAGTGAGCCGCGCCAGACCCAGGTCGACGAGTTTCGGCACGAACGGGCAGCCGAAGTCGAGCTGCGCCGAGCTGCTGCTCTCCAGGAGGATGTTCTCGGCCTTGATGTCGCGGTGGATCACTTCCTGTTCGTGCGCGTGGCCGAGCGCCTGCGCCAGCGCGCGCGCGATGCGCAAGGCAGCATGCGCCGGCAGAGGGCCATGCTCGGCGAGCCAGCTCTTCAGATTGGGGCCCTCGACGAATTCCATGACCAGATACGACTGGCCGTCGTCGGTGGTGCCGGCGTCGAAGCAGGCGACGATGTTCGGGTGTTTGATGCCGGCGAGCAGTTTGGCTTCGCGGCGGAACCGCGCAGCGAACTGCTCGCCGTGCAGTTCGCGGGCCAGGAACTTCACCGCGACCCGGCGGTCGAGGTAGTCCTGTCGACCGTGGTAGACGACACCCATCCCACCGCGGGCGAGTTCGCCGAGCAGTGTGATGCCGGGGATGCGCTGGGCGCCGTCGGCGCCGCCGCTCGTCCCGGTGGGTGCTGGGGCGGGCCGGGTGACGCCGGCCGGAGCCGTGGCATTGGGCTCGCTGGGCCTTCGGGAAGAGGCGGCCGGGAGCGTGCGATCGAGGGGTGGCTTGGAGCCGGGGCGGGTGAACCGACCCGCCGGGATCGTACGCTCTTCGATCGGCCGATCGTCGTCGTCGCGTGGTGGCAGGGCGCTCATTGACGCATTCCCTCGATCAATTCGATGAGTTTCTTGGCGGCGGGGCGGTCGGCGCGGTGTTCGCCGACGAACGCGTATTGCACCGTGCCTTCTTTGTCGAGCAGGAACGTCGAGGGATAGGCGAGCTCGCCGGCGATGCCCAGCTTCTGCACGAATTCGAGATCGGGGTCGTAGAAGACCCGATATGGCGGCGCCCCCTTGCCGAAGGTCAGCGCATAGGCCTTCTCGAACGATTCCTCGTTCTCCCGCGGCCCGGGATAGACGACGACGACTTCGATGCCGAGCGAATCGAGGCGATCGCGGCATTGTGCGAGCGCTTCGGTCTGGGCGATGCAGTAGACACAGACTTCGCCGACGAAGCCGCGCAGCACCACCACGATCACGTGCTTCTTGCCGCGATATTGGCGGATGTCGAGTTCGGTGCCGTCGACGCCTTGGAACACTTCCATGGGCAGCGGCTTGCCCTCGAGTTCACTGCGGCGCCCCGGACCGGTGGTCTTGGTCTCGGTCCCTGCGGGGCCGTATTTGCGACGCGAACGGCGAGTCTCGCTCTGGCCCTCGAGGTAATTGAGGACATAACTGTCGAGCTCCTCGCGCTGCAGGACCGTGAGATCCGGCTGAGCCGGTGCCGGAATGCGGTCCGGCGCCGCTTCGAGTGCCGCAACCAGGGCCGGAGCAGGCGGCGGTGGCGGCGGCGGCTGGGTTGCAACCGCGACGGGAGGGACCTCGACCGGCGCTGCGCACTCGGCGAGCAGCAGTGCCAGCTGTTGCTCCCCGGGCACGGCAGCGAGCTGCGGATCGTCGGGCCAACTGGCCGCGGCCACGGCCGCCGTGAACGCCACGGGATCCAGGGCCAGGGCCAGTCCATCGCGAGTCGCCACGCCTTCGACCAGCTTGCCGGCGGCGAAGGAACCCTGGCCACGAACTGCCCCATCCGCACCGAACTGCACGAACGGACCGTGTGGTTGGCCGTCCTGGAAGCCGGCGCACAGCCGCGGCGCGCCGTTCGCGTGCCACGTCTGCCAGCGTCCAGCCGGCTTGCCATTCGACAGAACACCGGCGCGGCGCGGCACCCCCTCGCCCCAGGATTCCGACACCGCGACCAAGCCCGGGCGGCCGCCGAAGTCCTGACGCCGTTCCGCACCCGCTTCGTCCCACAACCGCCAAGAGAACAGGCGCTGACCGCGCCAGTAGAGACCTTCGGCCTTGGGCTTGCCGTCGGCATGCCAATGGCGCCAGAAACCTGACAGACGACCGGCTTCATAGCTGCCGGCGCGCTCGAGCTGGCCGTTCGCCGCGTGGAACTGCCAAGGTCCCTCCTCGGCGTCGGCCACGTACAGCCCGCGCGCCCGCAGGGTCTCGTCGGGATACTGGAACTGCCACTCCCCGGTGCGGCGTCCGGTGTCGTCGAAACTGCCCGCCCATTCGACGACCCCGTTCTCGTACCAATAGGTCCAGGGGCCGACCTGATGGTCGTCGTGGTAGCGACCCTTGGCGCGGCGCTGTCCCGACTCGAAGAAATAGGTCCAGTCCCCCGACTGCAGGCCGTTCTCGACCTTGCCTTCGCGCTTGGTGAGGCCATTGCCCCAGGCTTCGCGGTGCAGGGTGACGATCTGGCGAGCCAGGATTTTGCAGGAGCTCGCTCCGGCGGCGAGCAGCAGGAACAGGGTGGCAGCGCGGCGCAGCTTGGGCATGGTTCGACCGTCGGGACCGACGGGATCAGGAGCGTATCGGCAACCGGGGCCTGGAGCATCATCTCGGCCATGCCAGTGCGGCTTCGTGCCTCGGCGGGGCGAATCGACTAAGTTCCTGCGATGCGCCGTCGCCTCGTCTGCTGGCTCGCCGTGCTCGGTGGTCTGTCCTGGGTGGTCTCGTGCTCGTCCGGTCTCGGCAACGGCCGGCCGCGAGCCGGCACTCCGGGCCCGTCCAGCAGCAATCTCCCCGTCGGCCTGGACCTGGGTCTGGTGCCGACCGCCCCGCTCGGCGAACTCGCCGCCGCCGGCGTGGTGGTGCCCGCGATCGGCGGCGGCGACCCGCACGAACTGGTGCTGCTGGGCTTCGCCACGGCGGCCCGCGCGGACAACGGCAACGGCACCGGCACAGCGCTGTCCCGCGACACCACGGTCGACGCCAACAGCGTCGACGACGTGTTCGTCGCCTTGGTCTCCGCGCGCCACATCGAACCCGCCGCGTTCAGCCAGAAACTCGCCGGCAAGTTCCGGCATCCGCGCTGCGTGACCTGCCACAGCATGCAGGCAGCCGACACGCAGGCCTTCGTGTCGTCACCGCAGCTGCACGCCGGCCCAGCCCCGGGACCCGGGTTTCCGAACAACGACCCGAGCACTTGCGTGCCGTGCCACGTGACCAGCACCAACGCGCCGGTGCCGGGCTGGATGGCGCCCGCGGCCTCCTTCGACATTCGCAACAAAACCGTGGCCCAGTTGGCGGTGATGGCGCAGAACGTGCCCGCTGGCGATCCAGAGCACTTCGTGAGCGACCGGCGGGTGCTGTGGGCTCTCGATTCCGGCGTCCTGCCCGCGGTCAACGGCCGCAACGGCATCGCCGACGACAACCACAACGGCGTGCTCGAGCCCGAAGACGTCGACGGCGTGATCCGCACGGTCCCCGGTGGCTCGCGCCGCTTCCTGGACGACATCGAAGCTTGGCACGGCAGCGGCAACGTGGTCACCAACGCGCAGGCCGTGCGCGACGTCACGCTGGTGAGCCGGGCCGCGGGCACCAACCAGGCCGGCAACGGCGCATCGAACGCACCGAAGCTCCTGTGGGTGCCGAATCCGAGTTTCAATCCGACCAGCGCGGTGACCGCGGCTGCGACCAACCCGGTGGGCACGCTGCACGTCGTGTTCACTTCGACGGCGAGCAATCTGGTGGCCGGCGACGGCAACGGCGCGGCCGACGTGTTCGTCGCGCGCCTCGAACTGCGCGCCGAGCAGGACGCGCTCGGCAGCCCAACGGCAGGCGGACTGAACCTGCAGCTGGTGGGCACCACCGAACTGGTCAGCGCGCGCAACGGCACGAGCGCCCCTGGCAACGGCGCCGCCGAAGCGGCGGCGATCGGTGGCGCCGACGGTGAGTTCGTCGTGTTCACTTCGCGCGCCACCGACCTGATCGCCGGGTTCACCGACGGCAACGGCCCGAGTGGTGCCGACGTGTTCCTCCGGCACCTGCCGACGCAGGCCACCACGCTGGTCAGCCACACCGTGGGCAATGCGGCGACCGGCGGCAACGGCGCGGCCACGATGCCGGCGATCGACGCGCGCGGCACCGCGGTGGCGTTCGCGGCGAACGCGTCGGACCTGATCGCCAGCGACGGCAACGGCGCCCAGGACGTGTTCTTCGCCCGCATCGACACCGGGTCGCCCTACACCAAGGTGCGCGCCAGCGTCACGGCGAACGGCGGCGAGGGCAGCGGCGGCGCGTGCACGGCCCCCAGCGTGCAGACCGTCGGCAGCCGCGTGCTGGTGGCGTTCGAGTCGGCGAAGACCGACCTCGCGACGATCGCCGCCAATCCGAACGTGTACTTGTTCGACAGCCAGACCGGGCACACCACGCTGTGCAACCAGCGCATCACCGCATCGGCTCCGACACCCGAGGCCGGCGACGGCGCCGCGCGAACGCCCGTGCTCGCCGCCGACGGCTCAGCCGTCTGCTTCGAGTCCGCGGCGCGCAACATCGACGTGCTGCGCCCGATCGACAACCGCGCCAAGGACGTGTTCCTGGTCGAAATCGGCCAGCTCGCGCAGGGCTTCGTGCTGCCATACCGTGTGAGTGTCGGGGTTGGCGACGCCGGCGACGCGAACGGCGACTCGACCCAGCCGGTGTTCGGAGTGTTCCCCACGACCTCGCGCTTCCCGGTGGGCTTCGCCGCCTACCCGACCCTGGCCACCAACCTCGGCACCAGCGATTCGACGCCGATCATGGTGGCGTTCCTGAGCGAGACTTCGGGTGTGCAGGCCGAGTTCGCAGCCGACGTGGTGCGCGGCGCAGCGCCCCTCACGGTGGCGTTCACCGACCAGTCGAGTGGCAGCCCGACCCAGTGGGCGTGGGACTTCGACGACAACGGGCGCGTCGATTCGCGCCAACAGAACCCGACCCACGTCTACCGGACGCCCGGCACCTACTCGGTGCGGCTCACGGCGCGCAACAGCAACAGCGAAGGCACCAAGACCGAAGCGGCGCTGATCCGCGTGCTCGGCCCGACCGTCGCGAACTTCACCGCCTCCACCACCGCGGGACCAGCACCGCTGGCCGTCGACTTCACCGACACGTCCACCGAAGAACCCGAGTCCTGGCAGTGGGACTTCGACAACGACGGCGTCGTCGACTCGACCGCGCAGAATCCGAGCCACACGTACAACACCCCTGGCACCTACACGGTGCGCATGGTCGCCACCAACCCGGTGAACAGTGCCACGCGGGTGCAGACCAACCTGATCACGGTGTTCACGCCGGTCGCCGCCGAATTCACGGGGACGCCACTGGCCGGCCTGATTCCGCTGCCGGTGACGTTCACCAACCTCACCACCGGCGACGCCACCACCTGGGCCTGGGACTTCGACAACGACAGCGTCGTCGACTCCACGGCGCGAGATCCGTCGTTCACCTACACGACCCCAGGCACGTACACGGTGGTGTTGACGGCTTCGGGGCCGGGCGGCACCAACACGCGCACGCGCACCGCCTACGTCGCGGTCGCCGGGCCGGTGGTCGCCGAGTTCACCGCCAGCGCCACCCGGGAGTACAACACCACCTCGATCCAGTTCACCGACCAGTCGACGGGCACGGTCAGCAGCTGGGCATGGGACTTCGAGAACGACGGCATCGTCGACTCGACCGCGCAGAATCCCACGCACGTGTTCAGCACGCCGGCGACCTACTCGGTGCGGCTCACGGTTTCGGGCCCCGGCGGCACCGACTTCGAGTTGAAGTCCAACTTCTTCGTCTCGGTGCCGTCGAGTGTCTCGGCCACGCTCGAGGCGAACCGCGACACCAGCATCTACTCGGAGAATCCTGACCGCGGCGCCGGGGACTACGAGCAGATCGTGTGTGGCAACGCAGCGACGATGACGGCCACCCAAGTGGGCATCCGCCGGGCGCTGCTGTCGTTCGACGTCGCCGGTGGCGTGCCCGCCGGAGCCACCATCCTGTCCGCCCAGTTGCAGCTGAAGAGCAACTTCGCACCGACCAACCCGACCGGCACGCAGAACGTCGCCCTGCACTTGGTCACGGCAGCCTGGGGCGAGGGCACCGCAGGCCTTGGTGGCATCGGGGCCGGGGCACCAGCGACTGCGGGCAGCGCCACCTGGAGCCACGCGTTCTTCAACACCACCGCATGGACCGCCGGCGGCAGCTTCAACCCCAGCCCACGCGCCACCACGGCCGTGACCGGCGTCGGCTTCTACACTTGGTCCGGCTCGAACGTGGTCGCCGACGTGCAATCGTGGCTCGGCACGCCTTCCGGAAATCATGGCTGGATGCTGCGTAGTGGCGAGACCTCGGGCATCCGGACCGCCAAGGTGTTCGATTCGCGCTCGGGGCCGACCCCGGCCGACCGCCCGAAGCTCATCCTCACCTACCGTCCCGCCCTGTGATGCCTTCACCCATGAATCGTCTGGCTCTGTCGTTCGTCGCCTGCCTGCCGTTCCTGGCCGGCTGTTCCCTGCCTGCCTTCCGCGCCAAGCGCACGGTCGAGTTCGCGGTGCCGGCACCGCAGCTCACCGCACTCTTCTGCGAGAGCCACAACGGTGGCATCACCGTGCAAGGGCGCAAGCAAGGCGACGAAGTGAAGATCAAGGCCGAGCTGTCCGTGGGCGGCACCACCCAGCGAGAGGCCGACGACAACGTGCAGCTGCTCGAAGTGGCCACCGAATGGCAGGGCGGCACTTTGCGCGTGTTCGGCAAGTTCCCGCAGCAGGACCTCGGCCGCATGAGTCCGGGCTTCACGTTCTGGATCGACGCGCCGGAACAGGTGGCGCTCGACTGCACCTCCCACAACGGTGGCATCACCGCCGAGGCCGTTCGCGGCGACCAGAAGCTGGTCACCCACAACGGCAGCCTGCGCAGCGAAGTGCACGGTGGTCGCGCCCACCTGGTGACCCACAACGGCAACGTGAAGGTCGACTTCGCCACGGCAGGGCCGGTCCAGGGCAACGTCGAGAGCCACAACGGCAGCATCGAAGCCACCTTCGCGGCCGGGTGCCGTGCCACGCTCGAAGCGAGCACCGCGAACGGCAGTGTCACCAGCAAACTGCCGCTGCAGGAGATGGAGAGCAAGCGGAACCGCATGAGCGGCAAGCTGGGCGACGGCGGGGAAGGCAAGCTGGTGCTGTCCAGCCACAACGGCAGCGTGAATCTGCGCTGAAGCTCGAGGCGAGCCGTGCCTCCGGCTGAACTCGGCTCAGGTTCTCAGCTCGGCGGCACTGCCAAACGCGCGGCAGTCTCTTCCTGCTGCTGCCACTGCCCGTAGAGCACTCCTCGCGAAGCGAGGCGCAGCAGCTGCTGCCGCACTTCCGCGGTGAGGCGCCCCGGCGCCGCACGCCGAAACGGCGTGCCCGGCAGGGGCAGAAAGGTGTGCCCGTGCGCCTTGGCCCCACGCGCGACCAGACGATCCATGCACTGCAGCGTGGCGCTCACGTCGTCCGGCGTCTCCCCGGGCAAGCCGAACAGGAAATCGACGTGCGGCACGAAGCCGTGTTCGAGGGCCAGCGCCGCGGCGCGTTCGACGGTGGCTGCATCGTGGCCGCGTTCGCTGGCCGCGAGCACGCGATCGCTGCCGGATTGCCCGCCGAGGATCAACGCCCGGTTGGTCACGAAGCGGCGCAGGAGCACGAGGCTCGGCGCGGTCACGTGCTCGGGCCGTACTTCGCTCGGGAACGTACCGAACCACAGCCGCCGCTCCGGCCCGATGTCCTCGCGTACTCCGGCGAGCAGCGCTTCGACGGCGGCGAGGTCGGGATCGGGGCCGTACGTGCCGTAGCTGAGCGACGTCGGGGTCAGGAACCGGAAGTCGCGAAAGCCGCGGGCCACCAGTTCGCGCACCCAGTACCGCACGTTGGCCACGCTGCGGTGGCGGAACGCAGCACCGGCGAAGTACGGTGTCTGGCAGAACCGGCATGCATAGATGCACCCGCGCGTGATCTCGATCGGTCCGAAGCGCCCATGGGCGAGGCTGAACGGCGGGCAATCGTCGAGTTGCAGTCGTTCGCCGCGCGGCGTGCGGCGCAGGCGATCACCGGCCAACGCTGCAGTGCCGGGCACGATGGCGAGTTCGTGGCCGGCTTGGCCCGCGAGCACGAGATCGACGATGGTGCGTTCGCCCTCGCCGGTGGCCACCAGATCCCAACCGGCGCGCAGGGTTGCTTCGGGCTCGGCGGTGGCGTGTACGCCCCCAGCGACGTGCACGACCCTGGGATCGCGGCACGCGGAACGCACGGTCTGCAGTTCCGCGACTGCGGGCGCGAAGTCTGGGGTGTAGAACGACCACGCCACCAGAACACGGTGCGCAGGAGCCGGGGCTGCAACCGCAGCGTCCGCGGCCGCCAGCGCATCACGCACGGCTGAGACGATCGCTGCGGGGCCGTTCGCAAACACCTGCGCAACCTTCGCCGTGCGCGGATCGGCTGCGAGTGCCCCGGAGAGCACGTGGAAGGCGAACTTGCCCGTGCGCCGGTAGGCAAAGACCACCGTCAGCACGGTTGCCACCCGCGCTCGGTGAGCACGCCGTGCAGGCGGCGGTCGTGGGCCTCGGTGGGGATCTTCGGCACCTGCTGGCAGGCGAATGCCAAGCCGACGGCCCGCACCGCATCGCCCCGGGCGGCTAGGTATCGATCGTAGAAGCCCTTGCCCCAGCCGAGCCGGTGGCCGCGCGCGTCGAAGCCGAGCAGCGGCACCACCACGAGGTCCGGTTGCACGGCGGCGGCAGTCGGACCCGGCGCCAGCGCACCGAAACCCGCGGGCTCGAGTTCGGCATGGCCGGACCAGGCGCGGAACAGCAGGTCGGGGCCGACCACCACCGGCAGCGCCAAGGAAGCACCGCGCCAGGCGCAAGCGCGGGCCAGCGGCCGCGGGTCGGCTTCGCTGCGCAGGGGCCAATAGACGCCGACGATCGGGGCGGCCGCCAGTGGCAGAGGTTCGGCACCCGCAGCACGCGCCGTCGAGCCACGCAACACCGCTTCGGCCCACGCCGCCATGTGCTCCGACCAAGCCGCTCTCGCGGCAGCGGGCAGGGCATCGCGGCGCGCCCGCAGGCGCTCGCGCAGGGTCTGCTTGTCGGTGGCGTTGCCAGAGGCCATGCCGCGCCCTCCGTCACATGCGTTCCGGGGCCTCGATGCCGAGCAGGCGCAGGCCGGTGACCAAGAGGCGGCGCGCGGCATCCACGAGCACCAACCGCGCGTCGCGAACCGCGGGTTCGGCGCCGACAACGTAGTGGTCGCGCAAGTAGCTGTGAATCTCGCCCGCGAGCGCGATGGTGTGCGCGGTGACGTGGCTCGGTTCGCTCTGTTCGGCGGCGCGTTGTACGGCGGTGCCGAAGTCGAGCATCACCAGCAGCACGCGTTCGGCGTCGGCCAAGGCCCCGAGATCGACCTGGTCGGCGGCCGGCACCGGCAGATCGACCTTGCGCAGGATCGAACCCAGGCGCGCGCAGGCGTACTGCACGTACGGCCCGGTCTCGCCGTCGAAGTTCAGCATGCTGTCCCAGTCGAACTTGACGTCCTTGATGCGCGAGTTCTTCAGGTCGTTGAAGACGATCGCGGAGACGCCGACCTGTTCGGCGACCTGATCGGCGTTCGGCAGATCTGGATTCTTCTCGCGGATGATCGAGCGCACCTTGGCCACGGCCTCGTCGAGGATCTCGTCGAGGAACACGGCGTTGCCCGCGCGCGAGGCGAACTTCTCCCACTTGCCGTCCTCGGTCTTGCTCAGCACCAGACCGAACGGCACGTGTTCGACCGCAGCGGCGATCGGTTCGCGCATCTTCTGCAGCACGGCTTTCAGCTGGTCGAAGTGCAGCTTCTGCTCCGCGCCGACCACGTAGAGGATGCGGTGCGGATGGAACGTCGCTTCGCGGTGGAACACCGCGGCGAGGTCGCGTGTGTGGTAGAGCGTGGTACCGTCGCTCTTGCGCAGGATGCAGGGCTCCTTGATGCCCTGCTCCTTGAGCCACACCACTTCGGCGCCCTCGCTGCGCTCGAGCACCCCGGTGGCGGTGACGCGGGCCATCGCGGCCTCCATTTTGTCCTCGAAGAAGGACTCGCCGGTGATGTGGTCGAAGGTCACGCCCAGCCGCGAGTACGGGCCCTGGAACGCCTGCAGCGACTCGTCGCGCAGGAGCTGCCACATGCGCCGTTCGGCGTTGTCGGCGCCGCTCTCGAGGGCTTGGAAGTGTTTGGCCGCTTCGTCGTCGAGGGCCGGGTTCTGCTTCACCTCCTGGCCGTAGCGCTTGTAGAGGTCGAACATGTAGCGCATCGGCGAACGGTGCAGTTCGGTCTCGTTCCCCCAGCGCATGTAGGCGGTCATCATCTTCGCGAACGGCATGCCCCAGTCGCCGAGATGGTTGATGCCCTGGACGGAGTTGCCGAGGTGGCGGTGGATACGGCACAGTGCGTTGCCGATCACCGTGCTGCGCATGTGGCCGATGTGGAACGGCTTGGCGATGTTGGGCGAGCTGAAGTCGATGCACACCGTTTGGCCGGTCGCAGGACTCGGCCCGTAGGGCGCAGCTTGCGCCTGAATGGCGGTGAGCACGGCGCGCGCCAGCGCGGCGCGGCGGAACCGGAAGTTGACGAACGGCCCTGCCGAGGTGGCCGATTCGAGCAGATCGTCGGGCGGCAACGCGCCGGCAACGGCAGCGGCCAGAGCTGGTGGCGCCTGCCCGAGCAACTTGGCCAGCTGGAACGCCCCGAATGCCACGTCGCCGTGGTCGCGATTCTTGGGCAGATCGAGGCGGACCGCCGCGGCGGCCTGTTCGGGAGTGGCCCCGAGTGCCGCAACGGCACCCAGGAGTCGGTCGAGAAGCTGGCGGTGGAGGTCGGTCACGCGGAGCGAAGGTTCGGGGCCGCGCAGGATACTGCGCGGCGCGTCCAACCGCCGCAGAGACCTTCCGGCCTACTTCAGACCCTGGCGCAGTTCCTCGAGGAACTTCTCGGGCTTCATCCAACCGCCAATCTTGTGCACCACGTTGCCTTCCGCATCGAACACGCCCATGGCGGGGATGCCACGCGCTTCCATCTTCTTCATCAGCATGTCGTAGTCCTTCGCCGGGTCCTGCTCCTGCAGGATCTTGACCGGGATGAACTTCTCGCTCATCAGCGCCGCCACTTCCTGGTCGCAGTAGGTGTAGTAGTCCATGCGGTAGCACCACACGCACCAGAACGCCATGACGTCGACGAACAGCGGCTTCTTCTCGGTCTTGGCCATCGCCAAGGCTTGTTCGAAGGTCACGTAGCGCCACTCGATCGGCTTGGTCGTCTTGGGCCGCTTGACGTCCATCTCACGAGCCTTGACGAAGTCCTCGCGCTCCTTGTCGAAGCGGTCGCTCCAGATCACTTCGGCGCGATGGCGCTGCGCGGCCAGGTCCTTCGGGTCCGGACCCGCGGCATCCTTGGTGGCGACGCTGATCTTGGTGCCGGCGACTGCGATCGTCGTGTTCTTGCCCGCGTCGAAGCGCCCCTCGCCAAAACCGCTCATCGCGTAGGCCGAAGCCGGGCGATCCCCGGGCTTCGCCATGGTCCAGAGGTCCCCGGCGCTGCCATAGGTGCCGTCGAAGTCCTTGTCCTGAACCGCAACGACTCGATCCTCACCGCCAACCTGCACCGTGGCCTCGAGGTAGCTGGGGAAGCTGAAGGTCAGCGAGGGCTTGCCTTCGCCCTGCCGCATGAAGTTGGCGCGCGCCGCGATCGATGCCGGGCCAAGCTGGAGATTCACGTCCACCGGCTTGCCCACCAAGATCTCCGGAGCGTTGCCGTTGGCAGCTGCCCGGCCGGTGCGCTTGGTCACTTCCAAGCCCAGGCGCTCGCCGTCCTCAAACTTGCCGTCGCCGTTGGCGTCGCACCACAGCGCATCCGGGAACTCGGCATCGGCCTTGGCCTTCCCGACCAGCACCGCGAACTTGCGCTTGCCGAGCTCGAGCGTGCCACTCCAGGGGTCTGCCACCGATCCCGCAGGAACCACCTTGCCGGCCCCTTGGGCCAGAGCAGCTTGCTCGCTGAGCGGGGCCACGGGGTGCTTGGCCTCCCGGTTGGCGGTGTCGATCGTGCGCACAACACCCTCGACCGCCGCCTGCTGCGCAGCAACCGCTGCAGCCAGACCGAAAGGAATCAGCAGAGAGGAAACACGGGAACGGAGCATCATGGGGGGGGAACCTCAGCAGAAAAAGCGGACCTCGGCGGGCACACATGCCCCCGCGATCCGTGGGCGATGCTACGAAGTTCCGGCCCCCAAGAAGCGCTGTTGCTGCCTTGTTACGGCCGCGGAAAGACTACCGAGCACAACGGGCGAGGAAACCCATCGCTCAGCCAGCCACGCTGCTACGGCGCGGCGGGAGCAGCTCTGGGCACAAAAAAACGCAGCCACGCTCGAGAGAACGTGGCTGCGTAGAAGATGACCCGGCACTGACCTACTTTCGCGCTAAGCACTATCATCGGCCCTGGCTGCTTGACTGCCGTGTTCGGAAAGGGAACGGGTATTTCCAGC
>JAEUHP010000013.1 GCA_016795295.1 Planctomycetota bacterium | reverse complement strand
GGATGCGCAGCGGCAGAAGAATGCGCGGGCCAGCGAACTGGCGGCGGCGGCGTTCGCGGGGGACGAGTTCGTGGTGTGCCGCGATCTGGGGCGTCACTTCACGCGGGCCGATGGCAGCATCGACAAGGCGGTGATGGGTGACTTCCTGCACCTCTCCGCGTCGGGGTATCGCACCTGGAGCGAGGTGCTGTGGCCTGAGGTGGTGCCGCTGCTGCAGTAGCTGCGGCTGTGGTGATCGGGTGGTGATCACAGCAACCGCCGGGATCGGTGGCACGCGCAGCGGCTCGGGCGCGTTGCGCAGCAGGAAGCCGGCTTGACTGGTGCAGACAGGGGCCGGGTCCGAGGGGCGGGGAGCGGGCAGACGGGGACTTTCGGTCACCGTGCTGGGCTGCGTGGCACAGCGTCTGCGTGCGGCGTAGCGCAGGCGAACGAATGCGGCGGCAGCCGGAGCGAACGGTTCTGTGCCGAGCGGTACAGGGCCGGCGTCGGGTCTGCGTTCGCGGGTGGTGCCGCGGCGTGAGGGGGATGCTGGGGATGTTGGGGGCTGCCGGCACGGGGATGATGGTGGAGCGGTGGAATCGGCCGAGATCGACGAGGCCGTGGTGGCAGCCGGCGGCGATCTGCGGCGCCGGTTGGCCGAACGGCAGCGTCGGCAGCGTCTGCGCGTTCCGCATGGTGGCGGCAGGCGAAGTGGAGCGCGGCGTCGCCTGCCATGGGCTGCGTTGCTGCAGCGGGTGTTCGGCTACTCGGTGCTGGTCTGTCCACAGTGCGCCGGTCCGCGGCGGGTAACCGGGGCCGGTTGAGTGCCGGGCACCGCCGGGTCGCGCAGGCGGTGGACCGGACGGCGAGTCCGGCTGGCCGGAGTGACGGCGAAGCGATGTGCGGCGGCAGCGTGGGGGCTGCGGCAGGGGAGGGGTGTACCCGCTTGGCCGAAACTTGGTCCGGAGGGCAGAATTTCGGCCCTTCGCGAGGGCTTGCCGGAGGGGGTTGGGCGGCGCTACGCGAGGGCCCAATAGGCCGGGGTGGTCCGGGACTGCAGCTTAAACTTTCTACGTGCACCATTGAAAAAGTTCTTGACCGCTGCTTTCGAGGCTCTAATTCTTCAGACATGAAGTCGATTGAAGACGCCCTCGGTAAGCTAAAGACGGTGCTTGTCGGCTTTGTTCGGCTGCTGCACTATGTCAGGAGACATTGGATAGCAGTGTCGATCTTCGTTGTCATTGTGTGCTCAGCTGCCGCCTTGCATTGGCTGGGGTTTCACGCGCCTGGCTCAGTGATCCGTGATTTCTTCCACTCGCTGTCTCAGGAGAAGTTTGCCCAAGCCTGGGAGGCACTCGATCCAGCCTTTCGACAGAAGCGCTGGAAAGCAGGGGCGGCGTCGTTTGCTGAAGACTACGCAAGTTCTGTGCTGCAGCAAGTCGAGCGGGTCACGCGGAAGGACTTGGAGCCGTGGCAGTTGTGGGAGGCGCTGACAAAAGAAAGCGCTGTGTACGAAGTCGAAGTGATTGCTGAAGATCGATTTGACAAAGATGTTCTTCGTGGTACATCGCAGGCTTGGAACGAGCGATGGTTGCGCATTCGACACCCTGTCACTGACGTGGACGCAATCATGCGTGGAGAGAACACGAGTGACGGCTCGACGTCGCTCTCACTGAAAAGGCGTTTCGTCTTCGAGATAAAGGTCGCTTGGGCGGATGAGTCAAACTCTTGGCGTGTATCATCTACCCGTTGGCAGGAGGTGAGCGTCATATGGTCTTCAAAGTCTTAGCTATCTCTACACTGGTTGCTGCGATGGCCATTTTTACAAGCGCTTGCACTCATCAGGATCGAATTCGTCTCGTGGCAGAGGGCTTGGCGCGGAGCAGGTTTGATGGTTGGGTGTACGGGTCTGAGTCCGCAAGCCGCCAAGTTGATTGTGTCCAGTTCCTTGTTGCTGTGTTGGAAGAGGCGCTGTCGAGGCCTCTCACAAATGAGGAGAGGTCCGAGGTGCTCATTGCGAACATTGGTCCGGATGAGAATCTAGATGCTCTCGTGGATGGTGACGACGTCAGGGTGGCGGGGGTGCAGCATGCACTTTTGAGCAGAGGCCTGGGGCATCGAGTTGAAGCTGAGGATGCAGCTCCTGGTGACTTCCTTCAATACTGGTACAAGACCAAGAGTGGGCGATGGGGCGGCCACGCTGCAGTGATATGGGAAGTGAGGAAGACAGAGCGCGGTAGTGTAGAGGTGCAGATTTTCGGCGCACATCAGTCGTTGGGGCGCGTTGGTGTTGCCCCATATTGGCTAAACCTGTCCGATCAGAGTAAGAAAGTTTATCTAGCTAGAATGGCAGGCGCTTCCGGGCGGTGAGATCTAATGCGGACATGCGCTTGCACCGATTTAATGTGGCCGCATGGTGATTCTCCTGACGTAATGCAGCCGACTCAATGGTCTCGTCCCGCTGAAGTTGCGTGGACGGCTGTCGCTGCTTTTCCTTT
>JAEUHP010000004.1 GCA_016795295.1 Planctomycetota bacterium | reverse complement strand
CCCCACCACCCCCGCCGCCAGGTCCCACCGCCCCCCTGCCCTCACCGCGGCCCAGCGACCTCGAAGCCCTGTGCCAGCGAGTCGACGCAGCCCACCGCCCCGACGGCACCCCGGCGCGCGTCACCGCCGTCACCGGCAGCTTCGAAGTGCACCTGCTCGATGCCCAGGCTGCCCAAGGCGGCCAGGCCGACATCGACCTGAAGTATCTGGAATGGCTGCGCCCCGACCAGAAGTTGCGCCACTTGCTGCGCTATGACGTGCGCGACGCCGGTGCCCCGGTGGCCGCGGGCCGCGACCGCAATGGCTACTGGCACCTGTTCCAGGGCAAAGCCCGCGACCTGACCGAAGCCGAGGCCCAGGACCGCGCCGCGTGCGACCGCAACACCAACCTCGTCCGCCAGATGCTGCGCTTTCTGGCGCCCGGCCAGGTGCTGCGCTCGGCGACCGCGCCGTCGCCGGTGCAGAAGGAGCCCCTGCAGCTCGGCCGCGAGCCGGCCATCGACTGCGAAGTGGTCACTGGCGGCCTGCCCGCATTCCCCTTGCAGCAGACCGGCGGCGAAGATGCACCGGTGCTGGCCAAGGTGTTCGTCGACGCCAAGACCAGCCAGCTGGTGGCGATCGACGTGCAACCCCTGAACGAGGGCCGGCCGGACCCGAGCCGGCGTGAATTCGTGCGCCTGGGCGACCTGCGCCGGGTCGACGGCCACCTGGTGCCGCATCGCCTGGTGCATCTGCACGCCGATGCCGACGGCAAACTGCGGGCGCGCACCCGCGTGGTGGTGGCCAACTTGCAGTTGCAGCCCAAACTGCAGGTCGAAGACCTCGACCGGCCAAAGTGAAGGAACCCCGGCGCCGCGAGCGCCCGCTCAGCAGCGCCGGCGGAAGTAGCGCTCCAGATCGGCGGCGCCGAACGTGAGCACCGTGGGCCGCCCGTGCGGACAATTGTGCGGGTGCTCGAGGTCGGCGGCGGCGGCCAAGAGGGCCGCGATCTCGGCGTCGGTGAGCCGGTCGCCGCGCATCACCGCCGAACGGCAGGCCATCGAGTGGAACCGTTCCGCGACCTGCTCGGCCACGGCCCGGCGCCCGTCGGCTTCGGCATCGCCGAGCAAGAGCCGCAGCAGCTTTTGCGCGTCGGCACGCGCCAAGGCGGTCGGCATGCCGTGCACGGCGAGCGAGCTCGGGCCGAACGCGTCGACCAGGAGCCCTTCGGCCGCCAGTCCGTCGCGATGGTCGAGGCACCACTGCATCTCGCTCGGCGTCACCTCCACGACCGCGGGCACCAGGAGGCGCTGCACCTGTACCGCCCGCTGGCGGTGCGCCGCGCGCAGCTGCTCGTAGACCACCCGTTCGTGCAGCGCGTGCTGGTCGACGACCAAAAGGCCGTCTGGACTCTCGAGCAGCAGGTAGAGATCGAGCACCTGCAGGTAGCGGCCGGAAACGCGCTGGAACGGATTCGGCCGCGAAGCACTCGCGACCGGGCTGGCCGCGGGGCCTGGTGCAGAGGGCCCCGGCCCTGCCGCCGCTGCCGCCGCAGCGGGACCCGAGGGTGCTGCGGGCGCCGCCGCTGGGCGCTCGCGCACCACGAACGGCAGGTCCGGGGTCGCCGCTGCGGCCAGCGGGCGCGGCGGCCCGGCATCGAACAGGGACCGCGGCAGGTCGGGGAAACCCGACTGAGCCCGCGGCAGGTTGGGGTCGATGCCCACCGCAGCACCGCTCGCCGCGAAACCGCGCGCCTGGAGCACGCTGCGCACGGCCTCGTGCAGACAGCCGGCGACCTTGCGCGGCTCGACGAAGCGCACTTCGGCCTTGCGCGGGTGCACGTTGACGTCGACCTGGTCGGCGGGCAGGGCCACCTGCAGGACGTAGACCGGAAAGCGCCCGCCCATCAAGTACTCGCGGTACGCTTGGCGCACGGCGTGGACCGCGCTCGACTCGCGCGCGAGGCGGCCGTTCACGTAGCAGAGTTCGTGGCGGCTGTCGCGCCGCGCCAAGTCCGGCTGGGCGATCACGCCTTCGACGGTCAGGCCTTCGAACGCGCGCTGCACCGGCAGCAGGCCAGCCGCGAGCTGCTCGCCGAAGCAGCGGGCCACGCGGGCGGCGAGCGACTCGCCACCGGGCAGCCGCAGCAGTTCGCGGCCGTCGGCAACCAGGGTGAAGTCGACCTCGAGCCGCGCCAGCGACAGCTCGGCGAGCAGTTCCTGGATGCGCGCCCGTTCGGCGGTCGCCGACTTGAGAAAGCGTCGACGGGCCGGCACGTTGCAGAACAGGTCGCGGATCTCGATGGTGGTGCCTTCCGGGCAACCACACGGTTCGGGAGGCAGTTCGCGGCCACCGTCGGTGGCCACCTGCCAACCTTCCCGTGCGCCGGGGCGGCGACTCTTGATCGTGGCCCGCGACACGGCACCGATCGAAGCCAGGGCCTCGCCGCGAAAGCCCAGGCTGCCGATGTGGTCGAGGTCGGCGACCGAACGCAACTTGCTGGTGGCGTGGCTGCGGAACGCCAGCGGCAGGTCTTCGGGCAGAAACCCCCCGCCGTTGTCGAGCACGCGGATCGATTCGGCGCCGCCAGCCGTGATCTCGACGCGGATGCGGGTGGCGCCGGCGTCGAGCGAGTTCTCGACCAGCTCCTTCACCACCGAGGCCGGGCGCTCGACGACTTCGCCGGCGGCGATCTGGTTGACCACCTCGGGTGGCAAGACGTGGATCACCATTCGAATGCCTCCGCGCCCGGAACCTGGCCGCCGTGGAACCACACCTGCAGGAACCCTTCGAGCAGCACGCCGTCGTCCTCGCCGGTGGTGCGCGACAGACGCAGGCAGTGGTGGATCGCGAGCAGGCCGGTGCGCAGCCGCGCGGCGTCGTGCCGGGCCACCTGGCGCAAGAAGCGATCGGCGAAGAACTGCACGCCGAGCTGCCGCGCGATGGTGTCTTGGCGCACCCCCGCGTCGAGCAGTTCGCGGCCGGCCAGGACCTTGGCCAGCGACTGCCACAGCCAGCTGCAAGCGAACGGCAGCACCCCGCCGGTGGAGCGCTTGCCGGTCTTGCCGCGCACGCCGCGGTCGCACATGGCACGCACCGAGCGCAGCGCGCGCGCCCGGTCGCCGTCCAGCACCGCCTCCGCCAGTTCGAACGGCGTCGATTCGAAGCTCACCGACAGCCGGCCGCGCAGGTCGGTGGGTGCGAGCGGCTTGCGCTGTGGATCCGGACCGAACTGGGCCTGCAGACGATCCAGCTCGGCGGCCAACTCGCTGAGCCCTTTGCCGACCTGGGCCACCACCAAGAGCGCCGCATCCGGCTGCAGCGGCACACCCCGCTTCTGCGCCTGCTTGCCGACCCAGGCCACCAGTTCGCCTTCGGCCAGATCGGTGCCACCGAAACGCGTCTCGAACAGATCGCGGAACTCGAACACGGCTTCGCCGAGCGTCTTCAGCAGCTCGCTGGCCACCTTGCGCCGCTTGTCCAGCTTGTTGGCTTCGAGCAACAGCCGGCTACCCCGGGCGATCTTGTCGAGCTGCGTGGCCAGCACCGGGGCGCAACGCTGCCACCACTTGGCGCCGCGCCGCACGCACACCACCGTGGCGCGGGCGAACAGGCCACCACCGCGCAAGTCGAGCAGTTCGGGCACGTCCTGGACCGACTCGGCAGCCGGCTCGAGGGTGCCCCCCCGCTCGCCGTCGTCCGGCTCGCCATCGTCGCCATCGTCCCTGGCCTCCCCCGAGCGCGGTCGCGGGGCCTTGGCCCCCTCGTCCCCCCCGCCGCGCGCGCCGCGGTCCTCGGCGGCATCGAGCAACCGCAACTCCGCGTCCTGCGGCTGGGCCGCCAGCAGCAGTTCGAGTGCCAACCGGCGGTAATGGTCGTTGGTCCCGGTGACCACCACCACCGGGCCCAGGCCCTTCTGGCACGCCCGCTGCAGGCGTTCGAACTCCTGGTCCGGGTGCGGCGCAGCCATCAGCCGAGGCCCCCAAGCCCGTAGAGGTCGAGGCAGCCGGCCGCGAACAACAGCACGGCCAAGGCGCCGTTCGCGGTGAAGAACGCCATGTCGATGCGCGCCAGATCCCCGGGCCGCAAGAGCCGATGCTGCCAGACCAGAAACCCGGCAGCGCCGACCATGCCGGCAGCATAGCCGTAGCCGAAACCGAGCCAGTGGCCCGCGGCCGCGAACCCGAATCCCGCCAGCAGGTGCAAGAACCGGCTCGCCGCCATCGCCCGCCGGGCCCCGAAGCGAGCCGGCAGCGAGTGCAGGCCATGTTCCCGGTCGAAGGCTTCGTCCTGGCAAGCGTAGAGCACGTCGAAACCCGCCACCCAGGCCGCCACCGAGCCGCCGAGCAGCACCGCCGGCCACAGCCGGATGGTGAAGGCACCGTCGACGGCGAGCCACGCCGCGACCGGGGCGAGGCCGAGGGCGAAGCCGAGCCAGAGGTGGCACAGAGCCGTGAAGCGTTTGGCGTGGCTGTAGCCACACAGAAACAGCAGGGTGGGCACCGCGAGCCAGCCGCACAGCGGGTTCAGCAGCGCGGCCGCGCCGACGAACGTGGCGCCGGCGCCGAGAGCGAGCCACAGGGCACTGCGCGGCGTCACCACCCCGCGTGGCAGTTCGCGACCGCGCGTGCGCGGATTCGCCTGGTCGAGTTCGCGATCGGCGAAGCGGTTGTAGGCCATTGCCGCGGTGCGCGCGGCGACCGCCGCCAACACCACCGTGGCAAGCAGGGACCAGCTCGGCCGGCCCTGGGTCGCCGCCAGCAGCGCCAGCAACGCGAACGGCAACGCGAACACCGAGTGGGACAGCTTCACCAGCGAGGCGAAGTTGCGGACCGTGCGCAACGCACCGCCGCCCGCAGGTCCAGAACTGGCCACCGGCGCCACGTCAGACCTCCCCCTCGTCGTAGGGCGTGCGCGGCGCCGGGGTCTGCCAGCGCGCCACCAGCTGGTGCGGCACCGCGAGGCGGTCCAGGATCTTGCCGACCACGAAGTCGACCAGCTCGGCCACCGTTTGCGGGCGGTGGTAGAAGCCCGGCATCGCCGGCAACACGATCGCGCCCAGACGCGCCAATTCGAGCAGGTTCTGCAGGTGCAACACCGACAAGGGGGTCTCGCGCGGCACCACCACCAGCGGACGGCCCTCCTTCAGCGCCACGTCGGCCGCGCGCTCCACCAGGTTGCTGGAGAAGCCGTGGGCAATGCGCGCCAGCGAGCCCATGCTGCACGGCACGACGATGGTGGCGGCGATGCCGGCGCTGCCCGACGCCGGCGCCGCCTCGACCGCGGCCAGGTCGTGGACCCGCAGGCGGGCCCGCAACTCGGGCGCGAACAACGCCGCGAGGTCGGGCCTGGCCAAGTCGACCGGCAGGCCCGCTTCGTGCACCAGCACGCGCAAGGCTGCTCCGGTGGCACACAAGTGCACGGTGTGGCCCGCAGCGAGCAACACTTCGACCAGACGCAGGCCGTAGGCGATGCCGCTGCCGCCGCTCCAGCAGACGGCGAAGGCACGGGTTGGAGCAAGGGAACGATCGCCGGTCACGGGCCTGTCGAATGCGTGAGGTAGTAGTAGGTGTCGTAGCAGGCGTGGGTGTAGACGCACACGCCGAAGCCGCGGAACCACATCAACAGGCCGAGCAGGATGCCGGCTGCGGTGCGGAACAGGAATCGGGACCGCTCGAACGGCTCGCCACACAGATGGTGGAACCAAGCGAACACCAGCGCACTGAGCAGCACGGCGACGATGCCGGCGGTCCAGCGCGGCATCGACCAGCTGCGGGCCACTTGCAGCCACAGCCATGCCAACAGCGGCAAGAGGCCGAGCCGAAACAACAGCTCTTCGAAGATGCCGGCCCCCAGGGAACCCACCAGATCGGCCGCCAGCCCACCTTCGCCCGGCGGCGCCGCAGCCAGCACACGCGCGGCGTGCTGGGTCAGCAGACTGGCCACCGGCCCCATCAGCACGCCGTAGAAGGAACCCTCGACGGCCACCAGCAAGGTGACGCGCAACCACGGCACCTGCCGCCGCATGAGGGAGGCTGCCGCCAGCAACAAGCCGGCCCCGAGCAGCGAACGCAACAACAAGAGGCCGCGCCACGGCAACTGCTCGAGGGCCCGCAGCATGACGTCTTCGGCACCGTTGCGATCGGCCGGTGCCACCTGCCAACGAAGCGCCTCATAGGTGAGCCACAGCGGCATCACCGCGAACAGCCCAACGGCCGGGTCGCGCGACCAGTGTGCATAGCCCCGGGGCTCGGCCGGAGCCGGCTCGGGATCACGCGGGGACTTCGCCACGGTAGAGCGCGGCAATGCCGCCGGTGAGCAGTTGCAACTCGGTGCGCACCAAACCAGCCCGCTGCATCAGGTGAAGGAACTCCTCGCGCTCGGGGAACTGCATCACGGAGTCGTGCAGGTACTGGTAGGCAGAACGCCGCGCACCGGCGATCCAGCCGCCGAGCACTGGTAGGACCCGGCCGAAGTAGAGGCGATACAGCGGCGCGAACCAGCGACCGGCTGGCCGACAGAATTCGAGCACCAGCACCCGGCCGCCCGGCCGCACCACGCGCGCCAGTTCGGCCAGCCCAGCCACCGGGTCACTCACGTTGCGGATGCCGAAGGCCACGGTGGCAAAATCGAAAGTGGCGGCAGCGAACGGCAACGCCAAGGTGTCGGCGGCCAAGAAGTCGAGTGCCGGCGCGGACGCTTGGTCCGCGCGAGCTCGCCCCGGTCCACCACGCAGGCCGGTTTTACCCTTCGCCTTGCCCAGCATCGGCGGGCAGAAGTCGGCGCCGACCACCGCGGCTCCAGCACGGCGCAACGCCAGGGCCAAGTCCCCGGTGCCGGTGCACGCGTCGAGCCCCAGTTCGCCAGGCTTGGCGCCGACCCAACGCACCGCGCGGCGCCGCCACCACTGGTCGACCCCGAAGGAAAGCGCGCGGTTGGCCCGGTCGTAGCCCGGCGCCACCTCGGCGAACATCTCTTGCACAACGCGCCCATCGGGCATGTGCCGATCCTGCGCCACAGCGCCAGGAAGCGCAACCCAGCAGCGGAAATCTACCGGGTTGCGGCAGCCGCGCAGCGGAGCTGAGGCTCCAGCCGGCGCGAGATCAACGCGAGGAGTGTCACGGCTCGCGCGAAGCAACCGCGAGCCGAGCAGCGGCTCGCGGATTCTCTTCAATTCCAGCGCTTTCCTGATTCCAGCTCTTACTGACTACTGCCGCCAGTAGCTCGACACCACGCGCACCCCAGGCACATCGATGGTGGTGATGCGAGTGCCGCTCTGGATCTCGAACACGTCGATCTTGCCGACATCCGAGAGCGCCAGGAACAAGAGCCGCGGCACCGTCGCAGTGGCCACACCATTGGCCGTGCCCTTGACCGTGTGCTTGCCGGAGTGGTTGTACGGCGTCGCCACGAACGCCGCGTTGAACGGGGTGCCCTGGCCGAGCAGACCACCGTTGTTGAACATGTCGTCCGTGCAAATGTCGATCACGGTGTTGCCCGACAGGAACTCGCCGCGCGGCACGTTCGGCTGCAAGCCACCGAAGCGCTGCGTGACGAACCACTCCTTCTGGCGGTAGTTCGGCGGCCGCACGAACCCACCCGTGTTCTGTTGCAACGGCAACTGGCCGAGCGGGCTCGCCGTGAGCCACAGACGCGAGATCTGGCCGAGACCCGACTCGTCGACGTGGCCGATCAGCACACCACCCTGGCCGGCGTAGGTGTCGTAACACATCGACCGCGCCCGCGGGAACGACTCGTTGGTGACGAGCGAAACCACGTCGTTGAAACCGATGCCGTTGACGCCGTCCGGGCCGGACTCGTAGATCGCCACCGTCCCATTCGAGTTCAGGATGTAGGCGTAGTAGAGGCCAGACTGGTTGCCGTGGCGCTGGTAGCGCTCGGTGACGATGACCTCGATCGGCCGGTTCAGGAAGCCGGTGACCTCCTTGCGGACCCGGTAGTCGAGTGCACTCACGATCGTCAAGGCGTTGCTGTTGGTCGACAGCACCAGCAGGTCCTCGCCGTCCGGCTGCCACGACAACGCCGTCGGCCCCGGGATGTTGAGCCGGGTTTCCGAGACGACCTGGTGGAACGTGCTGCTGGTCGGATCGATGTCGATGAAGCTGATCGAGGCGCTCGAGAAGTTCGAGACGGCCAGGCGATTCATGTTCGGCGACATCGCCATGCTGACCGGATCCGACAGGCGGATCGAGTCCAGCACGGTGAAGCGGTTGCTGTTCACGACCAGCACGCGCCGGTTGTCACGATCGAGCACATAGAGGAAGTGGCCGATCTGCTGGCGAGACGTGAACGGGCAGAACGGCGTGGGCGGGGGCGGCGACCCGGGGGGCGGCTGCGGCCCGACGAACACGCCCATGAAGCGCGAACCGAACAAGCCGATCTGCGAGGCACTGTTGGCGAACGGGTTGCCTTGGACCAGCAAGTTCAGGCCGGCCGCGAGGCAGTTGGCGGGCGGACCACCCGTGACCAAAGCCCCTGGCGGGCCGAAGCTCGACTTGGTCGTCGGCTCCTCACCGAAGATTGCCCGGGCCGGATTCGGCGGCGGGAACAGCAGCTTCGGCGGGTTCGGCACCGGCGGCTGCGCGATCACGTTGCCCGACATGGCCGCCCCGAAGCCCTCGTTGATCTGGTTGGCGCGGGTGGCGTTCGCGTTGATGTTCTCGTTGTTGAACACCAAGTCGAGAGGTGCCCCGATGTGGATGTCGGTGATCTCGCCGACCAACGGGTCCTTGAGCAGGCGGGTCTCCAGGTTGGTGTCCTTCACCAGCGTCAGCACGCCACTGCTGCCCGCATCGAGGTTGGTCGTGCCAGGCGACATCGGCGGCGTCACACCGGCGCGGCCGATGTTCGGATTCAGGTTGAACCGGGTGTTGGTGATGTCCCCGGTGCCCTGGCCGAGGCCGTTCATGTCGATGACCGAGACGCCAGGCTCCGCACCACCGATCCCCACGTAGATCGCCTCAGGGGCGACCGGCGCGTTGATGATGCCCTGGCCGATGCCCGTGGTGAACCGCGTCGCCACCTGCTGACCAATCAGCAGGTTGTTGTTGATCGCGCGGATCGTCGTGATGGGCACCGCAACATCCACCGCAGCCTGCCCAGGCAGGTTGTAGGCGGGGGTGATCACGTAGTCCATCATGTTGGCGTAGTTGAGCGGGTCGGCGTGGTAGCTCAGACCGAAGGTCTGCGCCGCCGCGGTCACCGAGATCGTCACGCCGCCGGACGGAGGCACCAACTGTTGCGGGCTGAAGAACGAGCCCACCAGCCCTGGCTGCACCGGCTTGTTGAAGCGCACCAGGATCGACGCTTGGGTGTCGATGTTGCTCTGGTTGTTGCCGGGGGAGATCTGGGGCGTCGTCAGGTAGCCGAGCACCTGGGGGCGCTCACCATCCGAACCCACGGTGGTGGCAGTGCCCACTTCGAGAGCGAGGATGTCGCCCTCGTTGTCACGAACGGCACTGCTGACCCGGATCCGGATCAGACGGTCGCTCGGGAACATCTCGATCGAGCCGAGGTCGCTGTCGGTGTCGGCAACGAAGGTGAACGATTTCTTGGAGACCAGATCGGCGGCTCCCGAGTAGTTCGGGAAGCCCACCGTGCGCCCCGTCAGGAACTGCCGAGGATTCAGTGGCTTCAAGGTCGCGGGATCGAGGATCTCGTCCACCACGCGCACGCCAAGCCCATCCGCCACCACCGCCTGCACCGGCACCAACCGGCCGGAGACGTTGTAGTAGGTGATGCCATTGACGAAGCCGCGCCCTGACACGGGCAGCGAAGTCTCGGTCGCCGCATCGTAGGCGAGCAGACTCAGGTTGCCGGTCAAACCTGCATTGCCCTGGTTGGCGAGCTGGTCGCTCAGGATCGACTTCACATCGAGCTTGTGGCTGAAGGCGAAGTGCAGGAAGTGGTTGCCGGGGAGACCGTTCGGCAGCTCGGGCACCGTGTTGAGCGTGGCGACGGGCAGCACCCCGTTGTTGCCGGTCACGTTGGCCGTGAGCGTGTCCTTGTCCTCGATGTTGAGGACCACGTTGGTCGGGTTGCCGAAGATGTCCGTCTTGCGAATGCGGTACGGATACACGGCGCCGGTGCCGGTGGAGATGCTGACGACCTTGAAGTCGCCGCGGTTCTCAGGATCGCCCTTCTGGCCACCCGTGCAGCCGACAGCCGCCAGCAGCGGGAGCAAGGGCCAACCGAGCAGCGAGAGGGCCGGCGACCTGCCGGAAGGATTGGCTTTCATGGGATGCGAATCCACGCGAGGGATCTTGCGGAGGCGAAAGGGACTCGGGAACAAAACGCGAGCAGGGGCCAGCGCGGCTTGGCTGGGAGGGCCAAGCCACCTTGAAATCTACGGGGGAGACTCCCCCATGCAAGCAGCACTTCGCGAGAGTTGCTCGGCCACAGCGGATCCGCCCCCGAGGGAGCAGATACCAGCCGAGTTGGCGAAGCAACCCACAGTGCGGCACGCCGAATTCAAGAGAAGGACCAGGCTCACGGATTGGGCTCGATGGAAGCCGCGAC
Organism: Planctomycetota bacterium; assembly: GCA_016795295.1. Classification (GTDB taxonomy): domain Bacteria; phylum Planctomycetota; class UBA1135; order UBA1135; family UBA2386; genus JAEUHP01. The sequence continues at coordinate 30,448 of JAEUHP010000004.1, read as the reverse complement.
TGCCGGCGGCACGGCGCCCAGTTGCCACTGGGCATTGCGGTAGAGCAAAGGCAGTGCCGTTCGGCATGGCGGGCGAACCTCGGTCCGACCCTTGCCATCCGCCTCCTGAACCGAGCGCCAAAGAAGACGTAAACAACTTTTGGCAAGCAGCTTATGGCTCAACTTGGCGAGCCAGCCCTTACCGAGCGAAGTCGCACGGGCGTGCGAATCTGCTCAACAGAGGGCGCACCCGAGGGAGGCCCCACCCAACCCTGCTACGCCGGACAACACCTACCCCCTGCGGCCGCCGCGGCCGACATCCCGCCCCACGGGCGCGCGTCGGAATGCCCCACCCTGCTGGCGATGCAGCGGCGGCCGATGGCGCCCACCCGCCTCGATCCGCCCCACGTCGCCGCGGCCCGGACGCTGCACCGCTCGGCCAGCGCGCAGCTCTTGGAGTCGCTCGCGCACCCGTTCGCGCACCAGCTCCCGCACCCGCTGGCGCACCCCCTCGGGCAAGCGACCGCCCGCATGCGGCGCGGCGCGGCGGCCCGCCGCCGGCGGCCGCTCGGCGCGCGGCACGGCCCCCCGAGACTCGGGCTGCTCGGCCCGCACCTCGGGCTGCGGCGCGGGGCGACGGCCGCCCTGGCGCCCCTGGGCCGCCAGCGAACCGACCAGGGAACAGACCACGACCAACACAGCGAACGACCAGCGCATTGCAGACTCCTCGATTCCGGTTGCGGAACATGCCGCGCTGCAAAGTGCTGCGCGGTGCAGCTCGAACGCAGCGCACCGCGGTCTCCCCACGGCCGGCGTCGGCCGCCACGGTCGCAAGTTTGCACGCACCACCCGCAGCACCCGTAACATCGCGCGGTGCCATGACCGACCGCGACCCGCTCGCCGACTACCGGGAGAAGCGCGATTTCCGCCGCACCCCGGAGCCGCCCCCGGCCGCAGTGCAGCCACGCGGCGGCCAAGTGTTCGTGGTGCACCGCCACGAAGCGCGGCAATTGCACTACGACTTGCGGCTCGAGCACGGCGGCGTGCTGTGTTCGTGGGCGGTGCCGAAGGGATTCTCGTACGACCCGGCACAGAAGCACCTCGCGGTGCGCACCGAAGACCACCCACTCGCCTACGAGCACTTCGACGGCCGCATTCCCAAAGGGCAGTACGGCGCCGGCACCATGACCCTGTGGGACAAAGGACACTACGAACTGAAGGTGTTCCCGACCTGGGAGGCAGCGCTCGCCAAGGGCGAACTGAAGTTGGTGCTGCACGGCCGACGGTTGCGCGGCGAGTGGCATCTGGTGCGCACCCAGCAAGGCCCCAACACCTGGCTCTTGTTCAAGACCCGCGACGGGTTCGCCGGCCCCGACCGCGACAGCGTGCTCGGCATCGACCTGGGCCGGGCGCCGCTCGCGCCGTTGCCGGATTTCCTGGAGCCGATGCGCTGGGCCACTCCCGGCGCACCGTTCGTCGATCCGACCTGGCTGTTCGAAGTCGAATTCGCCGGCCGCCGCAGCCTGCTGCGCAAAGACGGGCCGCTCGTCACCCTGCCGGGCCAGCCCGCGGTCGACCCCGGACTCGCCGCTGCCGCCGCAAGCCTGCGCGGCCACCGCGCGCTGCTCGACGGCGTGTTGGTGGCCACCGATGCCCAGGGCCGGCCCGACGCCACCGCCACCGCGCGCGCCCTGGCCGGCGGCGACCTGCAGACACTCTGCTACTACGCCTTCGACCTGCTGCACTGGGAGGACTACGACCTGCGCGCTCTGCCGCTGCTCGACCGCAAGGCGGCCCTGCGCGCGTTGCTGCCAGCGCACCCGCGGCTGTTGTTCGTCGACCACGTGGCCGGCAACGGCCCGGGCCTGCTCGAGGCGATCGCCGCGCGCGGTCTGCCGGCGATGGTGGGCAAACGTGGGGCGAGCCTCTACCAGAGCGGGCCGAGCGACGACTGGCGGCGCATCGCGGTTGCCGACGCACCGGCAACGTACCAGGACCGCGCCGAGCCCGCACCGGAACGCACGCCCACGCCCACCGCGTGGCAGCAGGTGCGCCCGAGCAACCTGACCAAGGTCTACTGGCCCGGGGCCGGCCACACCAAAGGCGATCTGCTCGCCTACTACGCCACGGTCGCCGAGTGGCTGCTGCCGCACCTGCGCGACCGGCCGCTGCATCTCCAGCGCTTCCCCGACGGCATCGACGGCAAGTCGTTCTACCAGCGCGACGCGGGGCCACAGGCGCCAGCGTGGCTGTCCACCACCCCGATCGAACACGATGGCGCACTGGTCCCGCACCTCGTGGTCGGCGATCTGCCGACGCTGCTGCACGCGATCAACCTCGGCAGCATCGACCTGCACCCGTGGCTGTCCCGCGTGGGCCACTTGGACCAACCCGACTACGCGGTGCTCGACCTCGATCCCAAAGAGGCCCCGTTCGCGTGGGTGGTGCGGCTGGCGCGCGCCGCCGGGCGGCTGCTGCGGGGCATCGGCCTGCGGCCCCTGCTGAAGACCTCGGGCAAGCGCGGCATGCACGTGTTCGTGCCGCTCCAGCCCGGCTACGGCTACGAACACAGCCGCATGTTCACCGAAGCGGTGGCGCGCTGCCTCGTGCGCGAACTGCCGGAGCTCGCCACCATCGAACGCGCGCCCGAGCGGCGCGAGGGCAAGGTCTACCTGGACTTCCTGCAGAACCGCCGCAGCCAGACGATCGTGCCACCGTACGCGGTGCGCCCGGTCGCCGCGGCGTCGGTGTCGGCACCGCTGCACTGGGACGAACTCGAGGACGACGGACTCGATCCGGCCCGCTTCACCCTGCAGACCATGCCGACCCGCTTGCAGCAGCACGGCGACCTGTTCCGGCCCGCGCTCGAAGACGGGCAGGATCTGGCCCCGGCGATCGACGCGCTGGCCCAGCTGCTGCGCGGGCGCTGAGCGCGTGGGTCAGCGGCCGCGTTCGAGCCGGCGGCGCACCGCATCGGCCCAGCGACTGTTCGGATCGTAGGCGAGGTAGGCGCGCCAATGCCGCCGCGCGGCGTCGAGTTCGCCGGCGTCGGCGAGCAGGTCGGCGAGGTTGTAGTGCGCGTCGGCGTAGTGCGGCACCAGCTGCAGCGCGGTCTCGAACGCCGCGCAGGCCAGCCGCCGCTCGCCCAGTTCGCCGCGCACGATGCCGAGGTTGTTCCACGCTTCGGCGAAGTCGGGCAGCGCCGCCACCGCGCGCTCGAACTGCTCGGCGGCCTCGGGACGCCGCCGCAGCGCGTACAGGCAATTGCCCAGGTTGAAGTGCGCCTCGGCGCCCACCCCAGGCAACGCCTGCTGGTAGGCGCGCACCGCCTCGTCGAGCCGCCCGGCCAACTCCGCGTCGACGCCACGTTCGAACCAGTCCTGCGGCGAACGCAGCGGCAACGGCGCAGCTTGGCTCACCGCGGACGAACCGAAATCGAAGCGCAGTTGGCCGCTGGGCTCGCACAGGCGTCCCTCCGGCGTGCGCAACACCTGCCGGCCTTCGCCGAGAGCCGCCGCGAGCCCAGCCAGCGCCTGGTCCGCGTCCGGCACCACGGTGCGCGCCGCCATCGACGCCCTGGCGATGCGCCCCGCCGACCAACCCGCACGGTGCAGCGCGGCCAGGGCGCGCGCGGTGCCGAGGACGCGGAACGCGAACGGTTCTTGCGCCGCGGCATCCACCAGCAGCAAACCGTGCTCCGCCCACCGCCGCAGCACGCGCGAAGGCAGCCCGAGCTGCGCCGCCAGGGCTTCGAGCGCCCGCGGCCGTTCGTCCGGGGCGCTCACGCCACCTCCCCGTCCGCGACCATGCCGACGAACACCGGCGCGCGCAGGTTGCCGTGCGCCGTGCGTTCCAGGAACTCGACGGTGCAGTAGAGGCCGGGTGTCACCCAGCGCGCCCGCCACTCGTTCGGCACCAGCGGCACCGCCGCCGGCCGCGCCGCCAAGCGAGCCACCAGCGCCGCGCGTTCGGCCGCCGAGAAGCCGCTGCCGACCTTGCCGACGCAGCGCAGCTCGCCGTCCAGATCGGCCGCCACCACCAGCGACTTCAGGTCGCGTTCGCCCGCCGGTTCGTAGCCGAGGATCAGGCAGTGCACACGCTGCGGCGCCTTGCTCTTGATCCACGAAGCACTGCGTTCGCCGGGGCAGTACGGCGCGTCGAGGCGTTTGCCGACCACGCCTTCGAGCCCCTGGGCCCGGGTCGCTTCGAACAACGCCGTGCCGGAACCGACCACCCCCGAGGTGGCGAAGCAGCGCGCGCTGCCGAGAGCCTGCACGACGGCGCCGAGCTGCGTGCGCCGCTCGGCGAACGGCCGCGCGAGCCAACTCTGGTGGCCGCAGTACAACAGATCGAAGGCCACGTACACCACCGGTGCCGAAACCGCCGCCGCCGCCGCGTGCCGAACCGCGGTGTTCTCGCGGCGCACCGCCGCCGGGAAGTCGGGCCGGCCCGCGGCATCGAGCACCACCAGTTCGCCGTCGAGCACGGTGCCTTCTGGCAGACCGCGCAGATCGGCCAATTCGGGATACCGGCCCGCCAGGTCGGTGCGCCGGCGGCCGTGCACGCGCAGGGGCAGGTCCGGCGCATCACAGAACACCAGGGCGCGGATGCCGTCCCACTTCGGTTCGAACACGTGACTCTCGGCATCGAACGGCGGCCCGCTCACGGCCAGCATCGGCGCGATCCGCTCCGGCAGGCGCTGGGCCGTGGCCACGTCAGTCTCCTTCGACCTTGCGCGGCCGCGCCTTCTTGGCGGCACTCGCACCACCGGTGCTCGGCGCCAGCTTCTTGCCGGACTCGGAGGTCGCCACCGACTCGGCCGGCGGAGCGTCAGACGGTCCTGCGGTCGGCACGTCACTGGCCGGCACGCCACCCGCCAAACGCGCCTGGGCCTCGGCGACGCTCTTCTTCAGCGCGTCCATCAGATTCAGGATCTTCGGCTCCTCGCGGTCCTGGGCCTGCACCACCTCCTGGCCAGCCACTTTCAGCGCCACCAGCTTCTGCAGCTTGGTGACGTACGAGTCCTGGTAACGGTCGAGTTGGAAGTCGGCCAGGGTCGAGGCGGCGATCAGGGTGTTGGTGAGGGCCAGCTCCTGCGCCTTGCAGTCGATCTCGGCCACTTCGCTCTCGAACTCGGCCGCTTTGCGCACGCGCTGCGGGTAGTGCAGGCCGGTCATCACCAGGAGGCGGCCGTGCGGGCGCAGCAGCACGAGTTGTTCGCGGCCGGCGATCACCACCTGGGCGATGGCCACCACCCGGTTCTGCACCATGCCCTGGTGCAGCAGGGCGTAGGGGCGTTCGCCGGGCACGCCGTCGGGCAGCAGGTAGTGGGCCTTGCCGGCGTAGTACATGCCGTCGACCGCGGTCTCGGGAATGAAACCGTCGATGTTGACCGCGCGATCGGCCTTGGTGCGCAGCTTGTCGAGTTCGTCGGGTTCGACGACGACGTAGTGGTCCTTCTGGTGTTCGAAGCCGCTGACGATCTGGTCGGACTTCACTTCGCCGTGCTCGGCGCAGACCTTCTGGTACTTGATGCGGCTGTGGCAGCCCTTGTGCAGCTGGTTCAGGTGCATCTCACCGCTGGTGTCGTTGGCGGTGAACGCCTTCACCGGCACGGAGATCAGGGACAGCTTGAGGAAGCCCTTCCAGGAAGTGCGGGATGGTGCGGCCATGGGCGAGGGACGGGCGGCGGACCTTGGCAGGATCCCTGGCAGGATAGCGCATTGCGGGCCGGTTGTGACGACCGGATGCGCTTGCACCAGGCAGGCAGTGCCGGCCCGGCGCGCCAGAACACGCGCTCGCGCTCCCGGCGCGGGGCCCGATCAGCCTCCCACCAAAGCCACGGTCGGCAGACCCACGCTCCGCGCCGCCGCCGCGAGTCGCAGATCGTAGGTCGCCATCTGCACGGACTGGCCGCGGTCCCGCAGATAGCAGGCGGTGGCCAGATGGATGGCATCCAAGGTCCGCACCGGCACCGGGAACGGCTCCTGTGCCCGCGCGAGCACCACGTGGTCCATGGCCACCATGGCAATGCGGCCCAACAAGCCGCCCGCCAGCTCGCCATGGGACCTCCCCAACCCCTTGCCGTGCAACCGCACCCAAACTTCGATCGTCAGCAGCCGGCTCGCGACCAAGGTCTCCCGCCACAGTTCCGCCGACGGCTTGTGATCCTCCGCCAACAGAGTGGCGAGGACCACGGAGGTGTCGACGTAGATCATCGCTCTTGCCGGTCGGCGTCGATTTCTTCGAGCAACTGTGCCAGCGGCAGCAAGGGCCGCATCGCCGGCAGTGGTACCGAACCCGGGATCGCTGGCGGGACCAGCAGCCCGTCGCGGACCATGTCTGCCAAGTGGGCGTCGCGGAGCATCGGGCTGCGGCCCAGCTGCGGCGGCGACAGCTCCGCGACCACGCGGTCGCGGTCGGTGATCAACACCACTTCGCCACCCGCAGCGAGACGCACGTATTCGCTGAGCTTGTTCTTCAGGATCTTCAGGCCGACGGCGCGCATGGGCAAAAGGTAGCTTTCAGAGGCTACTTCGGCAATCGGGCCCGGTGGCTGGAGCACGCGGAGAGGCACGCGAACGATGCCGACCCTCGGGCACGGGCCCATGCCGACCGGGCAGCTAACCCTGCGGCGGCAGGGGCACTTGGGCCTGCCCCACCAACCCCAGGAACCGCCCCGCCAACGCCGGCCCCGCACACGAATCCTCGTGCTTGAAGAACACGAACGCCGCCCGCCGCCCCGCCGCCTGCAGCCGTTCCGCCCAGCTCTGCAAAGCCGCGTCGTCGTAACTCGAGCGCCGCAACCGCAGGTACGCCCAATCCGCCGTCGCCGTCAATTCGGGGGCCGGCAACTCGTCGCGATCGCTCGCCACCAACGCCGCATTGTGCTCCCGCAGCACCGCCAGCGCGTCCGGTTCGTGCCAACTCGCGTGCGCGAACTCGAACGCCACCCGCGGACTCGGCTGCGGCAGATTCAAGAACGCCCGCAACACCGCCACGTCCTTGCGCACCCACTTCGGCACTTGGTAGAAGACGCAGCCGAGCAGGGGCCCGAGGGGTTCGAGCACGGCGCGCAACACCCCCAGCAGTTCCCCGCAGTCGACCAGCTTCTGCGTCCAGGTGAGCCGCTGGCTCGCCTTGACCGCGAAGCAGAAGCCGGCCGGCACCTGCGCCCGCCAGTTCGCGACCATTTTCTGGCTCGGCATCCGGTAGAAGGTGTTGTTCAGCTCCACCGCCGGCAGACGTGCGGCGTAGAAGGCGAGCATGTCCTTGGCCTTCAGCGCCTCGGGATAGAACAACGGCCGCCACTCGTCGTAGCTGAAGCCGCTGGTGCCGACGTGGAACTGGAAGCCGCTGGCCATGCGGCCATCATGCCGTTGGAGCGGCGCGGCAGCGACGGCCGGCTGGCAGTGGCAGGACCGGCCCTGAGCAGGGCCGCCCAGCCCGCTCAGGCCCAGAGCACCAGCCCGCGCACCTTGGCGTCGTGCCCGCCGTGGCCTGGCACCCGCACCCGCAGCCCGTGCTGGTACTGCCCGGCCTGCTCGATCCGGTAGCCCCCGTCGAAGGTGTGCACACTGCCCTTCGGCGCGCCCGTGGCAGCGAGTGGCACCACGGCCAGTTCCTGCCCCTGGTCGAACTCGCCGCGGCAGACCACCAGTTCCACCACCACGTCCTTCGGCTGCAGCGCGCCCAGATCGACCTCGAGGTGCACGTCGAGGTGCTGCCCGACCCTGAACTCGGCCAGCTCCACGGTGGTCGCCGCCACGATCCGCACCTTCTCGAAGCCCGCCTTGATGCGCAGGAATTCCTTCGCGGCTTCGCGGGCCGGGGCCTTCTTCTGCCCCTGCTGCGCGAAGTAGTGCGCCGCCAAGGGCCGGTAGGCCTTGTCCAGATAGTCGGAGACCATGCGGTCGGTGTTGAACAGCGTCGGCACCGTGGCGAGGCAGTGCGACATCATCTGCACCCAGGCCGCCGGCACGCCATGGCCGTCACGGGCGAAGAACGATGGCACCAGCTCCTCCTCGAGCAAGCGGTAGAGCGCCGTGGCGTCGGCCTGGTTCTGCAGTTCGTGGCTGCCGTAGACCTGGGAACCACCGATCGTCCAGCCGTTGCCGCCGTCGGCGGCCTCGGGCCACCAGCCGTCGGCGATCGACAGGTTGAGCACGCCGTTGGCCGCGGCCTTCATGCCCGACGTGCCGCTGGCCTCTTCCATGCGGGTCGGCGTGTTGACCCAAACGTCGACACCCTGCACCAGGGCGCGCGCCACCGCGATGTCGTAGTCCTCGACGAACAACACCCGGCCGATGAACTCCGGCGAGCGGGCGATCTGTACGATCGACTTCAGGATGTCCTGGCCGAGCTTGTCGCGCGGATGCGCCTTGCCCGACACCAGGACCCGCACCGGGTGGTCGGGATGCGACAGGATCCGGCGCAACCGCTCGGGATCGGTGAACATCAAATGCGCGCGCTTGTATGGAGCGAACCGGCGAGCGAAGCCCAGGTAGAGGGCCTTGTCGTCGAGTCCGGCGAGCATCGCGCTGAGCACCACCGGGGAGTCGCCGCGCGCGTGGAACGTGCGCGTCAGCACCTGGCGCACCGTCTCCAGCATCAGGCCCTTGTTGGCTTGGTGCACGCGCCAGAGGTCGGCCGGGGCAATCTGTTCGGCCCGGGCGAAGTCGGCCGGCCGCGGCGCCTGGTCGTCGCCGCGCAACAGGCGCGCAATGCCCGGCTGCGTCCAAGTGGCGAGGTGCACGCCGTTGGTGATCGACGCCACCGGTACTTCCTGCTGCAGGAGGCCCGGCCAGAACGCGTGCAGCAGCTTCTGCGAAGCGATGCCGTGCAGCTTGCTCACGCCGTTGACGAACCCGGCGAAGTGCATCGCCAGGTAGGTCATGTTGAACTCCTGGGTGCCGGAACCGGCCTGGCCCAGGGCGAAGAACCGGTCCCACGGCAGGCCCACCCACTCTTCGGCGTCGCCGAAGTAGCGGCGCACCATGTCTTCGGGGAACCGGTCGTGGCCGGCTGGCACCGGCGTGTGCGTGGTGAACAGCGTGGTCGCCGCCACGTACTCGCGCGCGGCTTCGAACGGCAAGCCCTCGCCGCGCACCAGGCGGCTCACGCGTTCGAGCGTGAGGAACGCCGCGTGGCCCTCGTTCATGTGGTAGACCGATGGGCGCAGGTCGAGGGCGCGCAGCAGGCGCACGCCACCGCGGCCGAGCACGATCTCCTGCTGGATGCGCACTTCGGCGTCGCCGCCGTAGAGGTTGCGCGTCAGGTCGCGGTCCTCGGGGCGGTTCTGCGGACAGTTCGCGTCGAGCAGGTAGAGCGGCACGCGGCCGACCATCGCTTTCCAGGCACGCAGGGTAAGTTCGCGGCCGGGCAGCGGCAGCGTCACTTCGAGCGGACGGCCGTCGGCGGCGCGCACCACTTCGAGCGCGAGCTGGCGCGGGCGGTTCTCGCGGTCGGCAGCGAGCTGCTGGCCATCGCTCGACAGCTGCTGGCCCATGTAGCCAAAGCGATAGAACAAGCCCAAGCCGACCAGCGGCACACCGAGGTCGCTGGCGGACTTCAGGTGGTCACCGGCCAGGATGCCGAGGCCGCCGCTGTAGATCGGCAAGGAGTGGTGCACCCCGAACTCGGCCGAGAAATAGGCGATCGGGTGCTGCGCGGTGAGCAGCGGGCCCTGGCCGTTCGCGCCGAGCGGCAGCGGCTGGTTGCCAGAGGCCATGTACTCGTCGAACCGCTTCAGCACGCCCTGCAGGCGGCGCAGGTAGTCCGCGTCCTTGGCCTTGCTCTCGAGCGCCTCGAGGCCCACGCCTTGCAGGAACGCCACCGGATTCTCGTGGCTCTTGCGGAAGCCCGGCGCCAGTTCCTCGAACAGGCCGCGCACGCCACTGTTCCACACCCACCAGAAGTTGCGGGCCAACCGATCGAGCCCGCGCAGACTCTGCGGCAGGGTCGCGGAGGCTTCGAACGCGGACAGGCGCGGCGTGGTGCCCGAGCCCGGCGACGGCAGCGCACGGCGCGGCAGCCGGAACTGCACCACGCCGGCGGTGCTGCGCTTCTGCACCGCCGCGAGCGCCTGGGCGTAGCCGGTGCGGTAGTTGGCGAACAGATCGCGCCAGCTGGTGCGGCCGGCGGCGGCGCGGCAGCGCGTGCGCAAGGCTTCGTCGCCGTGGGCGCGGTCGAGCCAAGCCTCCAGCGCGGCCACGGTGGCGGCGGTGACCTCCTTGTAGGGCACCCGCTCGCGCTTCAGCACGGTGATGCCGTCGGCGGGCCCGAGGCCAGCGGAGACGGCCCAGCGGCCGAAGCCGGCCAGGTCGGTGGTCACGGTCGGGATGCCGACCGCGAGCGCTTCCTGCGGCGTGTAACCCCACGGCTCGTAGTAGGACGGGTAGGCACCGAGGTCCATCGCCGCGAGCACGGCTTCGTATTCGCGGCCGAACAGGCCGTCGTCGGGGCGCAGGTAGATCGGCACCTGCACCACCTTGACCCGGCTGCCCAGGCGGTTGTCGAGACCGAGGCGTTTGCAGTGCACGTGCACCGGATCGCGCGCCTCGTCGAACAGGTTGTGCGTGCACAGGCCGAGCGGGCCCGTGCCGATGGCGGACGAAATGCCATTGCCAGACAGCCGATCGCGCAGCTCCCCGCGCAGGCCGCTGTTGCCCGACGGCACCAGGAGCCACACCACCACGCGTTTGCCCTTGTGCTGCTGCAGTTCGCCGACTGCGTCGAGCAGCAACTCGATGCCCTTGTTGTGGAACTCGTAGCGGCCCGCCAGCGCCACGAACGCCGCGTCACCGACTTCTTCGCCCAGCAGCGCCTTGGCCACACGTTCGAGTTCGCGGCGGGTGGCCTTGCGGTCGCCGGCAGCGAGCTGGTCGACCACCGACAGGTCGATGCCGTTCGGCAGCAGCGGCTCGGCCTTGCGCTGGTGCAGCAGCTCGGCCTCCGCGGCGGTGATCGAAGACACGGTGGTGAACACGTCGGCTTTGCGCGCGCACACGCCTTCGAGCGAGTGCTTGGCCTGCACCCCGTGCTGACGCGCCAGTTCCTCGACGGTTTTGCCGCCGAGGCCCTTGTCGCCCGCGGTCGGGTCGGGCGTGATGCCCAAGGACGCAAGGGCGCGGCCGAGCATGGTGGCGTGGGTGGTGAACACCGTGCCGATGCTCGGAATGCGCTCCTGCAGGTAGAGCAACGCCGCCCCGGTCATCCACTCGTGGGCCTGCACCACGGCGCGGCGATGGAACGGTGCCAGGTACTCTTCCCACCAGCGTTCGATCACCATGCCCGCGGCGATCGAGAACAGCACCGGCTCGACGTAGTCCCAGTCGCCGGCGATCGAGTCGACCTTGTGGCGCTCCCACAGGCCCGACAGGATGCCGTTCTTCTGCTCGTAGAGGCCGGAGAAGCCGACCAGGATGCAGCGCGGCCGGCCCGGGATGCGCCAGCGGCCGATGCGCACCGGCACACCGAGCTGGCGGCAACTCTGCACGAAGTCCTCGTGGCCGGGCTCTTCGTCGAACGGCGGCTGCACGCCGGTGCCGCCGAGCAACTGCGGGCCGACCACCACGTAGTCGTCGCCGAACGCTTCGACGGCGGTGACCGCCTTGCTCGACAGCACCGTGTGGATGCCACCGACCTTGTTGCACACTTCCCAGCTGATCTCGAACAGTTGGAACGGACGATCCGGCATGGTCACTTGCTGCGTTTGCGTTGCGCCTTCTCGACCTGCAGGCGCAGGTGGTCGAGGGCGGTCATCAGGGCGACGAACGCCGCATGCGGCGAGTCGTAGGGACTGAAATAGTCGTGCACCTCGGCATCGGCATGATGCTTGGTGGCGACGTAGTACACGTGGTCGGAAGTGGTGATGCGCCGCCAGGCGGCGAGCAGGTCGGGGCGCGCCTTGGCGACCGCCAGCACCTTGGGCCGCAGCGCGTAGATGGCCGCGTGCGCGGCCTCTTGCATCGGGTTGCCGAGCCAGGCGGTCAGGTTGCGTTCGGTGTCGGCCCAGGACACCGGCTTCGGAATGTCGAGTTCGCCGATGGCACCGCGCTCGGCCGCGACCTGGGCCGGCGTGCGGAAGCGGAACCCCGGCTCCTGCAGCACTTGCTCGGGCAGGTGCCGCATGAACTCGAGGATGCCGGTGTGCGCCCCCTGGTGTTCGCCGAAGGTTTCGTAGTCCATGAACAGTCCGACGCACTGGGCCGGCTCTGGCACGTCGTGCAGCCAACCCGCGTAGGTATCGGCAAACAACGGGAAGGAAGGCCACTTCGGATTCGAGAAGCGGAACGCGATGTCGTCCGACAGCACGTAGCTGCGCAGCAACAGCACCAGCCGCTGGCAGCCTTTCGGCCGATACGGCACCTGCGGGCTGCGCCAGCCGAGCAACCGGTCGGCGCCCTCGCCGAGCATGCAGTCGAAGCCGAGCTCCTCGACCTGCTTGCAGATCGTGTTGTCGAGGATCAGCTCGGTGTTGCGGAACGTGCTCGGCGCGCCGAACAACTCGGTCACGGTGTCGCGCTGGATCTCGATCTGGGCCGCGAATTCGTCGGCATCCGCGACGGCCGCCAGGCTGTGCTGGCTGGTTTCGCACAGAAACTCGACATTGCCCGATTCGGCGAGCTGCACGAAGCTGTCGAGGGCGTCCGGCACCCAGTCGCGCAATTGCTGGATCACCGTGCCGGACAGCGAGAATGCGCAGCGGAACTGGCCGTCGGTGCGTTCGATCGCTTCGAGCAACAGCCGGTTCATCGGCAGGTAGCAGCGCTCGGCGACCCGCTCGGCGACCAGGCGGTTCAGTCCGTCGTCCCAGTAGGCCAGCTTCTTGATGCGGTCCTGCGGGCGGAACTTGCGCAGTCGGTACGGCTGGTGCACCTGGAAGTAGAAGACGATGTCGATCACACCGGCCCCCGAGCCTGCACCAGGGCGCGCGCGCGCAGCAGTTCGCCGGTGTTCCAGGCCTGGGCGAAGGTGCCGCCGGGCGCCTGGGGCAGATCGCCGTCGAACACTTCGCTCACGTGGCCCAGGCCAGCGCGGTCGAGTTCGGGCAAGAACCCGTCGAGCCACGACGCGAGCGCCGCGCGGCGCTTCGGCAACTGCGCTTTGGTGGCCGCACGCAGGGCCGCCTCGACGTAGAAGCCACCGAGCCAGGGCCACGCAGTGCCCTGGTGGTAGGCCTGGTCGCGCGCGTCGATGCCACCGCGGTAGCGGCCGCAGTAGGCAGGATCCATCGGCGACAGCGTGCGCAGACCGCGCGGCGTCACCAGCACCGCCTCGGCCCGCGCGACCACCGCCTGGCGCTGCGCTCGCGACAGCGGCGAATGCGGCAATGCCGCGGCGATCACCATGTTCGGCCGCACCGCGAAGTCGGGCGTTTCCGCGTGCACACGATCCGCCAGGTAACCGTCGGCGAGCCAGAACTGGCGCCGGAACGCCGCAGCGACCCGGTCGCGCAGCCCGGCGAACCGCGCCTCTCCGTGCTCGACCAGCGCCGCGAGCAACGCGTACCACAGCGCCTGCAGTTCGACCGCGAAGCCCTGCCGCGGCGTCACCGGCCCCGCGGCCGTGCGCGCGTCCATCCAGGTGGCGTTCAGGGTCGAACTGCCGGCGGCCAGCAGGCCGTCGGCGGCCACCGCCAAGCCCAAATCCGTGCCGGCCACGTAGGCATCCGCGATCGCCGCCAGTGCGGGCACCAGCCGTTCGCGCACCAGGGCAACATCGCCGCCGGCTGCGGCATAGCGCTGCACCGCCAGCGTCCACCACAAGGCCGCATCGGCGCTGCCGTAGTGGCTCGCAGCAGGTTCGGCGGCGTAGATGTTCGGCAACAGGCCTTGGCGCAGGAACGGCAACGCGCCGGTCAAGACCGCCGCACAGGTGTCGAGCTCGCCGCGCGCGAGGGTGAGCCCCGGCAGGGCGACGAACACGTCGCGGCCCCACTCGCCGAACCACGGGAAGCCAGCCAGCACCCCGAGGCGGCCGCCGGCGGCCCGGTACAGGAAGTCGTCGGCGCCGGCGCGCAGTTCGGCCCAGCGGGGCGCCGGATCGGTCTCGATCGCTGCGTGCTCGCGCAGTGCCACCGCCGCCGTGCGTGCGAAGGCAGCCGCCGGAGCGGGTTCGGGCACTTCGAGGGTCACCGCCAACACGGCGTCCTGGCCGGGGCCGAGATCGACTTCGATGCGGAACGGGCTCCAGCGATCGCCGAGGTGGTCGTAACCACGGTCGCGGTCTTCGCGGTACAGGAAGCCGCGGTACCAGACGGGCGCCGGGAACAGCGCCCCCACCCCGTCCAGCGTGCAGAAAACACGCGGCAGTTCGGGCTTGGCCTGGATGCCCCAGCTCGCCCCCTGCGCGTGCACGGTCGCATCGCAAGCTGCGTCGGCCGGCGGCAGGTGGTCGGCATCGCCGAGGCCGAACAAGGGCCGCAGCTGCAGGCGCACAGGCAGCTCGCCGAGGTTGCGCCAACGCAGCAGCAGCGCCGGGCGCTGTGCGGGGCTGGCGCGCTGCAACAACACGGCGCGCTCCACGGCGAACGGCTGGCCACGGTGGTCCTGGCCGCGCCAAGTGAACGAAGGCCACGGCCGGCGCGCAAAGGTCGCCTGGGCGGTTGGCGGCACCGCAGCCGGCAGGGTGCCCCAGTGGGCGTGCAGCAGCGACGTGGCCTCCGGCTCGGCGCCGAACCGCTCGTCGACCCCGGCCACGACCATCTGGCGGCGCGCCTGCCCCTCCGGCACGGCGACCCACAGGCCGTGGTAGCGCCGCGTCGGCAGGTCGGCCGCGGTGCCGCAGGCGTAGCCGCCAGCACCGTCGGTGAGCAACCACTCGACCGACGCGGGGTCGGTCGGGGGCAGCGGGTCGGCCGGTGGCAGCGGCGGTTCGGGCGATTCAGCTTGGGTCACGGCAGGAGCCGGTGCGAGACCGGTCGGTCCAGCCTACCTGCGCTCGGCTCCGGAACAACCGTGCTGGCGCCGGCGCACCGGACCTACTTGCCCACCTCGGCCTCACGCCCCGCGCCGAAGTAGTAGTAGGTGTTGCCCGAGCGACCGCCGTTCAGCGTGTAGGACGCGTCCAGGATCTTCAGGATCCGCCGCTGCGCGTCCTCCAGGTGCGCTTCGCTGTAGGCGTCCAGCTTGCCGCCGCGCGCCCGGATCGCATCGAAGATGCGCTGCAGGCTGCGCCGGGCCAGGGTCGCCATGGCCCGCTCGGCCGCCGACGAACCGGCTTGGAGCGCCAGGTCGGCGAGCCGGTCGAGGTGTTCGCGCTGCAAGTTGCGGCGCAGGCTCGACAGCGCCGGCTGGCGCACCGTGAAGCCGGTGCCGGTGCGCACCGGCGCTTCGCTGCCCGGCACCAGACCCAGCTCGCTCCACACTTCGTCGGTCACCGCATCGAAGACTTCGGGCAAGGTCACGGCGTCCTGGCTGGCCGCCACCAGCAGCTCGTTGTCGTGCACCCGGGCCAGGGTCTCGGGGTGCAGCACGAACGTGAGCGCCTCGGCCTGGAGCTCCGCCACGCGCTGGTGCACGTCGAAGGCGACCACGTCGTAGGCGCTGCCGTCCTCGTCCCACCGACCTGCCGCCAAGTGGCTCAGCAGCTCCGGGGACAACCCGTAGGCGGCATCGGCACAGGCATTGGCCAAGACGAACCGCAGGGCCGCGCGCTGCTGCGCGACCGGCACCGCCACCAGCGGCGTCCGGGCGCCCTTGTCGCCCTTGTGGTCGCGATGGGCGAAGGTGCCGCCGAGCCACGCAGCCATCATGCCCACCGCCTGGCTCTGCTCGCGGAGCGTGATTTCGTAGGCGTGCCGCGCCTTCGCCCAGCTCTGTCCAGGCTTGACGAACTTGTCGAGGATCCGGCCGCGCATCTTCTGCGCGAGCTCGATGCGGCTCTGGGCGAACGCCAGGGTGTCCGCGGCGAAGTCGTAGCGGCGCACCCGTGGGTCGGCGCCCCACGTGTCGAAATCGGTGGCGAACGCGAGCTCGGGCTCGGCCACGCGCTCCAGCACCTTGGCCGGCTCGCCGAGCGTGTAGCCGTACTCGATCGCCCACTTGTCGTACGGACCGACGCCGATCATGCACACGTCGCCCTTCAGCTTGCCCTGGTCGTCGAGCGCCAGATTGAGGGGCAGATAGTCCATCACCGAACCGGCCAGTGGCCGCTTGCCCTTCCATTCGGGCGAGTTCACCTGCTCGAACGTGTAGACGCTGGAGGCCTTGAAGTTGTGGCGCAGTCCGAGCGTGTGCCCGACCTCGTGGGCAGTGAGGTCCGCCAGCAGCGGGCCGAGCAACCACTCGGGAATGCCGTCGATGGTGGCCGGCTTCTCGGCCTTGTCGTCGCCCTCGGCGTGCAGCAGCCCGGCCGCTTCCAGCGCCAAGTGGGCGAACGCCATGGTCCATGCTTTGCCCATGGCCGCCTGGCACAGCTCCGGCGCACACGCGCTGCCATGCAGGGCACCACGCGCGGCCCCGGGCAATCCGGGCGTCGCTGCCGCCAGCGCTTCGCGCCGCAGCAAGCCCGCCGCCAGGCGCTGGCGGTGGCGCACCCCCTGAGCCCGCTGCCGCGGATCCCAGTTCGGGTGTTGCTCGAGCCACGCCAGCGCCGCCGGCGACAAGCCTTCGACCACCGAAGGCGGCACCAGCTCGTTGGTGTCCCGCCAGAACGCGCGGATCCAGGCGTCGGTCAGGATCACGTCGGCGTCCAGGATCTCACCGGTCTCGGGATGGGCGCGGGACGGACCGATCGCCAGGCCGATGTCGTTGCTCACCCAGCGGATGAAGCTGTAGCGCAGGTCCTCGGGGTCCTTCTCCATGTGCGCCCCGGTGGCCTTGTCCTGGTAGTGGACTTCGATCGCGTCGACGATGCCGATGGCCGCGAACGCCTCGTTCCACCACAGCGCCCCCTGCTTCACGAAGCGGCGGAAGCGCACCGGCACCGTGTGCTCCACGTAGAACACGATCGGCTGCTTGGGCGGCGACTTCTGCAGGTTCGGATCGGCCTTCTCGAGGTGCCAGCGATTGATCGGCCGCTGCCAGGTCTGGTCGGGCGCGATCTTGCCCAGGTCCCGATACGACGTGGTGAAGTAGCCGATGCGGTCGTCGGCCAGCCGCGGCTTGTAGCCAGCACTGCCGGCCACCTCGCTGATCGAGAAGTGGTAGGTCTTGAGCTCCCGATTCTCCACCACTTCGAAGGCCACTTCGACGTTCTTCGGGAACACCTTGGCCTTGACCACGGTGGCCAGCTGCTTCTGCACCGTGCCGGCGCCGTAGAACAGCGGCAGGTTGCCCAGCAACACTTCGTCCAGATCGATCACGGGCTGGCCGTTGGGGCCCATGCACAGGATCTCCGTGTCGAGCAGCACCCGATCGGCCTGGGTCTTGCGCAGGGCGTCCTTGGACTCTTGGTCCCCACTCGACCGGGTGTCGAGATTCGGCGCCACCAGCGCCAGCCGCTTGTCGTAGCGCTTCCAGTGGCAATACAGATCGCCGGACTGCAGCCCGGCCAGGTCTTCGCCAGTGGGCCTGGCCAAGGCGATCATCTGCTTCTGCGTCTCGAAGTTCTGCGGCAACTCGGCGAGCAGCTGCGCGTCTTTCTTGCGGTGCCAGAGGGCATAGAAGGCGCCTTCGCTGGCGACCACCGGTTGGTAGCCCTTGCTCACCTCTTCGAAGGTCGGGAACTCCGGCTTGGCCTCGGCGGCACCACCGGATGCGGGTGCCTTGGTCTCCTTCCCTTCCTTGGGCACCGGCGCTTTGGGCTCCTGGGCAATGCCCAAGCCACCGACGAACAACGCCAGTCCCGACAACAAAGCGAATCTCATGGTCTCCATGCAGCACAGCTCGGTTGGTTCGCGCGCCGCCGCCTCCAGCCGCCTGGCCAGGAACGCACAGCGGTCGGCAGCGTCCGCCGCAGCTTCGAAGTTGGGCAAACGGGTTTCCAGCACAATCGAGCGGCTCGTCCGCCCGGCAGCCACGGCGCGAGCTCGTCGCCGATCCCAGACCTCGCCACGATGTGGCAACCGCGCCGAGCCACGATTGCCCAGCCTGCGCCCGCCCCCGATGATGCGCGCGCCCTCGCCGTCCAGCATGACCCACCCGAGCCCAACCGCCGCCACCCCAGCGCTCCTCGCCACCCTCGGTCGCCGGGAGGCCTGGGTGGCGCGCGCGGCCCTCGCGGCGCCGGCCGCCGCCGTCTTCGGCCACCACGCCCAACACCTGCTGCGGCACCGCGAACTCAGCGCGGGCGCGGGCTTCGACGGCGTCGTGGCCCTGGTCTGGATCGCCATCGCCAGCACCCGGCCACTGCCCCTCGACTGCGCGCGTTTCCTGTTGGCCCGCCTGCCGTGGATCGCTTGGCTCCTGCTCGCGGCCACCATCACCACCGCCGCCCTGTTCGCCTCGCTCGGCCCGGCCTGGTTCGGCGCCGCGACCGGCCTCTGGCTCACCACCGGCGTCGCCATGGCCCTGGCCCGCGCAGCGGCCAAGCGCCGCTTCGCGCTGCAGGCCACGCTGGTGGTCGTGAACCTGGGCCTTCTGGTCGCGGCAGATCTCCTGGTCGGGTGGCTCGTGGTGCCGCGTTTGTCGCACAACAAACTGTTCGTGCAGCACGACGCGCTGCTCGGTTGGCGGCTGCGCCCTGGCCCGGCGGTGCAGCGCAGCAACAGCGCCTACACGTCGCGGGAGACGGTGAACTCGCTCGGGTTCCGCACGCCGGAGGTGCCGTTCGCCAAGCCCCTGGGCACCCGGCGCGTCCTGGTGCTCGGCGATTCGCACGCCGAAGGCTACACCGTCGACGACGACCAGACCTGCCCGCGGCTGCTCGAACGGCACCTGCAGGCCGATGGTCCGGTCGAAGTGATCTCGCTCGGCGTCGGCGGCTATTCGACCGACCAAGAGTACCTGGCCTACCTCGAACTCGGCCGGCGCTACCAGCCCGACGTGGTGCTGCTGCTGTTCTGCGAGAACGACGTGCCGTTCAATGCCGCGGATCGGTACTGGCGCGGCCGCAAGCCGCGCTTCCAGGCCTACGGCGACCGCCTGCTGCTGCACGGCGTGCCGGTGCCCGACGAACGCGGCTCGGGCCTGTTCAGCCCTGACCTCTTGCAGCGCTCCGCCCTGGTGGTGGTGCTCGAAGGTGCCCTGCGCAACCTCGCCGTGCGCAAGGATCACGAAACCGAGAGTCGGGCCGCCGGCTGGCCGGTGACGCGGCTCCTGCTGCGCGACTTGGCGCGCGCGGTGCAGCAGGACGGCGCCCGCTTCGCCGTGGCGAACGTCAACGCCGCCGATCCGGGGCTCGACGGCGAGGACCGGCAGCTGCGCGCGGTGCTGGCCGAGTTCGGCATTCCGTACCTGGCCACGGCCCAGGCGTACACCGAGCCGTTCGCTTCGTACTGGGTCGCCGGGCACTGGAACCAAGCTGGCCACCGCGCCGTGGCCCAGGTGCTCACCGAACCGCTGCGCGCGCTGCTCGCCGCCGCGCCGGCGGCCGGCCGGTGACGGACGCGGCAACCTGTCCCCCCCGTTGACGGTGCGCCCAAGGCATGGCCTACTCCGGCCCATGTCCCTCCCGCGCACCCTCCTGGCTCTGGCCTTGGCCGGGCCCCAGCTCTTGGCCCAGGCCAACGCCGTCCCCGGCACCGACGTCAACCTCTACGACGTCAGCGCCTCCACCGTCTACGGCCGCCGCGGCCCTGCCTATCCGAACGGCGAAATCGGCGTCGGCTTCGGCCACGCGTTCTGCAATCTCGGCACGGTGCACATCCCGTGGCAGTCGTCGCCCACGACCAGCGGGCTGATGACCGACGTGCACTTCAAGATCGCGTTCCTGCTGGCCCGCGAGAGCAATGGCCGCATCATCCAGATCTCCACACCCGGCACCGGCGTCAAGCACTCGCGCGTCACCTACAACCTGGGCTCGAGCCAGTGCGGCACTTGCCAGTCGGGCCCCTCGAGCACGTTCCGCATCGGCTGCTACGACGCCTACAGCACCGGCTTCAACGGCAACCAGTTCAACCTCGGCCCGCCCAACGAGATCGACCCGTGGCTCGGCAGTTGGAATCCGGTCGGCAGCTACTTCGACCGCGGGGATCCCGCGGTGGCCGGTGCCGCGGCGAACGACGGCACCCAGTCGCTGACCTCCACGCAGATCTCGGCGTGGGGCGATCCGGTGCGGAACCGCGTGACCGTGCCCGAGAACGAACTCGCCCAGGGTGGCCCGTTCTACGCCCAGGTCCAGCTGGTCTGCGAAGGCGAACCCGTCGCCAACCGCAACAACAACGTGCTGTCGGACCAGCTCAATTTCACCTGGAACGGCGCCGCCTGGTCGACCAGCAACATCGGCAACTCGGTGGCCGGTTCGGTGCTGAACCGCTGGACCGGGGCCACGCGCAACCTCGGCGGCAACGGCCTCGACGATGGCCGGTTCCTGGTCGCCTGCAAGGTCACCGGCCCGAGCAACGGCGTCTGGCACTACGAGTACGCCGTGCACAACCTCGACAATGCCCGCGGCGGCGCCTCGCTGCGTCTGCCCCTGCACCCTGCCGCCACCGTGACCAACGTCGGCTTCCGCGACAACGACACCGATGGGCTCAACCAGTGGACCTGGTCGCGCAACGGCAGTGAGCTCGCGTTCCTGGCCAGCGCCAACAACGCGCTGAACTGGAACTCGATCTTCAACTTCTGGTTCGACGCCACGGTGGCGCCGACCGGCGGCACCGCGACCATCGACCAGGCGCGCGTGGGGCCGGGAGCGCTGAGCGTCGCCATCACCAGCGACGTGCCGAACGGCAACCTCTCGGCAACCGTGGCCACGCTCGGAGTCGGCTGCCAAGGCCTCGCCCACGCCGCCAGTGCGCGCCCGATGGTCGGCAGCACCATCCAGCTGGTCACCAGCGGCATCGCCGGCGGCACGTCGCTCGGCATCACCGTGCTCGAGATCGGCGCGCCCACGGCACCGCTGGACCTCACCAACCAGGGCATGCCAGGCTGCACCGCGTACCTGCAGAGCGGTGTGAACCACTTCTGGTTCGCCCCCATCGGCACCGCCCAGGTGCCGTTCGTGGTCCCGAACCTGATGACCCTGTCCGGCCTGCCGCTGGTGAGCCAGGCGTTCGCCAACAGCCCGGGCCTGACGCCGCTGGGTTTCGTGGCTTCGAACGGTCTGTCGCTGCGCATCGGCGTGCAGTAGCCCGGGCTGGTGGCGCTGCGGGTCCCCCGCATGCTGCGCGGTGCCTAGGCTGCGCGGCGGCTGGGCTGCGCAGTGGCTGGGCTACGCAGTGGCTGGGCTGCGCAGTGGCTGGGCTGCGCAGTGGCGCCGCCGCGGGACCGCCGGCCCGGCCGGACGTGGCGCCGGGCCTCTGGCCTGCGGGCCGCCACCAAGGATTCCGCCGCCACCCCCTGTTGCCGGACGTCGCCGCGCTGCATCCTTGCAGTCGCGCCGCCTCCGGCCGCCGGACCAGCCATGGCCCCCCTGGACCTCAAGAACACGCTCTGTTTCATCCTCGCCGGCGGCGAAGGCAGCCGGCTCAAGCCGTTGACCCAGTTCCGCGCCAAACCCGCGGTGCCGTTCGGCGGCTGCTATCGCATCATCGACTTCACCCTGTCGAACTGCATCCACTCGGGGCTGCGCCGCATCAGCCTCCTGACGCAGTACCAGGCGCGCTCGCTCGAAGAGCACATCCGCTTCGGCTGGAACTTCCTGCCGCGCCGCCTCGAGCAGTGGATCACTTGCAGTCCGCCGCACCACGTCGCCGTCGGCAAGTGGTACCGCGGCACCGCGGACGCGATCTTTCACAACCTCGACACGGTGCGCGACTGGCAACCGCCGAACGTGGTGGTGCTGTCCGGAGACCACATCTACCAGATGGACTACCGCGACATGCTGCGCGAGCACGTCGAGCACGAAGCGGCGCTGACCATCGGTGCCGTGCGCATCCCGGTCGCCGAAGCGTTCCGCTTCGGCATCCTGCAGATCGCCAAAGACGGCCGGGTCACCGGCTTCGTCGAGAAGCCGAAGCAGAACGCGCCGCAGATCCCCGGCGATCCGGGCTACTGCCTCGCTTCGATGGGCATCTACGTGTTCGAGACCAAGGAGATGATCCGGCGTCTCGAAGCCGACAACAAGATGCCCGAAGGGCAGGGCGGCGACTTCGGCAACCATGTGATCCCGCGCATGATCGAGCAGGTGCCGGTCTATGCGCACATGTTCCGCGGGCTGAACGGCGAACAGGATCCGTACTGGCGCGACGTCGGCACCATCGAAGCCTACTTCGAGGCCAACATGGATCTGGTGGCGGTCAAGCCGCACCTGAATCTGTACCAACCGGATTGGCCCACCTACACGCTGTGGCACAACGATCCGCCGGCCAAGACGGTGTTCTCCGAGGAAGGGGCGGGCCGGCGCGCCGAGGTGCAGGATTCGCTCCTGTGCCCGGGTGTGGTGGTGTCGGGCGCCAAAGTGCGTCGGTCACTGCTCAGCAACCGGGTCTACGTCGACGAGCACAGTGAGCTCGACGAAGTGATCGTGCTGCGCGGCGCGAAGATCGGCAAACGCTGCAAGCTGCGGCGGGTGATCGTGGACAAGTGGAACAACGTGCCGGACGGCACGGTGATCGGCTACGACACCGAGGCGGACAAGAAGCGGTTCGCGGTGTCACCGACGGGGATCGTGGTGGTCGAGCACGGGCATCCCTGGTGAGAGGCGCGTAGCTCCCCGCGCGGGCGCCCCAGTTGGGCTCCCAGCGTGGCGCGCCGCGCCCACGCGACTACCGCCCGGTCGTTTCGTCGAGCCGCAGCTCGGTCACGACTGCGGGCCGCAGCACCACCTGCCGCTCGATCCCAGTGGCGAGGCCACCCTCGACCTGAGCCGTTCGCTGCAGCAAAGTGGCGCGATACCGCCCCGGCAGCACCGCAACCGGCTGGTCGGCACTGCCAGGACACGGCACGACCACAGGGCGCGCCTCGACCTCGTCCAGGTGCTGGAGTTGCACCAGGACCTGGGAGGGCATCGCCCGAAAGGCCTCGGGCAGCCGAGATGCCGGCAGCCACACCAGCGCAGGCGTCGGCAGTTTCAGGGTCGCGTCCGGCTGTGCCGTGTCGTGTTCGATCGAGAACCGGCGCCCGTTCAGCTCGGCGACGAACTGCACCACCGCCGGCAGGTCCTCGAAGAGATAGGTGCCGGCGCCCAAGACCTGGGCTTGGCTGCGTTCGAAGCCCAACGGATACCCGTACACCGGGATCACCTGCCCATCGTCACCGACCACCCGCAGCGTCACCGTACGCCCGGGGGCCAAGACCAGCTCGATCGGCGTCTCTGGCCATGCAGCGGGCCATGCTTCGAACGGGTGCGGCGCATGGCCCCTGGCCCTGGCCACGAGTTGCACAGGGCCATCGACGCGGAGTCCACCGGTGGCAAAGCTGCCGTCAGGACGCACCGGGAGGATGGCGCGCCGTCCGAGCAGCAAGAGTTCGACGACTGCCTCGTCCAACGGCTGGCCGCGACTGGAAACCACCCGGCCACGGAGCGAACGTAGCTCCCCGGCCACCACGAGCCGCTCTTCGTGCGACCCGCCGAATCCTGGGGTGAGGAACGATGCCGAGGCCACCACCGTGCCGAAGCGATCGCGGGCCTCGACCGCGACCTCGACCCCCGGTTCGAGCGAATGCAGGTCCACGCGCCCGTCCAGGGGCAGCTGGATCTGCCCCTCCCAGTATGCGCGGGCCTGACCGCGGGCGTCCTGGCGACGACCCGTGCTCTCGCCGAGACGCGAGCTCCGCCCGAATTCGCGATCGAAATCGCTGCCGAACCGCCTGCCGGCGAAGATCGGCTGTTGGCTCGCCAGCCGCAGTTGTGCCACCTGCGCAGCAGCACCACGGGCATCCACGACCACGATCTGGACCAAGTTGTTGCGGGGCAGGGCGTACACCCAAGGGTCCGCCTCAGTGCCTGTGCCATGGCGTGCCACCGCAGGCACCACCGCGAACCGAGCGGCGCCGACCAGGTTCTCGAATGGCGCGCCTTGGAACCAGCCGCGGCCATCGGCGCCACTGGGGACGCCGAGTGCAACGTCGACCCTGGCCCCCGCGACCGGCTGGCCCTCGGTGGTGAGTGCGAGGAAATGCGTCTTCGGCGCTAGAGACACCTGGATCTGCACCGGCTCCGCCGCCAGATGCTCGGGCTGCAGTGCCACTGTGACGGGGAGCGCGAGCCCCGGCGCGCGCCAGCAGACTGCCTCCCCGCGCACGAACGCACTCCGACGCTCGCGTTCGGCCCAGGCACGCTCGAGTCCTGCCGCCGAGGGCACCAAGGGCATGGTGAAACGGCCTTCGACGTCGGTCGTGACGGTGCCGCCGGCAGTGATCCCGCCCAGAAACTCGGTGTGGATCGCGACCGTGGCGCCGGGCAGTGGACCGCCGCCCTCCGCCACCAGCACCTGGCCTCTGAGCGCCGGCAGGGCTGTGGTGTGCAGCACCAAATCGGTCGCGGGACGCGCCAGAGGCAGCACCTCGGCTCGCCAAACACTGGCTTCGGCTCCCGGCACGAACCAATGCGTCTTGGGCAGACGCAGCGCGCCGATCCAGTTCGGGGGCAGACCACCCACCTCGAAGTGCCCGCGGTCGTCGGTGGTGACGATCCGGCTCGAACCGGCCGCCGCGATGCGTTCGCGAAGCGCTGCGGGCAGAGCGGGATCGTTGCCAAGTTCCCGGGTGACCAGTTCCAAGTGCAAAGGAGCGAGCGCGGGCGCCCCATCGACCCAAACCGTGCCGGACACCCGTGCCCCCCGGTCGAGCACCACTTCGATGGCCCCCTCGGTCGACGCCAGGCGAACGATCTCTGGCAGGTGCCCTGCAGCCACGACGCACAGGGAAGCCGCGCCCACCCCACCGGAGATGGCCAAACTGGCGTGGCCCAGGGCATCGGTGTGCTGGACGTGGTCGGTCGGATCGCGGTCGCACCACCAGTGCACTTCGCTGGCCGCGACGGGCATGCGCCGGGAATCGACGACTCTCACTCGGAGTTCGCCAGCGATCCGCACCGCAATGGCCTGGAAATCGGGAGCAGCAGTTTGCGTTGGCACGGCATCCTGCGCGGGACCTGCGGCAGGGTCCGGAGCGGCGCCTCCGGGTGTCCAGGATCCACCGCGGCCCACCGGCTCACCCCACGCGTTCGCCAACACCCACAGCCCTGGAGAGATGGCCAGCAGCACCACGCCAAGCGCCCAGCGCAGGCCCGCACTCGGACGGCTTCGGGCCTCCCTCATCCTGCTCAACGCACCACACCCACCAGCCAGCGCTGCACCGCGGCGAACACCGCCTGCGGGGCAATCCCCGCCTGGCAGTGCGGCACCTTGTCGCACCGCGGCAGATAACAACACAGACACTCGAACCCCGGTGGCACCAGCTTCTCGCCGCGCCCGTACAGTTCGATCTCGGCCGCCGACGTCGGCCCGAACAGCACCACCGCCGGCACCTTGCGCGCGGCCGCGACGTGCACCGCGAACGAATCGCCGGTGACCACCACCGCGCAGCGCTCCACCAACGCGGCGAAGCCGCCGAAACTGTGCTGGTTGCCGCCGTCGCACACCGAGCCGCCCGGCACCGCCGCGACCAGTTCGCGGTGGCGCTGCACCTCCTCCGGACCGCCGAGCAGCACCACGCGCAGCCCCGCAGTGGCACACAGCCGCAGGAACTCGACCTGGTTGGCCAGGGTCCACTGCTTGTAGGCCCAACGCCCACCGGCCCCCGTGTTCAGCCCGACCAGCGGCCCGGAGCCCGGAAACCCCGCCACCAGCGCCGCTGCCCGCTGCCGATCGCCGGCATTCGGCTCGAGGATCGGTTCGCGCACCAGTGCCGGATCGAAACCGAGCACGGCGGCGACCAGGCTCTGGTAGGTGCTGCGGTTCTGCCGCTTCAAGTCGTCGCGCAGCCCCATCTCGAGCCAGGCTGCGGCACCCGGCCCCAGCGCCACCACCCGCCCGGAGGCATCACGCACGTAACCGCGCCGCTGCCGCCCCTTGGCGAACGCCGCCAGGGCCGCCGCTTCGGGGTCGGCGTCCGGGCACAGCACCACGTCGAAGGTCTCGGTGCCAAGGCGCGCCGCCGTGAGGCCGTCCTCGGCCACCAGCACTTCGTCGACCAGCGGATTGCCGGCGAACAGGCCCGCGGCGCCAGCGCGCGTCAGCCACGTCACCTTGGCATGGGGCCAGGTCTGGTGGATCGCCGGCAGGAACGCCGTGGTGCGCAGCACATCGCCGGTCGCCGCGAGCTTGACCATCAGCACACGGTGCTGGATCGGCGCGTAGTCGGTGCAGGTGTCGCACCACACGCCGCGTTGTTTGTGCGGAGCACAGGGCCGGTCCCAGCGCACGTGGCGGCAGTCGGCTTTGAAATCGGCGAAGCTCACGGCTTCGAGTATCGGCCAGCGCCCCGGGCGGCGTCGAGTCGGAACCCGCTGGGGCCCTGTCGAGACGGCAAGTGGCCTCGGCATGGGAGCTGCGCTTGCCGGAGGGCAACCCATGCGGTCCAGTTCCGGCATGACTCCCCTCGTCGCACTCTGGCTGCCGATCCTGGTGGCCGCCGTGGCCGTGTTCGTGGTCAGCTCGGTCGTGCACATGGCGCTGCCCATGCACAAGGGGGACTACCGCAAGATGGCCAACGAAGACCAGGCCCTCGACGCCCTGCGCCAAGCGGGGGTCGGTCCCGGGCAGTACATGTTCCCCTGCCCCGCGAGCATGAAGGACATGGGTTCGCCCGAGATGCAGGCGAAGTTCGCACGCGGGCCAGTCGGCACCCTGATCGTGCGCCCACACGGCGGCTACCACATGGGTGCGGCACTGGGCCAGTGGTTCGCCTTCTGCGTGCTGGTGTCAGCACTGGTGGCGTACGCCAGCGGCCTGCACCTGCCAGCGGGTGCGCCGGGCAGCACCGTGGCGCGCAGCGCCAGTGTGGTGGCGCTGTGCGGCTACGCATTCTCGAGCGTCACCGACTCGATCTGGAAGGGCGTGTCGTGGTCGGTCACGGCGAAGTTCGTGGTCGACGGCGCGCTCTACGCCGCGGTGACGGCGCTCGTGTTCGCGTGGCTGTGGCCGACGGCGTAGGCAAGTGGCACGCGGCGCGGTCGCGCGCGGCGTGACGCACGAGGCGCCGCCGCGCCGCCATCACGGCGTCACTGCAACACGAACGACAGGCAGTTGCTGAGCGCCGTGCCGAACGGCGGACACAGCCCGACGCACTGCGAGGCCATCGGCAGCCCCGCGAACGCCGGATTCGACGGCAGCGCCAGGAACCAGGTCGTCGAGCCCGTGCAGGTGCCGATCGGCCCACCGACCGGGAACTGCATCGCCATCGTCACCGGAGGCGCCGTCGTTCCGGCGGCACCGCCGGCCACCAGCAGCGGCCCGCACAGCGGTGGCACCGTGGCGCTCGGCGTGCAGGAGCCGATGGTGATCAGGCACCAGGCCGGCATGCCGACCTGGGCCAGATCGAGTCCGAGCTGCAGGTTGGTGCCGAGCAACGGCGCGTTGCGCAGCGAGTGCACCATCGGGCAGGGCACGCAAGCGCCGTTCGCGCAGGGCGCGCCGCTCGAGGTCGCTCCACCCCACTTGATGGCCAAGTCCGTGTAGGGATCGGGGAACGGTGCCACCAGGATGCAGCAGGTGCCCGGCGTGAAGGTCACTGTGGTGCCCACCACCGTGTAGGTCCAGCGGAAGGTGCCGCGGCCGTTGGTCCAGTACATCGCACTGTTCGCCGCGTCGACCGCGAGGCCCGTGATCAGCGTGGGATTGAGGAAACAGTCCTGCACCGGGATGACCTGGCTCCAGGCCCCGGGGTTGGACAGCGGCGCCACGTAGATCCAGCCCGCACCGGTGTTGAAGTCGGCGGTGCTGTAGAACACCAGCCCACGCAGCTCGTCGATGGTGATGCCGGTGGTGGCGACGAAGCCGGTCACGGTGAGGCCGGTGTTGTGCGCATTGACGAACGACAGCGCACAGTTGTTGGTCGAGCGCGTGATCCAGCCGAGGCTGTCGATCGTCCACAGCTCGTTCCAGCCGTCGTGGATGTCGAGGCCCGTGGCTTGCGAGCCCAGCGTCCTGGGGCAGGGCACCGGCCCGCACAGCGGTGCGGCACAGTTGGTGGGATCGTAGAGCCCGAGTTGGGTGCCGGTGGTCGCCCAGGCCGCGTTCTGCCCGGAATGCCACGCCGTGCCACCCGGCCAGTAGAAGATCGTCGGCGTTTGCGGCGTGGGCGGCAAGCCGGCCGGCGTGCAACTGCCGAGCGGTGTGCAGGTGCTGTGCACACTCTGGTGCAGCAGGGGCGTGTTCAACGTCACCGCGATCAGGTTGGGGGATGTCTGGGCCAACGCAGCGGTGGCGAGGCACAGGGCGACGGCGGGCAGGGCGAAGCGGGTCATGGTCGAGACTCCAGGGCGACAGGTTGTAGCACCGGGGTGGCGCTGCCTGGGCAAGACCCGTTCGCCCCAGAACGCACGCCGAGGGACGCAAATCCGGACGCCGGCGCCCGGCCGCGGCGAAAACGGCCATGGCACCGGCAGCTCCAGCGCTTTTCCCGGCCGCGAGCGCGGCGTATCCTGCTCGCCCCCACCATGACCTACGACGTCCTCGTGATCGGAGCCGGGCCCGCCGGCTACGTCTGCGCCATCCGCTGCGCCCAGCTCGGCCTCAAGACCGCCATCGTCGAGAAGGAGAACCTCGGCGGCGTCTGCCTCAACGTCGGTTGCATCCCGAGCAAGGCGCTGATCGCCGCGGCCAAACTGGTCGACAAGATCCAGCACGCCGACCTGATGGGCATCCGGGCGAAGTTCGAAGGCCTCGACGTGCCGGCCCTGGTCGCCTGGAAAGCCGGAATCGTCAACAAACTGACTTCCGGCGTCGGCGGCCTGCTGAAGAACCACAAGGTCTCGGTGCACAGCGGCGAAGCGAAGTTCCTCGCCCCGGGCAAGGTCGAAGTGAAGAGCAAGGACGGCACCGCGGTGCTGGAAGCCAAGAACGTCGTGGTCGCGGTCGGCAGCACGCCGATCGAGGTGCCCGGCTTCGCCTTCGACGGCACCCACGTCTGGTCGTCGACGCACGCACTGGCACCGAAGACCCTGCCCAAGCGCATGATCGTGATCGGCGGCGGCTACATCGGCCTCGAGCTGGGCCTCGTCTACCACAAGCTGGGCGCCGAAGTGCGCGTGCTCGAATTCATGGACCGCGTGCTGCCCGGCATGGAAGAGGAGCTGTCCAAGGAGATGGGCCGTTCGCTGAAGAAGAAGAAGATCGAAGTACACCTGAAGACCAAGGCCACCGGCTACACCGTGACCAAGACCGGGCTCGCCGTCACCGCCGAGGTCGAGGGCAAGCCGCAGACCTTCGAGTGCGACGTGGTGCTGTCCTGCGTCGGCCGCCGGCCGAACGGCAAGGGCCTCGGCCTGGAGAACATCGGCGTGAAGGTCGACGAACGCGGGTTCGTGCCGGTCGACGCGCAGCGCCGGACCTCGGTGCCGAGCGTCTACGCAATCGGCGACGTCGCCGGGCAGCCGATGCTGGCGCACAAGGGCTCGCACGAAGGCTTGGTCGCGGCCGCCGCGATCGCTGGCGACCAGGGCGCGGCCTACGACCCGGCATGCATCCCGGCGGTGATCTTCACCGATCCGGAAATCGCCTCGGTCGGCCTGTCGGTAGCCGAAGCGAAGCAGGCCGGCTTCGAGCCGGTCGAGGGCAAGTTCCCGTTCGGCGCCTCGGGTCGTGCAATGTCGCTCAACGAAACCGAGGGCTGGGTCAAGGTGGTCGGCGATGCCAAGACCGACAAGCTGCTCGGCGTGCACATGATCGGACCCGAAGTGACCGAATTGGTCGCCGAAGCCGCGTTGGCGATCGAGATGGGCGCCACGGTTTCCGACCTGGCGCAGACCATCCACGCGCACCCGACGCTGCCCGAGGCGATCATGGAAGCAGCGGAATCGGTGCACAACATGGCCGTGCACATCTTCCAGACGCCCAAGAAACACTGAGCTGTCCCGCCCGCGGAGCGGGCGGCACAGCTCACGATTTGCCGAAAGCCGCTGCAACGCGGGCCAAGGCGGCGGGCGAAATGCGCCATCCAGACCGCTGCAGCGGCAACGACGGCGCTGTCCCGCCCGCGGTGTGGGCGGCACAGCTCACGATTTGCCGAAAGCCGCTGCAACGCGGGCCAAGGCGGCGGGCGAAATGCGCCATCGGGCCGGCCACCGGGTCAGCACCGCCGGCAGCACGGCGCTCGGGGCTACTCGTCCGGCAAACCCTGCTCCGCCGCGAACAGATCGTCGAACGTCTCGCGCCGCCGCACCAGCCGTGCGATCACCCCGTCGACCAACACCTCGGCCGGTCGGCACCGCGAATTGTAGTTCGACCCCATGCTCGCGCCGTAGGCCCCGGTGGCCAGCACCGCCAGCCGATCTCCCACCGCGCAGGGCGGCAACGCGCGCCCACGCGCCAGAAAGT
>JAEUHP010000282.1 GCA_016795295.1 Planctomycetota bacterium | reverse complement strand
TGGCGGCGATGGCTCGGTGTACGACGCTGCGGCCCGGGGATCTGGTGGCGATGGGCACGCCGGAGGGCGTGGGGCCGGTGGTCGAGGGCGACGTGATGGAGGTCGCGATCGACGGGCTCGGAGTGCTGCGCAATCCGGTGGCGCGGGAGCGGGTGTAGCGGCGCGGGAGCGGGTGTAGCGGCGCGGGAGCGGGCCCTGCGGCGCGCGAGCAGGTGGCGCGGCGGCCGAGAATGCCTGCCTCTCGGGCGGAAGCCGCCCCGAGGAAGTTGGTGCCGGAGGCGGGACTTGAACCCGCACGCCTTGCGGCGCGGGTTTTTGAAACCCGTGCGTCTGCCGATTCCGCCACTCCGGCCGGCGCGAGGAGTATGCCGCCGCGCAGTTCTGGTGCAAGCGGAAGCCGGGAATCGCGCGCCGCTTGCGCTGTTCGTTGGCCTTGGATCGACACGGCCTTGCCGCCGGCGGTCCAGGTGTGTCCCCAGCGACCTCGTCTGGGCAGGGGGTGCGCAGATGCTCGAGAAGGATTCGGCAGAGATTCGACAAGCAGGTCGCCGAGTTGGGCGCGGTGGTTCCCGGCCTGTCGGCAAGGCGCTTCGTGCCCAGCTCGATCTGCCATCTGCGTTGGGGCCCCTCTGCGCATCGGCTGAACCCGGAGGGCATGCTCTGGGCTCAGCCGGTGTTGGGCAGTTCGTGCACGGACAAGAGGCCCCGGCGGCGCCAGCCGATCGCGAGCAGCCAGGTGCGCGGCGCTGCCACCGGAGGTGGCAGCGCCGCGATGCCGCGCACGGTGATGGCTTCGACGAAGCCGTCGAACCACGGCGCCGAGGTGTAGACGTCGATGGCCTGCGGCACGACCACGGCGCGCCCTTCGGCGGCGTGCTTCTTGCCGTTGGCCAGCACGTAACACAGCGCATTGCGCACCGCACGCGGCGTGGTCAGCGCGCGGTCGTGGTAACGGTCGGCGAACAGGCTGCCGTGGCGCTGCCAGAGTTTGTTGAGCGCGCGGGCGATGCGGATCAAGAGCCCCTGCACGGCGCGTGCCAGCGCTTCCCGGTCCTGGGCCTCGGCGATCAGGTGCAGATGGTCGTTGAGGATCGCGAAATGGGTGAGGCGGAAGGCCTTGCCGGTGCGGCCCGCGCTTTGCTTCGCCACGGCGAACGCCGCCAGCAGCACCGCGCGTTCGCGGGGCTGGCGCAGCCTGGGCAGGCCTTGACGCAGCTTCACGGTCACGTGCACGGGATGCCGCGCGGGCAGGGCCGTCCGGGCGGTGTGCGCCACGCCCGGTTGTGAGCCCTTCGGCTTACGGCCAGCCCCTCGGCGCGCGCCGCCGCGCCGCCGGAACGGCAGTTCGGCTTGCTTGGGGAGGCTGGATCGGGTGCGACGGCGTGGCATGTTCGTGGCGTCAGTATGAATTAGCATAAATGCATGGCGAAGGCAAGGGAGCCCCACCCACAATCCCCCGAGTGGGAACGCAGAGCCCGCAGCCGAAGTCGGCGGCTCGGCCGCCGGCGAGGGTGCGGGAATGAGTCGGGCTGCGCGGCCGGGCGAAGGCGGCCTATGGCCGCCGCGCCCGGCGGCGACGGCCCAACGCAGAGCCCGCAGCCGAAGTCGGCGGCTCGGCCGCCACGTCAGCCGCGGCGCCCGAGCCGATGGCAGCCGTCGCCGGCGCGCACCAGCCGGCCCGTGCGTTCGCCCGCGTCCACCAGGATGCGCGCCGCGTCGAGGTCGCAGTTGCGATCCTGCACCAGCGCGGACAGCAGGCTGTCGGTGGCCACGGTGGCAGCCGGTCCGCCCAGCACCCGGAACAGCCGTTCGAACAATTGCGGATCCGGCAGCAGCTCCGCACTGCTCGGCACGTCGCGTTCGTCGGCAGGGCTGGCGCCGCTGCAGCACGGCTCGAGGTTGGTGCCGCAGGCCCCGCACTGCACATGCCCGTGCACTGCCACGCGGCCGCCGCGGCGCCCGCAGTAGGGGCAAGGCTGGATCGCGGTGGGGTCGCTCATGGGGACCTGTGGCAAAGCAGCGCCAAAGCGCCGCCAGAGAGGTGCTTGGTCCGTTGGTGGAACGCCGCCCCGCGGCGCTCCAACAGGCCGGACCCAGCGCACCTCACGACATCGTCACCACCAACTCTTCGTCCACTTCCGCCTGCAGCAGATTCTGGATCGCCATCAGCGTGCCCGAAGTCGAACTCGGGCAACTGCCGCAGGCACCCTGGTAGCGGATGAACAGCGTCTTGCCGTCGAGCCCCATCACCTGCAGGCCACCGCCGTCGCCGGCCAGCGCCGGCCGCACCCGTTCGTCGAGCAGCGCGTTGATGCGCGACAGCATCGCCGGATCCCCGCCCTTCGGCAGGCTGGCGAGCGGGTCGTCGGCGGGCGGGGCCGCCGGCGCACCGCCGGGCGCACCGGTGGGCGACTCGTCGACCACGTGGCTCTCCAGCATGCGCGTCACCTGCTCGGCCACGGCCCGCCAGTCGGCGGCGGCGGTCATGCTGACGGTGACGAAGTTGTCGCAGAAGAACAGCGTCTCGACGCCCGGGATGGCGAACATGCCCTGCGCCAGCACGTCCTGCTGCGCCTGCTCCGGCTTGGCGTAGGCCAGCGACTGCCCGGTCTTGGCCAGGGGGCGGTCGACGAGGAACTTGAAGGCGTTGGGATTCGGGGTGGGTTGGATGCTGGTGACCTTCATGGCAGTGCGGAGGGCGAAACGCATGTTTTGCGCCGCGGCGGGGTGCGGCGCAAGGGGCCATCTGAGCGCGGCGGTTCAGTCCAGCAGCGCCAACAGGTCGCGGAGGAAGCGGGCCGTCAGCCCCCACAGCAGCGCGCCTTCCAGCTCGAACTGCGGCCCGGGCTGGCCGCGGCCAGTCGGGGCAGGTCCCTCCCGCCAACGCGCCGGATCGCGCAGGTCGGCCAGCGGCACGCGGTGCAGGCGGGCCACTTCCGTGGGGTCGAACGCACTCGGCGGGCGGTCGAGCCGGCCGACCAGCGCGTGCACCAGGATGCCCGACGAACTCGGCCGGGCGCCGAGCCCGCCCAGCATGGTCAAGGCTGCCTCCGGCAGGCCGAGTTCCTCGCTGCACTCGCGGCGCGCCGTTGCGATGGGATCCTCGAGGCCCTCGCGCATGCCGCCGGGGAAGGCCACTTGCCCGGCGTGCTGGCGCAGGTGGGGCTGCTTCTGCACCAGGACGACGTGGTCGCTGCCACCGTGGTGCAGCAGGGGGCACACCACGGCGGCGAGCCGCAGCGCCGTCGGGGCATAGGCTTCGGGCAGCGGAGCCAGGCGGCGCAGCAGGTGGACGTCGAGTTCAGGCAACACCGCCGGGAGGCTAACCGACGCGGCCCCCGGGCTCCTGGCCAGGGGCCGCCGCCCCGGAGCCGGTGGCACCGGATGGGTCAAGCCAGGCTCCGGGAAGCGCCGATGCTCAACCTGCCCCCGGGGCGTTGCCATGGTCACGGTCCAGGTCAAGAAGGTCGTTGCAGTGTGCTTCCTCGAAGCCACCAAGCAGGCCATGGACCAACTCGGCGAACACCGCCTGCAGCTGTCGCAGCAGGGCGTGGCGGGGCCGCCCGATCTGCCGCGGCTCTACGGCGACGCGCGGCGCCTGCGCGACTACCTGCAGCGCTGCACCAGTGCCCACCAGGATCTGGTCGAGCTGGACCTCGCGGACGCCGACGTGGCGTTGCTGGTCGCGTGCTGCCGCCGGGCCGTCGAGGGCATCGACTTGCGCATCGACGGGGCACAAGCAGTGCCGGCGGAAGAACGGCAGTGGCTGCAGCGCAAGCGCACCGTGCTCGCCGATTGGGCGGTGGCGCTGGTGGCGCGTCCGCCGCTGCTGGAACTGCCGCTGCCGCGCCTGTCCCCGGTCCCGACGCATGGCTACAAGGCCCTGCAAGCGCGGTTGCACCAGAAGCTGTTCGAAGGTGGCCACCAACACCGGATCCAGCCAAGTGCGGCCCAGGGCCCCGGCGCTTCGGCTGGGGTGGCGGCCCCGACGGCGGGGTGGAATGCCGCGTCCCCGCTGGCCGACCTCTGGCAGGATCAGGAGCCGCCCCTGAAGGTGGCGGGCGAGGCCGGGGAGCCGCTGCTCGACCCGCGGCTGTTGCGCGATGGACGCCTGCGCGGGCTGGTGCCACTCGATCTGCGCAGTTACGAACGGGCGGTCCAGGCCCAAGACCACCGGCTGGCGATGGTGCTGCTCGGGTCGCTGCTGGAGGCGGCTTTGGTCGACCACCTGCTGGCGCACAAAGCGGAGTTCGGCCTGCAGAGCACGCCCGACCATTGGCCGCTGCCGGAACTGCTGGCCAAGGTGCTGGGCGAGCGTCTGGAGCCACCCGACCGCATGCTGGTGTTCCATGCCTTCACGGCGCGCAACCTGCTGCGGCCGGCGTTGCAGCTGGTGACACCGACCGTGGTGACGGCGGCCACGGTGCAGCGGCTCGAAGCGTTCGTGCGGCGCGCCCTGCACGGGCTGGGTTGCGGCACCGGGATGCCACCGGCTGCGACTGGTCAGCCCCAGCCACCCGGCGAACCGCGCCCGCGCTGAGCCGCGGTCCTGGGCGGCGCATCAGTGGCGACGTTCGCGGTCGTCGTCGCCGTGGCGTGCCGGCGGCTCGTCGGCCAGGCGCATGGCGGTGGCTTCGACCGCGGTGAACACCCGCAGCAGATTCTCGCCGAGCACTTTGCGCACCGTGGTTTCGGTCGCACCGCGGGCCAGCAATTCGTAGGTGAGACGCGGCAGGAACGTCGCGTCGTCCATGCCCTCGGGCACACACGGCACGCCGTCGAAGTCGCTGCCGAGCCCGACATGGTCCTCGCCGCCGATGGTGAGTGCGTGCCAGACGTGCTCGACCAGGCGCTGCAGCGGTGGGCGCGCCACCGGGGGGAACCGGTGGTCGAGCGCGCGCAGAGCCGTCTGCAGCTCGTTGCTGTCCGCCGGGAACTTGGCGCGGGCCGCCTTCTCTTCGATCTGCCGCGTGGCGCGGGTCGCCGAGGCGCGCACCGCGTAGTCGTCGTCGAGGAAGCCGCAGTTGTAGTTGATCATCACCACGCCGCCCTGCGCCGCCAAGGCGCGCAGCATCGCGTCGGTGATGTTGCGCCGGTGGCCGCACAGAGCCCGCATCGAACTGTGCGAACAGATCACCGGCGCTCGCGAGGCCTGCAAGGCGTCGGCGAACGTCGCGTCGCTGACGTGGCTCACGTCGACCATCATGCCGAGCCGGTTCATCTCACGGACCACTTTGACGCCCAAGCGGTTCAGCCCGCCCCAGCGTGGTTCGGCCGGCGCACACGAATCGGCGAACTCGTTGTGGTTGCTGTGGGTGAGGGTCATGTAGCGCACGCCGAGCCGCGCGAACTGCCGCAGCAGCCCGAGGTCGCCTTCGATGGCGTGGCCGCCCTCGATGCCCATCAGCGCGGCGTGCTTGCCGGCGGCCACCGCGGCGCGCAGTTCGGCCACCGAGCTGCACAGCTGCATGCGCTCTGGATGCTGTGCGGCGGTGCGGCACAGGCCGTCGATCATCGCCAGGGCGCGGCGGGCGCTGCCGTTCGCGGGGCCGGGGGCGGCTGGCCGCGGCCAGTCGTCGTTCACGGTGCGCGGTGGCTTGGCGAACAGCGGCGCCTCGTCGCCGTGGAACCGCGCGTCGACGTAGATCGAGTAGAACACCGCGTCGAGGCCGCCTTGGGCCGCCCGCGGCAAGTCGACGTGGCCGGTGGTCTGGCGCAAGCCCATGTCGAGGTTGCGGTCGAGCACCAGGGAGGTGGTGTCGATGTGGGTGTCGACCACCACTGCGTCGTGGTGCAGCGTCCACGCCCGTTGCCACAGCGCCGGGTCGTAACCGGTCGGTGCCGGTGGGCAGTTGGGCACCGTGGGCGGCGCGGGGGGCACGGTCTGCGCGGCGGCGGCGATCGTGAGCCAGACGGCGGTGAACCACGGCCATGGGCCCGTTTTGCCGCGCCCTGCCAGCGTGTGCTTGAGCATCGTGGCATGGTGGCGTATGCCAACCCCTTTTCCAACGCGCCAGGACTTCCCGTTGCGTCTGTTCGCCATCAGTGACCTGCATCTGGCCCTCGGCGTCGACAAGCCGATGGACATCTTCGGCCCACAGTGGGTCGGCCACGCCGAGCGCATGCGCCGAGCCTGGGACGAACTGGTCGCGCCCGACGACTGGGTGTTGGTCGGTGGCGACACTTCGTGGGGCCTCGACTTCGCCGAGGCCAAGCCGGACCTCGACTGGCTCGGGGAGCGCACCGGCAACAAGGTGTTGATCCGCGGCAACCACTGCACCTGGTGGCCGCGCGGGGCATCGGTGCGCGACAAGTTGCAAGCGCGCGTGCACCCGTCGATCCGCATGCTGCAGGGCAACGCGTTCCGCCTCGACGACGGCACCGTGGTGGTCGGCTCGCGCTTGTGGGATCCGCCCGACGCGCCGTGGGCCGATGCCGACGCCGGCAAGGTGTTCGCCCGCGAACTCAACTTCCTGCAGCAGTCGATCGAGGCCGGCAAGTTGCTGGGGGGCTGTGTGCCGGGCGGGGCGCCCACGGTGGCCCTGGTGCACTACCCGCCGCGCTTCGTCGACGGCCGCGAGACCCCGGCGGTGCCGGTGTTGCAGGCCGCCCAGGTGCGGGTGTGCGTCTACGGCCACCTGCACGGCAAGGACCTCGAGTACGGGTTCGTCGGCACCGCGGGCGGCATCCGCTACCACCTGGCGTCGGTGGACGCGATCGACTTTCGGCCGATCCCGATCGCAGTGCCATGAGCGAAGCACCGGTGGTGCACCTCGCTGGTGTGCACAAGGCGGTGCGCGAGGGCGCGGCGCTGCGGCCGGTGCTGCAGGGGCTCGACCTCACGGTGCACAAGGGCGAAGCGGTGGCGATCCTCGGCCGTTCGGGCTCCGGCAAGTCGACCCTGCTCAACCTG
Organism: Planctomycetota bacterium; assembly: GCA_016795295.1. GTDB lineage: Bacteria > Planctomycetota > UBA1135 > UBA1135 > UBA2386 > JAEUHP01. Next base: position 51,962 of record JAEUHP010000282.1, on the reverse strand, counting down.
ATCGCCGGGCTCGACCGGCCCGATGCGGGGCGGGTCCTGGTCGCCGGCGTCGACGTGGCGCGCGCCGCCGAAGCCGAACTCGCGGCGCTGCGCCGCCGTTCGGTCGGCTTCGTGTTCCAGGCGTTCCATCTGCTGCCGACCCTCACGGTGGCCGAGAACGTGGCGCTGCCACTCGAACTGGCCGGGCTGCCGCCGGCGCAGTGCGGGGGCCGCGTCGCGGCGATGCTGGCGCGGGTCGGGCTCGCCGACCGCGCCGGAGCTTGGCCACAGGTGCTCTCGGGCGGCGAACAGCAGCGTGTGGCCGTGGCCCGCGCCCTGGTCGGTGCGCCCGCGGTGCTGCTGTGCGACGAGCCCACGGGCAATCTCGACGACGCGGCGGCTCGGCAGGTGCTGGATCTGCTCGCCGCCCTGCCGCGGGAACATGGCTGTGCCATGGTGCTGGTGACCCACAGCCTGGAGGCGGCTTGCCGCTGTGACCGGAGCACCCGGCTCGACCATGGCGTGCTGCACGCCGCCGTGGCTGGGCGGACGCCGGAGCAGGCATGAGGAGCGCCAAGTGAGGTGCGCGCCGTGAGGCTGTTGCTGCGCAGCGGCCTGCGCCACCACTTGGCGCGGCCGTTGGCTTCGCTGCTGACCGTGCTCGGCATCGCCGCCGGCGTGGCGTTGCTGGTTGCGATGCAACTGGCGCAAGGCGCGGCGGAAGCCGCGTTCGACCGCGGCTTGCGGGCCATGGCCGGTTCCGCCACCCACGTGGTGGATGCCGCGGGTGCCGGAGTGCCGATGTCGGTCTACCGCGATCTGCGCGGGCACTGCCGTGGGCGCGGCGTGGCGCCCGTGGTCGGGGGGCTCGCGCGCGCGCCGGCGGCTGGGGGTGCAGTGCTGCGGGTGTTGGGCATCGATCCGCTCGCCGACGCCGACCTGCGACCGTGGTCGCTGGGCACGGGCGGCGGCGGTTCGGTCCTGACGTCCTTGCTCACCGAACCCGGTGCGTTCGTCGCCACCGCCGAACTGCTGCGGCAGTGCGGCATCGCCGCAGGTGGCACGCTCGCTCTGACCATCGGTGGCCGCCCGGTGGCGGCGCGGTGTGTGGGCCAGATTGCGCCGCCGGCGGCGGTGGCGGCCGGCCTCGCCGACGTGCTGGTGGTGGACCTCGCCACCGCGCAGGAGTGGTTCGAGCGGTTCGACCGGCTCGACCGCATCGAACTGCGCTTGGCGGCCGATGCGACACCTGCGCCGGCGGGTGGGGCCCTTGGCGGCGACGCGGCGGTGGCCGTGACCGACCCCGTGGCGATCGCCGCACGGCTGCCCGAAGGGCTGCGCTGCCGAGCCGTGGGCCAGAGCCAGACCACCTTGGCCGAACTGGCGCGCGGCTTTCGCACCAACTTGCGGGCGCTGGGCTTGCTGTCGCTGTTGGTGGCGGCGTTCTTGGTCCACGAGACGATGCGCGTGGCGGTCGCCGCGCGGCGGCCGGCGTTCGCGGTGTTGCGGGCGCTCGGCGCGCCGCCCCGGGCTTTGGTGCTGGCGGTGGCGGTGGAGGCCATGGGATTCGGCGGTGTGGGCAGCCTGCTCGGGCTCGGGCTCGGCAGCGCCGCGGCCCAGCGGCTGCTGGGACCGCTGGTGCAGTCGCTGAACGACCACTACGCGACGTTCGCCGTGCCGGCGCTGCAGCTCGAAGCCGAAGTGCTGGTGGTCGCGTTGCTGCTCGGCATCGGCACGGCACTGGCCGCCGGACTGCTGCCCGCCCTCGCGGCGGCGCGCGTGTCCGGCCGCGAGGTGCTGGTCGCGGCGCGCACGCCGCGACCGAGCCGCGGCGGGCGGCGGCTGTGCGTGTCGCTGGGGGCTGGCCTGCTCGCCTGGCTGCTGCTCGGCACCGCGGGCCAGAGCCTGCCGCAGGCGTATGCGGGCTTGCTCGCCGTGGTGGTGGCGCTGGTGGCGATGGTGCCGCTCTGGCAACGGGCGGCTCTGGCGGCGCTGGTGGCCTGTACCCCGGGCCGTTCGGTGTGGTGGCGCCACGTGGTGCGCAGCACCGCTGCCGGGCGCGACGCAGTGGCCATGCCGGTTGCGGCGCTGGTGTTGGCGCTCGCGGTCACGCTCGGCCTTGGCACCATGGTGCACAGCTTCCGCCGCAGCGTCGACGAGTGGCTCGGCCAAGTGCTGCCGGCGGACGTCTACGTGTCGGTGCCGGCCGGTGCCGGTGAGCGCACCGATGCCGGCCTCGATCCGGCCTTGGTGGCAGCGCTGGCGAAGGCCCCGGGCTGTGCCGCGATGGCGACGCTGCACCGCACGCGCCTGCCGATCGCCGGTGGTGGGCAAGCGGCCGAGATCGAAGTGTGCGGCATGGCCCCGACCCAGGCCGTGCTCGAAGGGTTTGGCTTCGTCGCCGGGGACGAACGGCTGGGCCGGCAATCCCTGTTGGCCGGCACCGGCCTGTGGGTGTCCGAGCCCCTCGCGCACCGCTTCGGCCTGGCCCTCGGTGCGCCAGTGACCATCACCACGGCTGCCGGGCCGGCCACGCTCCCAGTGGCGGCCATCCACCGCGACTATGCCAGTGAGCGCGGCGAAGTGATCGTGTCGGCCGCTTGGCTCCTGGCCCGGAGCCCGGTGCCGGTCACGGCCCTGGCCCTGCACGGCAGCCCTGGCAGCGCGGTGCCCGAGCTGGTGCAGCGGCTGCGGACCGTGGCGGCCGCCACCAGCACCCAGGACGTGTGGATCCGCTCCAACCACGAACTGCGCAGCAGCTCGTTGGCCGTGTTCGACCGCACCTTCGCCATCACCGCGGCGATGCGCCTCTTGTGCCTCCTGGTGGCCGGATTCGGCATCTATGCGGCGTTCGCCGCCCTGCAACTCGAGCGCGCGGCCGAAGTCGGGCTGCTGCGCTGTCTGGGCGCCACGCCGCGCTGGATCGCCGCGGCGGTGCTCGGCCAGACTGCTTTGCTGGGACTGCTCGCCGGGTGGTTCGCGCTGCCCGCCGGAGCACTGTTCGGCCATTTGCTGGCGGGGCTGGTGAACCGGGTGTCCTTCGGCTGGACTCTGCCGGCGATCGAAGTGCCGCCCCAGCAGATGGTCGAAGTGCTGGTGCTCGGCCTCGGCGCGGCGTTGCTGGCCGGCATCCTGCCGGCGCGGCGGTTCGCCGCCTTGCGCCCGGTGGAGGTGCTGCGTGACGCGTAGGTGGTGGTGGGGCGGTGCTGCGTGGCTCGGCTGCCTCTGGGCCGGGTGCCGCCCCGCAGCCACGCCGCCGGAGCCCACCGCCGCGTCGGTTGCCGAGCTGCTCGGCGGCGCGGCCGGTGCTGCGGCCGGGTTCGTGCGCGCCACGGCGGTGCCGCAACTCGAGTTCCCGCGCGACCACGGCCCGCATCCCGGCTTCCGCACCGAGTGGTGGTACCTGACCGGCAACCTGCAGGACCGCGCCGGCCGGCGGTTCGGCGTGCAATTGGTGTTCTTCCGCCAGGCGCTGGCGCCGTTCGCCACCGCCCGGCGGGCGGCCAGTGCCGCCCATGAGCTGGTGCTGGCCCATGCGGCGGTCACCGATGTCGACGGCGGCCGGTTCCACCACGAGCAGCGTTTGGCGCGGCATGCCGCGGGCCTCGCGGTGCTGAACGGCCCTGCACCGGGCCAGCCCCTGCACCTCGCCTGCGACGACTGGTCGATGCGCGGGGTGGCCCAGGACGGTGGTCTGCAGGTCGATGGCCAGTTGCCCCTCGAACTGCGCGCTGGCGGCCGCGATTTCGCCTTTGCGCTGCGTGCCGGCACCGGCAAGCCGCTGGTGCTGCAGGGCGACCGCGGGCTGTCGGCGAAGGGCCCGGAGCCCGGCAACGCTTCGATCTATTACTCCCTGCCGCGGCTGCCGCTCGAAGGCACCGTGACCGTGCTGGGTGTGGACCACGCGGTGACCGGCCAGGGCTGGTTCGATCGCGAATGGAGCACCTCGGCGCTGGCGGACGACGTGGTCGGGTGGGACTGGTTCGCCTTGCAGCTCGATTCGGGGGAGGAAGTGATGTGGTACCAGCTTCGGCGGCCGGACGGCACGGCCACCGCCCAGAGTCGCGGCGTGCTGGTCGCGGCGGACGGGGCGGCGCAGCCGTTGCTGGCGGGAGCGGTGGCGGCAGTGCCCGAAGGGCGTTGGGTGGCGCCGGACGGCGCGGCCAGCTACCCGGCCCGCTGGCGGCTCGCCGCCGCCGACGGTGCCTTCGAACTCGCGGTGGTGCCGCTGCTGGCCGACCAGGAATTGCACACGGTGGTCCGCTACTGGGAAGGGGCGGTGTCGGTGACGGGCTTGCGCGCCGGCCGGCCGGTTTTGGGCGTGGGCTACCTGGAGATGACGGGCGCCCGCGGCGGCGGGCGCCGTTGAGCTTGGCGCGGGTCGCGCGCACCGGATCGAGGGGGGCGAGTGGCGGTCCCCCGTTGACCTGGGCCGGTGGATCCCTACACTGTTTGCCCCGCAGCGCCTCCCGCGCGCGGTCCGCCGAGCCATGAAAGCCGACATCCACCCCAAGTACGTCGAGTGCCACGTGACCTGCGCCTGCGGCAACAAGTTCACCACGCGCTCGGTCAAGGCCGAGATCCGCACCGACATCTGCTCGTCCTGCCACCCGTTCTTCACGGGCGCAGCGAAGTTCGTCGACTCGGCCGGCCGCGTCGACAAGTTCTTGAAGCGCTACGGCAAGGGCAAGGAAGCCGCCAAGGCCTGAAGCGAGAGGGGGGCCAAGGGTGAGAGTAGCTCGAGGCGGGCCCACCCAGGCTGGCGAGCCGAGCCGGCTGGCGAGCCGGAACCCGAGCTGATCTTGCCACTCGACCAGCCCGCTCCCAGCGCGGCATGAGCTTCCTGCGACCTCGTGTCCAGCAAAAGCTGGACGGCCTCGTTGCGCGCCACCACGAACTGCTGGCGCAGCTGGCCGATCCCAAGGTGCTCGAGCGGCCGGATCGTCTGGGCCCGCTGCAGCGCGAGCTGGGGCAAGCCACGCCGATCGTGCAGCGCTATCAGGAGTATGGCCGCACGGTGCGGCAGATCGAGGAGCACCGCGGTTTGCTCGAGGGTGCCGACCGCGAGCTCGCCGAACTGGCGCGCGAAGAACTGCCGGCGCTGACCCAGACCGCCCAGCAGTTGGCCGAGACTCTGGTCGACCTGTTGCTCGCGGAACAGGGCGACGACCGGCGCGACTGCATCGTCGAGATTCGCGCCGGCACCGGCGGCGAAGAAGCGGCGCTGTTCGCGCGCGATCTGTGCACGCTCTACCAGCGTTTTGCGGCCCGACGCGGCTGGTCGGTGGAGCCGATGCACAGCACGCCGGCCGACCAGGGCGGACTCAAGGAAGTGGTGTTCGCGCTGCGTGGGGCTTCGGTGTTCGCGGCGATGCAGTTCGAATCGGGTGGGCACCGGGTGCAGCGGGTACCGGCGACCGAGACCAAGGGGCGCGTGCACACGTCGGCCGCCACCGTCGCAGTGCTCCCGGAGGTCGAAGAGGTCGAGGTGCAGATCGACGAGAAGGACCTGCAAGTCGACACCTTCCGTTCGTCGGGCGCCGGTGGCCAGCACGTCAACAAAACCGAGTCCGCGGTGCGTATCACACACCTGCCGACCGGCACCGTGGTGGCTTGCCAAGAGGAGCGCAGCCAGCTCAAGAACCGGCAGCGGGCCATGGCGCTGTTGCGGGCGCGCATCTACGAAGCGCAGCGTGCCGCGGTGGCGGCGGCGCGTGCGGCCGAACGCAAGGAGCAGGTGGGCAGCGGCGACCGCAGCGACCGCATCCGCACCTACAACTTCCCCCAGGATCGGGTCACCGACCACCGGTTGAACCGCAACTTCGCGTTGTCGCAGGTCCTCGAAGGCAAGCTCGAGACCATCGTCGAGGCGCTGCAGTTCGCCGACCGCGAACGGCGCATCGAAGACCTGTGACCGGTTGCTGCCCGCCGGTCGGAACTGGTCGGAACTGGTCGGAACTGGCCGGAATCGATTGGGCCTGAACTGCGGCCGGGTGGCGGCCGTTTCCCGGGTTGTGCGGCGCGGTCGATTCCACGGTCCCAGGCAATTCCTTGGTGACTGCCAGGCCCGCTCCCGCCAACATCTCGCTCCTCCGGATTTCTCCCCCAAACCCTCTAGCGCTCCGAGACCGATGACCGACCCCGGCACCCCCTCCGACCTCGCCGCCCTCGAACCCCTCGAACCGCTCGACGCCGGTGACGGCGGCGGTGGTGGTGGCGATGCCCTGTTGCAGTCGCTGCGCTCGGGCCTGCCCTGCCCGGCGTTCAATCCGTACTGCACGGACAAGACCTACTACAAGTTCCTGTTCGCCGGCGTGATCATGCTGGTCGGCACTCTGATGCCGTTCTCTGCCAACCAAGCAGTGGCTGGCTACCAGACCATGAGCGGCGCGTTCTACCTGCTGTTCGCCATCGGCATGGTGTGGACGTGGTGGGCGGCGATCGCCAACAACCGTTCGACCGGCGCCAGCCTGAAGTGGCTGCTGTTCAGTGGCATCGCCCTGGTCGCCACCGGCTGGAACATGGCGGCGTTCGACGTCGAGGCCGCCTTCGCCGTGGCCAAGCAGAACCACTGGCTGGCCGAGGATGCCACCTACTCGGCGAACTGGAAGGCGCTGCTCGGCGACATGGGCTCGGCGTTGGCCAAGAGCAAGGAAGCGGCCGTGCGCGCGGAGAACTTCTGGCGGCTGTTCGGTCCGGGCCAGTTCTTCGTGTTCCTGGGCAGCTTGATCGCGGAACTCGGCTTCGTCGGCGGCATCGTCGGCGGCGCCAAGAAGAACAAGCTCGAGAAGCAGGCCAAGATGCTGGCCGCCGCCGAGCGCAAGCGCAAGTGATCGACTGGCAAGCTGGCTGCTGGCGAGCTGGCTGCTGGCGAGCTGGCTGCTGGCAAGCTGGCTGCTGGCAAGTTGGTTGCTGGCATGCCGGCAGCCGGTGCCGCAGCCTATGACTGCCGGACCTGTGCACACGGTGCTCAGCGTGCTGCGCGGCGCGGAGTCCTGGCTCGCTGCCCGCGGCATCGACGCACCCAAGCGCTCTGCCGAGTTGTTGCTCGGGCATGTGCTCGGCCTCGGTCGTCTGCAGCTCTACCTGCAGCACGACCGGCCGATGGCTCAGGCCGAGCGGGACGCCTTGCGCAGCTTGGTGGCCAGGCGCGGCCAAGGGGAACCCGTGGCCCACCTGTTGGGTTCGTGGAGTTTCCGCGGCCACGAACTCGCGGTGTCCTCTGCGGTGCTGATCCCGCGCCCCGAGACCGAGTCCTTGGTGTCGTTGGTTCTGGAACGTGCGGGCCAGGGTGCCAGAGTGCTCGACCTCGGCACCGGCAGTGGCGCCATCGCCATCGCCCTGGCGGTGGAACGCCCCGACCTGCGCGTCACGGCCGTCGAAGTGAGCCGCAACGCCGTCGCGGTGGCGGGCGCCAATGCGGCACGTCACGGCGTGGCCGAACGGCTCGACCTGCGGCTCGGTTCGTGGTGGGAGCCGATCGCCGCAGCGGAGCAGTTCGAGATCGTGGTGAGCAATCCGCCCTACATCGATCCTGGTGCGCCCGACGGGCTGGAGCCCGAAGTGGCGCGGTTCGAGCCGCCGCTGGCGCTCTACACGGCCCGGGGCGATGTGGTGTCTTGCTACCGGGCCATCGCGGCGGGCCTCGCCCAGCATCTGGCAGTCGGTGGCTGGTTCTGCGCCGAAACCGGCCAGGGTGCGGCGCAGCCGGCGTTGGCCCTGCTGCAGAGCGAGCCGGCACTGGCCGAAGTGACGCTGGCGAACGACGAGCAGGGGCTCGGTCGTTACCTGCTGGCCCGCCGTGCCTGAGCCGAGCTGGCTCTTGCGATCAGGCCGGGCGGCCCTTGCCGACGTAGTGACGCAGCGCCGCGCGGGTCACCGGGGTCATCTCGGTGAAGTAGACCGCCAGGTCGTAGCGCCCCTTGGTCTTCGGCAGCGGTGCACAGCGCACCACCGCACCGCGCACCCGGTGCAGGTCGGTGCTGCCGGGCAGCGTGAAGTCGAGCGCCACCTGCATCAGTTCGGGGATCGCCTCGGGCGACACGCAGGCCAAGCCGATCTCGGAGATGTCGCGCAGCAGCGCCTGGTCCTTGCGGTCTTGCCGGTGGAGCTGGATCGGGAAGTCCGCCAGGGCGCGCGCGGCGCGGCGGCGTTCGGATTGAGGCGAGGGGGTGGCCACCCCGGGACGGTAGCGATTGGCGCGCTGCGGTGCCAGCGCCTTGGATCTGGCGCGCCGCCGTCTACGATCCGCGGCGAACTGGGCGCACCAGCGCGGACGCCGTCCGTTCCCTGAGTTTGCCGGGCAGAGCCCGGGCTGGGCGGTGCGCCCCCGACCCAACAGCGATCATGGCCAATTTCAACAAAGTCATCCTGCTCGGCAACCTGACCCGCGACATCGAACTGCGCCACACCCAGAGTGGCATGGCGCTCGCCAAGTTCGGGATGGCGATCAACCGCAAGTGGACGCAGAACGGGGAACAGAAGGAATCGACCTGCTTCGTCGATCTGACGGCGTGGGGCCGTCAGGCCGAGGTGTTGTCGCAGTACGTGAAGAAGGGCAGCCAGTTGTTCGTCGAGGGTCGCCTCGAGTACTCGACCTGGGAGAGCCAGGAGGGTGGCAAGCGCAGCAAGCTCGAAGTGGTGGTCGAGAATTTCCAGTTCGTCGGCTCCGGTGCTGGACGCGGCGGGGCTGGCGGCGGCGGCGGTGGCAGTGACGAAGGCGCGCCGCGGCGCAGCGGCGGGCGTGCGGCCCCGGCCGGTGGCAACGGCGAGGCTGCGGCGCAAGGCGGCGGCGACGTCGACTACGGCGACATCCCGTTCTGAGCTGGGACGCCGCGGTGGCGACTTCGTCGGCAGAGGGCGGTGGGGAGCCAGGCGGTTGGCCGCCAGCGGCTGACGCAGGGCCGCTAGGCCCTGCGTCCCGAGCGGCGTCACACCCTGGCCCGCCGAACGGTCCCAACGCGGAGGCCCGGCCACCAGGGGGCCCCGCGTCCGTCACCGCCCAGGCGGCTGCGGCGGTGCAGTTCCTGGCCGAAGTGCAGGCCGATCCGCTGCGGCTGCTGCAGATCCCGGAAGCCTTGCGCGTGCAGTTGCTGGCACTGGCCGGCCAACTCACCCGGCCCGACGTGGCGCAAAAGCGCGCGTTCGCCCGGGAAGCCCGCAAGCAGCGCCGGGCCGAACGGCGCGCCCGCGACCAGGAGCAGCTCGACGGCACCGGCATCCGGAATCTGCGTCGGGCGGCGGTGTTCCCGACCCCGCTGCCGGGACCGGGACCACTGCCCGTCCTGCCGCCGGTGCCGCCTGGCGTGGACTTGGACGCTGCCCTGGCGGTGCCGCCGCCGAAGGTGGCCGACGCCCGCACCTGCTACGTGTGCAAGGTGGACTACGTCGAACTGCACCACTTCTACGATGCCCTGTGCCCGGCCTGCGCCGAGTTCAACTGGCAGAAGCGTCACCAGACCGCGGATCTGCGCGGCCGCGTGGCGTTGGTCACCGGCGCGCGCGTGAAGATCGGCTACCAAGCGGCCGTGATGCTGCTGCGGGCCGGGTGCCGGGTGCTGGTGACGACCCGCTTTCCCCACGACGCCGCACTGCGCTATGCCCGCGAGCCCGACTTCGCTGCGTGGCGCGAGCGCCTGCAGATCTTCGGCCTCGACTTGCGGCACACGCCGACCGTGGAAGCGTTCGCGCGGCAACTGTGCGGCACCGAGGCGCGGCTCGACTACCTGATCCACAACGCCTGCCAGACGGTGCGGCGGCCGGCGGGTTTCTACAGCCACCTGATGGCGACCGAGCGCACGCCGCTCGCCGCGCTGCCCGAGGCGGCGCAAAGCCTGCTGCAGGCCCAAGCGGCCCTGCGCCTGCCGGTCGTGGGTGGGCAGGGCCTCGCCCACGATGCGCCGGGCCTGTCGCAGCTCGAACTGCTGGGCGAAGACCGGCTGCGCGGGGGCTCGCTGTTTCCCGAAGGGCAGCTCGACCAGGATCTGCAGCAGGTCGACCTGCGCTTGGTGAACAGCTGGCGTCTGCCGCTGGCCGAGGTGCCGACCGTGGAGCTCCTGGAAGTGCAATTGGTCAATGCCGTGGCGCCGTTCGTGCTGAGCGCGCGGCTGAAGCCGCTGTTCGACCGGGTCCCCACCGCCGACAAGCACATCGTCAACGTGTCGGCGATGGAGGGGCAGTTCTACCGCTCGTTCAAGACCGACAAACATCCGCACACGAACATGGCCAAGGCGGCGCTCAACATGCTGACGCGCACCTCGGCCCGCGACTACGTGCGCTCCGGCATCCACATGAACAGCGTCGACACCGGTTGGGTGACCGACGAGGACCCGGCGGCGATCGCGGCGCGCAAAACGGCCGAGCACGGCTTCCACCCACCGCTCGACATCGTCGATGGCGCGGCCCGGATCGTCGACCCGATCTTTGTCGGTGCCAACACCGGCGTGCACGGTTTCGGTCAGTTTCTGAAGGACTATCGTCCCGTGCATTGGTGAAGCTGGCGCTTCGCCGGGATGCGGCTAGGCGTAACCGGTTCCGCGCAGTCTGGCCGAATTCGCGAAAATTGTGCGTGTTTCGCCGGTGGCGTGGAACCTTCCGGCGCGCTCAGACGACCCACATCGTCCTGGCTAGGTCGGCTCGCCCACGCTACCCTGCTCTGCCCCTCGGATTCGCACCTCCAGCATGTTCCGCGCCATATCCCTTCTGCTGGCGGTTGCCGTCGGCTCGGTTTCGCTCCCTGCCCAGGAGCTTCGGCTGGCCAATCTCTCGAACATCCCGCGCAAGCAGTGGGTGGATGTCGCGGTGCCTGCGGCATTGGCAGCTCCCTTGCCCAGATTGTGCCGTTTCGACCCGCCGGGTTGGATCGCGTTCAAGGGCGCGGCGGTGGGCAGCCATTCGGTGCTGTTCCACGTGCTCGGTTCGTTCGGTCCCCAGCAGACGTTGCAAGGCAATCTGGTGCCGATCTCCAACAGCACCAGCTTCACGCCGTGGGGCATGAGCGATTGGGTGGCCGACAACACCCCGGCGTTGCTGCCGACTCCGGTGCTGCTCGACGCCCAAGGCTTGGAGCACCGCATGACCCAGCCGACCCTCGACCTGGTCGAGAGTGAATCGCCGGCCCGGCGGGTGTTCCACTGGTGGGGCCGCATGGGCACTTCGCCGGTCGTCTGCGACGTGTATCTGTATGTCTACACCGGCCAGGACATCGTGCCCGTCGAAGTCACCTTCACGTGCAGCGACCCGCAGCTCACGGGCATGAGCTACGCCTGGCAGGCGCTGTGGCTCGAATGTGGCGAGTATCCGCAGATCGAATACCGGACCCGGCTCGGGCTCACGGCCCCGATGCGGCAGACTGGCGTGCAAAACCACCCGAGCTACCAGAAGTGGGTGCAGGTGGTGTCCGGGCCGCGCACCATCGGCCGCGGCGAAGGGCTGCACGTCTCCGGCGCACTGCTCTGCCTGCTCGAGCCCGGGCGAGCCCCGGTGGGCACGGGCTACTCGACCAACGGCATGACCACCCAGTGGACGGTTGGCGACCGGATCGACTCGCTGACTGCCGAGTATCAGTTTCCGTGTGTGGGGGTGGATCGCCGCTGGGCCGGGCGGTGGTTGGCGTTCGGCATGGTCCCCGAATTGCCGCAATCGATGCGCGCGGACGGTGGCGTGGCCGACAGCAATGCGGCGTGGCAAGGCTTCCGCGCGCTGCTGCAGCAGCCGGCCGACCTGTTCGCCCAGCGGCCGCGCGGCTTGTTCCGCAATGCTTCCAGCACCGGCGCGCAAGAGGATTTCGGCGCGAGCAAGGGCTCCTTGGCCGTCACCGTGGGCGACCCGCGCTGGCTGTTCGACGCGGGCTACTCGGTGGCCGAAGTGATGATGCGCGGCTGGCACTACCGCAATGCCAACGGTTCGCCGATGCGGTTCGCCAACCACCCGTCGCTGCAGCTGTTCAACCAGTATCCGAACTGCCGGACCACGGGGACTTCGCTCGGCTATCCGTGCCCGCTGCCGTACACGTGGCCGACGACCGGCTGGACCGCCTGGGACGACCAGCACCGGTCGCAGAACAACTTCATGGCCATGCTGGCCTTGACCGGGCGCTGGGCGCTGCGCCACCAACTGCGCGATCTGGTCGAGGTGGATCAGGCCCTGGTGCCGAACTGGATGGACACGCCGCGCGCGGAAGGACGGCTGCAGATGGCGTGGTCGAACAGCCTGCTGCTGCTCGATTCGGCGTCGGCGCGGACCGCGCTGCAGGGCACCATGCAGCAGCGGTTGCAGGCCGTGCTGAACAACTGGCCGGGGCGATTCTTCGTCGGCAACGCGCAGAAGCCGATCCGGGTGTTGTCGGTCGGCAGCGACCCGACCTTCCTCGAGGCCAATGGCAGTCGCGTGCCGGCCGTGGTGGTGTGGGAGCACAGCATCGCGGTGATGGGCTTCTACGCCGCGTGGCGCACCACTGGCGATGTGCGGTTCCGCGACTTGGCGCGCGAGATCACGCGCTTGATCGTGGACCACTGCTGCTTCCAGGAGAACGGCCGGTGGATCGCGGCGACTGCGATCCGCTACCTGCAGGGTGCCCAGGAAGGCAACGCGCTGCCCGCGAGCAGCTACTACACGGGCAGTCCCGACGTGCACACCCAGATCAGTTTCTGGTCGTGGATCCTGCCGGCGGTGTTGATCTGCCGCGAGCTCTACACCGGGGTCGACGCGGCACGGGTGGCGCGCTGCAACGCCATCTTGCAAGACGTGGTGCCGAATGGGCCCACCAACTGGGCCGATGCCGAGTGGTGGGCGGTGCTGCCGCGCTGAGTGTCGGCTGGCGCGACCCGCTCGTCCGGCGCGACGTTCTGGGGATCTGGGGGGGCTGGAGGTCTGGGTGGCTGGCTGCCTGGGCTGATGAGCGACCGGGCGCGGTGTGCCGGAGACTGCGGCCAGGGGAGTTGGTTGCCGGGGGCGGCGCGCCGTTGCGACGGCGGGACGGCGTGGTATCGTGCCGGTTCGCTCCCTCGGGGCGTCGAAGATCGCCATGCTCCACCGCCTGTTCCGCTTGCGTTGCCTTGCTGCAGCGCTGGTTCTGTTCCCGCTCGCGGCCTGCCAGTCCGGGCCACCCGTGCGCGTGTTTCCGGCCTTCGAGACGGCGCCCGCGCTCGCCACCCTGCGGCCAGCCCTGGTTGCGGTGTTGCCGGTGGAAGACGGCAGCGAGGGGCGGCGCGCCACGCCGTTCTTGCCGTTCCTGCGTCAGGAATTGAACCGGCAGATCCTCGACCGCCGTTACAGCCCGTTGGCCGAGGCTTCCGTCGATGCCGCGATCCGGGCGTCGGCCGAGTATGCGGCAGCCAAGACGCGCGGCACGCCGATCGTCGAACCTGCCGTGCTGCAGAAGCTCGCCGGACACAGTTCCGAAGATGCCACTCTGGCGGTGCGGATCGAGCTCTGGGACAACTCGTCCTTGGTGTCGAGCAAGCGGCTCTACTTCCGCCTGCGGGCCACCCTGGTGGCCAGCAGCGGCCAGCAGCTGTGGTATGGCAACCTGGGCGGCGAAGTGAAGGCTGGCGGCTCCGGTGCGGCGCCGCTCGACAAGGACGGCATGGAGCGCAGCTGCATCGAGATCCTGGTGCGCGAGCTGCTCGAACAGTTGCCGGCGCGGTCGGCCCCCGCGCCGCAGTAGGGCCCGCTGGCACGGTCGGCAGCGTCCAGCGCCGGGGTGCCGCTGGGGTTTGTGCCGCTGGTGGTTCAGCCGTGGCTGCGGACGGCGTGGCTGCGGACGGCACTGAGGCGGCCGTCCGGAGCCCAGTGGGTGAAGGCGGCGTGTTGTCCCACCACGAGGCCCCCGCGGTCGGTGAGTCCCAGCAGCCGGGCGGGGTTGGTGGCCGCCAGCTTCGCCAGCGTCCACGGGCCAACCCACGGCACGTGTTCGGCGAAGTTGCGCAGCGCCGCGGCCATGGTCAGGGCCGAGCCCGCCAAACGGCCTGCGCTGTCGCGCACCACGCCTCGCTCGGCGCGCACCGGCAAGCCACCGAGCTCATAGGTCCCGTCGGGCATGCCCGCAGCGGCGACCGCGTCCGTGACCAGGATCGTGCGGTCGGGGCCGAGGATGCGGAACGCGTGGCGCACCATGGTCGGATGCACGTGCACGCCGTCCAGGATCAAGGGGCCGAACAGCCGCGGTTCGTCGAGGGCGAGTGCGGGCACGCCCACGTCGCGATGGTGCAGGCCGCCCATGGCGTTGAACAGGTGGGTGACCGCGGTGGCGCCGGCGTCGACGCAAGCGGCGAAGCCCGCGGTCTCACTGCAGTGGCCCAGGGCCACCGCCACGCCGCGGTGGCGCAGCCACGCGCATGCCGCGGCGGCCCCGTTGCGGCTGTGCGCCAACGTCACCAGACGCAGGGTGCCTTGGGCGGCTTCGTGCAGTGCCGCCAGCCGCTCCGGCGTCGGGTCGATCAGGTGCGGGGCGGGATGGGCGCCAGGTGCCTGTAGAAACGGCCCCTCGAGGTGCAGCCCGAGGGGGGTCGCTCCGGCGCCGCGGTAGTTGCGCACCCAGTCGGCGACCGCCGCCACCTGGGCCAACAAGGCGTCGAACGGGGCCGTGATCAAGGTCGGCAGGAACGCCGTGGCGCCGCCTGCCCAGACCGCGTCGGCGACGGTGTCGAGTGCCGCCCGGGTCGCGGTGGCGACACTGGCACCCCCGGCGCCGTTCACCTGGAGGTCGATCGCGCCGGGCAACACCGTGCCGGGGAGATGGATCGCCGCGGGGCTCGGCGGTTCCTGGTCGATCGCCACCAGCCGGCCGTGCTCGGCCACCAAACGCGCCCTGGCCAGCAGGGTGTGCGGCAGCACGGCGATGTCGGCAAGCCACTCGCAGCGGGTCACGGTGGCGAAGCTAGCAGGCGCCGTGGGCCTGAGCCAGCTTCGGCGCACGCCATTCCCGGGCCGAGCTCCGCAGCTGCTGCGTCGTCAGCGCACCGAACGCAGCAACGGCTTCGGATCGAGCTCGAGCGCGAACTTGCGGAAGCGGACTTCGGTCGGTCCGCCCGAGTGCACCTGCAGTCCGACCACGCCGCGCCGCGCCCCCGCTGGATCGACCAGATCCACCGTGCGCACGCCGTTGATCGCGAGCTGCACGCGGTCGCCCACGGCCAGAATCTCGTAGTGGTTCCACGCGCCGGGTTGCACCGGGTTCGCCTGCGCCTTCTGCAGGATGCCGCGGCCCTCTTCTTCGTACAACAGGCCCCACCAGCCATGGCCGATGTCGGCCTGGTAGCCGCGCATCTCTCCGTTCGGCAGCGCCACGCTGCGGAACTGGAGGCCCGAATTGGCCGTGTCCGGCACCAGCTTCACGTCGAGTTCGAGCCGGAAGTCGCCGAGCAGCAGTTCGCTCCGGGCGAAGCTGTTGTGCGGCAGGCCCTGTGGCGCCTTGCCGACCAGCTCACCGTCTTCGACCGACCAGACCTTGCGGTCGCAGTCCCAGCCGAGCAGCGAACGGCCGTCGAAGAAGCTGCCGAGGTTCTCCGGTGAGGCTTGCACCTCGGCTTGGCCTTCCCCCATCAAGTAGGCGATCAGGTCGCGCGCGTCGCCATCGCCCAGCGACTGCAGTTGCCCCGGCGGCATCAGCGACACCTTCTGGAAGTCGATGGCAGGTTGGTTTGGCAGGTCCGCGGCCAGTTCGCTGCGTGGGATCAGCAGTGGGCCGCCGAGTGTCTTCATGTGCAACGCTGCGGGGGTGTCCTTCTGCAAGTTGCCGGCGACCATGCGGCCGTCCTTCAGGCGCAGCGTGACCAGTTGGTAGTCGCGGCCCATCTCGGCACTCGGGTCCAGGAGGTTCGACAGCAGGTAGTCGAGGTCCCTGCGGTTGCTGCCGGTCAGGTCGGGGCCGAGGTTGCCGCCGCGGTCCCACAGCGTGTGGCAGGCCTGGCAGGTGCGGGCAAAGATCGCGCGGCCGTTGCAGCGGTCGGCGGTGGCCAGGAACTCGGCCGTCAGCAGCTTCTTGTAGCGCGCGGTCTCGGCTTCGACCGATGCCGACGGCGGCGCCGATTTGCCCCAGGCGCGCTGCAGCAGGTCCTCGATGGCCGGATCGCCCAGCGCCAGCAACTGCCGGCGCAGGGTCACTGCGTCGAGCAGCTTGTGGCTCAGGGTGCCCTCGGCCACCGCGGCCAAGAACGCTTTGGCGGGCCCGGGCCGACCCGTCAGGGCCTGCAGCGCCAGTTCGCGTTCGGTCGGCTCGAGCTGCGGCAGCAGTTGGATCAGCCTGGCGGGCGCTTCGGGCAGGTCGTAGCCGGCGAGGCCCGCGAGTGCTCTCTGGCGCAGAGCCGGTTCGTCGAGCAACCCGAGCAACAGCGGGCCGGTTGCGGCATCGCCGAGCCGCACCAGGCCGTCGAGTGCGGCCAGGCGGCGCTTGGGGTCGGCCGTGCGGTCGACGAGTTGCGCGCGGAACACCGGCGCCAGGTTGCGGTCGCCGTAGCCGAGGGCGAGGTCGGCGGTGCGGTCGCGCACCACGGCGTCGGCATCCGCCAGCAGCACCGGGCGCACTGCGTCCCAGCCCGCGGGGGCGGCCACCCCGGGCTGTTCCTTCTGTGCCAGGAGCAACTGCTGCAGGATCTCGCTACGCGGGGCGGCGCTGCTGCCGAGCGCCGTGAGCAGGGCCGCTCGTTCGGCGTCACCGCCGACGCCGAGCCGGCGCCACAGCAGTTCGCGTACCTTGGTGCAGCGCGCACCGAGCGCCAGCTGCGCGGTGCGCACCGGATCGGCGGCCGCGAGCGGTTCGACGGCGTACCAGAGCACGGTCGGCAGGTTGTGGTCCTGGCTGTCGTCGTGGCCGAGCAGGGCCGCGGCGAGCTCCCAGCGCTGCGCCACCGGCAGCCGCTGCAGCGCCGCAGCCAGGGCGAGGCGCACCGCGGGGGCGGTTTCGCGTTGTGCCAAGGCCGGCAAGGCGGCGAGCACGGTGGGGTGTGCCGCGGGCACTTCGGCAGCGAGACGCACCGCCCAGGCGCGCAGGTCTTCGTGCTCGCTCGAAAGCACTTCGCCGAGCAGGGCCGCGTCGAGGCTCTGGGTGCTGTGCAGGCCCCACAGTGCGCGCAGCCGCGCCAGCGGTTCGGCATGGGTGCGCAACAGCCGCAGCAGCACGGCGCGCACCGCCTCGCTGGCCGGCCCGCGCTCCTGCAGCACCCGCCGGGCATGGTCGGTGGCGAAACCATCGTCGCTGGCGAGCAGCGCGGCGAGTTGTTCGCTCGGCAACGCGTCGTAGGCGGGGGCCGGGCCGCGCAGCGGGCCGTAGCGGAAGCGGTACAGCCGGCCGTTGCTGCGGTCCCACAGTTCGGGTTTCTCGCGGTGGCAAGCGTTCTGGTCGTACCAGTCGATGCAGAAGATCTCTCCGGCCGGGCCCTGGCGCAGCGCCACGCCGCGGAACCACGGGTCGTTGGCCCGCACCGGATCGGGCGCGTGTTTGCCGACGTAACCAGAACCGCGGCGTTCGACGCGGTCCTGGTTGACCCGGTTGCCGTGGATGTTGCAGAACAGCACCGCATTGCGGAACGAAGGCGGGAACGCAGTGCCGCGGTAGACCAACGTGCCGCAGTGGGCATGCCCACCGCCCGCGGCGTCGGTGCCGGGATCGGCGACCGGCCGTTCGCGGCCGCCCCACCAGGCGTGGTCGCGGGTGTTGCCGGCGAAGTGGCGGTGGTCGGCGATGGTCTGGATCTCCAGCCATGCGTGCGCGTCGAAATGGCTGCCGCCCTGCCGTTCGAAGCGTCCGCCCTGGACCATGTGCCACAGGTGCGGGATCACGCAGCAGGCCAGGAACGCTTCGCCGCGGTCGTCGAAGTCGACGCCCCAGGGGTTGCTGGTGCCAAAGGCGAACACTTCGAAGTCGCGCCGTGACGGATGCAGGCGCCACACGCCGCAGTTGAGGCCGATGCGCTGGGCATCGGGAGTGCCGGGCTTGCCGACCCGGCTGTGGGTGAACACACCATGCGTGCCGTAGAGCCAGCCGTCGGGGCCCCAAGTGAAGCTGTTCAGGGTCTCGTGGGTGTCCTGCAGGCCGAAGCCGTCGAGCACCACTTCGGGCGGGCCGTCGGGCACCAAGTCGCCATCGCGGTCGGGCACGAACAGCAGTTCGGGCGCCGCGCCGATCCACACGCCGCCGAAGCCGACGCACAGGCCGCTGACCAGGTTCAACCGGTCGTGGAACACGGTGCGTGTCTCGAAGGACCCGTCGTGGTCGCGGTCCTCGAACACCAGGATAGTGTCGTGCGCTTCGCCGTCCTTGCGCCGCTGCGGGTAACTGTACGCCTCGGCGACCCACAGCCGGCCGCGGCCATCGACCCACAGCGCCACTGGCTGGTGCAGGTCGGGCTCGCCAGCGATCAGGTCGACGGCGATGCCCGGTGCCGCGGTCATCGCGCGCGCGGCTTCGTTCGGCGTCAAGCCTGCCGTGCGGTTCGGCAGGTTGCCGCGCACCGGCTGGTCGTGGAACTGGAAGTCGTCGAAGTTCAGATGGCCCCAGCCCGCGCTCGACTCGTCGACCAACCGGATGCGGATGGTCTTGCCCAGGTGTTCACCGAGGTCGACCAACACCGGCTGCATGGTTTCGTCGTCGTTGCCGGTGGCGGTGCACAGCACCCGCGCGCCGTCGCCGCTCAACACTTCGACCCGCGTCGTCTCGCTGCGGCCGCCGCCGACCAAGAACGTCGCCCACGGCTTCGCCACCGGAAACGGCTCGGACAGCAGCGTGCCCTGCGGCGCGTCCTCGAGCACTTCGTAGCCGCCGATCCAATACTCCCCGCGGTGGCCGCTCTTCAGCTTCGGCTTGCGTTCGACCACGGTGTCGCCGCGGATCGGCTGGCCGGTGAAGGCGGTGCCGGTGGCGGTCCAGCCGCGCAACGTGCCCGATTCGAAGCCCAGGTCGGGCAGCACACCTTGCGCTGCACCCGGCTGCTGGCGCAGCACGAACGTGCCGCGTTTGTTGGCGACCACCACGTCGGCCCGGCCGTCGCCGTCGACGTCGCCCGCCGCCACCTGGGTGCCGACGCCCGAGTCGGCGTCGAGCAAGGTCACTTGGTAGCGCGCGCCCGTGGGGTCGCGGCGCAACAGCAGCCCGAGCAGCCACGCCGGGTCGTCGGCGCCGTCGCGGTTCTGGGCTTTGCTCGGGCCGTGCGACCACCAGCGTTTGCCGGTGACCACGTCGAGCAGGCCGTCGCCGTCGAGGTCGCACAGGCACAGCGCGTGCAGTTCGCTGGTGTTGCCCCGGCCCGGCACCGCACTCAGGATCTCGTGCGGCACGAACGCGCCACCCGGTTGCTGCTCGAACCAGTAGAGGCCGTAGCCGTGGGCTTCGAGGGCGGTGACGACGTCCTGATCGCCATCGCCGTCGACGTCGGTCACCAGCATCTGGGCGCCGCCGTAGCTCGGTGAGAACGGCACCGGATGGAAGGTCCACGCCCCGTCGGCCGCGGCCGGGTGTTCGTACCAACCCTCTTTGCGCAGGATGTCGACGCGGCCGTCGCCATTCAGGTCGCCGGCGCCGAGGCCGTGGGTGAATTTCGGGCCCGCGCCCTTCGCCAGCACGGCGTGGAACTGCCACGGCCTCTGCGGCTCGCGCCAATCGGCCTCGAACCAGCCGAGCCGGTCCTGGTTCTGGCAGACGAGTTCCGGGCGGCCGTCGCCGGTGACGTCGGCGAACAGCGGCGACTCGTTGTCGACGCCGTCGCAGACGTCGTAGCGGGTCCACAGGTCCTTCTGGCCGGTGTTGCGCAGCCAATAGGCCTTCTCGCCGGGGAACGTGACCACGAACACGTCGTTGCGGCCGTCCAGGTCGAGGTCGTGGATCCAGGCGAAGAAGTGGTCCGAGTAGTGCAGGCGGTGGAACTGCTTCTCGGGGTAGAGCGGGTGGCGGACCTGGAAGTCGGGGCCTTCGTACCACCACGGGCCGGCCACCAAGTCGGGTTTGCCGTCGCCCGTGAGGTCGCCGAACGCCGCGCCTTCGCAGAGGAACTTCGCCGACAGGCTCTGGCGGCTGAAGTGCAGGACCTGCGGCGGTGGGGTGGGTTCCTGCGGGAGGGCGAACGTGAGCAGGGTGGCGAACAGCATGGCCGGGTCAGGATAGCCGTGGGGGGGCAGGTTCCCATGCTGCCCACTCGCCAAGCCCATCGCGAGCGCCGCCCGCTACCATCCCAAACCATGCTGCGCGCCTGCCTGCCGACCTTGCTGCTGTGTCTGGCCGGGGCCCTCGCGGGCCTCGTCACCGCCCACTTCGTGCCCGTGCCTCTGCGCGACCCGCAGCAGTGCCTCGACCGCACCCAACTGCGCCTCACCGAGCCACGCACCGTCAGCCCGACCCAGTGGCTGTCGCTGCCGCGCTGGCACGCCGACTTCGACCTGCACTGCGACCTGGAACTCGGGGAGCACACCGAACTCGACTTCGTGCTGCGCCAGGTCGAACCCCGCCAGTTCGGCATCGAGTTGCCGCAGTTCCACGGCCGCTTCGCCGTGCTGCGCCTGTCGGGAGCGGCGGATGGTCCGGCATTCCTGGACCGCGAAGCCGCCCTCGAGCGCATCGGCCAGGGTGGCCTCCGCCTCAGCCCGGGGGTGCTCGCCACCGTCTCGGTGCAGGCGCGTGGGCGCATGGTGCGGGCCAACGTCGCCGGCCGCTGGACACCTTGGCAGCGCACCGACGACGGGCACGGCATGACCACGCTGATCGCACGGGGCGGCCCCGCGGTGGTGCACCGTCTCACCATCCAGAACTACGGCTTGCCGGGTGCTTGGCGTTGGCACGCGGGGTTCTGGAGCGCGCTCGGCGCACTCGCCGGCTTGTTTCAGGCGCTGGTGGTCCGTGCGGGTGGGCAGTTCGCGGCGGCCGCCGGCACCCTGGCCACGGCCTGGCTGCTCGGTGCGGTGTTGCCGGGCCTGCCGCTCGCCTGGCCCGAACTGCCGGCGATGGCCGCGGCCCTCGCGGTGGCCACCCTGGTCGGCCTCTTGGTCGCGCCGGGCCTCGGCCGCGCCCGGCCGCTCGTGGCCTTGGCCCTGGTGCTGCTGGCGCCGCACCTCGGTGCTCTGCTGCCGGCCAAGACGCCGCGTCTCGATGCGCTGTTCGGGCCGCAGTCCGGGGCGATGCCCAGCGAAGCGCTGGCCCAGCGGGTGCGCGGGCCGTTCGCGGTGCACGTTCCGGACGGCAAGGCGCCGGTGGTGTTCCTGCTCGGCGGCCAGCAGCTCTACGACCGCGGCGGCCCCGCCGAACACGTCGAAGCGTTGCTGGTCGGCGAACTGCGCGGCCGGCGCCGCGGGCCGGTCGAAGTGCCCTGCCTGCCGACCGTCGACGGGTTCGGCCCGCAGCAATGGTCGCTGTTCGAACGTTTCTACCGCGGCTACCGGCCGGCGGTGCTGGTGTTCGGCGTCGGGCGCGACGAGCTGGCCTTGGCCGGTGGGCGGCCGCGTTCGTCGCCTGCCCTGCTCGCGGCGGCGTTGGCCGCGGCGCGGCAGTACTGCGCGCAGCACGGTGCGAGCCTGGTGCTGTGCAGTGACGGCGATCTGCCGGCGGCAGTGCGCGCGGTGCTCGCGGCCGTGCCGGAGGTGCCGTGGGTGCAGTGGCCGCACGGCGCCACACCGCAGCAGTGCGCATTGCAACTCGCCGAGGTGGTGGCCGAGCGGCTGCCGAAGGTGCAATGAGCGAGGTCTGGCGGGACCTGGTTGCGGCGGCCTTGACGGATCCGGAGCCGGATGGGGCTGCGGCGGCCGCCCGGCGGTCGTTGTTGGTGCAGATGAGTCGAGACGGGCAGTTGCCCAACGCCGCAGCGCGCGGCGCGGTGGCGGAGGCCCTGCTGCGCGGTGGCGATCTCGTCGCGGTGCAGGTTGCGGAGACGTTGGCGCTAGGCGCGATGGGCGGGTGGCCGCAGGCGCGCGTTCTGGCGGCGCGGGCGTTCGACCGGAAGCGGCAGCTCGCGGGTCAGCCGCAGAAGTTCGGCACCGTCTGGACGGTGGGGGCTCGAGGGCCGGAGCTGTGGCCGGTGGACCCTGCGACCACGGACAGCGAACGGGCGAAGTGGGGGCTGCCGGGACTGGCGGAGCTGCGGCGGCGGCGGCTCTGAGGCTTCTGTTCTGCAGTTGCCGGCCGTTTGGGCCGCTTGGCAAGCTCAGACCAGGTCTTCCGGCCGGATCGGCAGCCGGCGCACCCGCTTGCCGGTGAGGCGGGCGAGCGCATTGGCCAGCGCTGGCGCCACGGGCGGCACTCCCGGCTCGCCGACCCCGGTCGGCGGTTCCTGGCTCGGCACGATGTGCACAGCCACCTCCGGCATCTCGTCGATGCGCAGCAACCGGTAGTCGTGGAAGTTGGACTGCACCACCCGGCCGCGCTCCAGTTCGACCGCGCTGTAGAGCGCGGCGGTGAGCGCGAAGCCCACCGCGCCTTCGAACTGCGCCGCCACGGTGTCTGGATTGAGCACGAAGCCACAGTCGATCGCGCAGGTGGCGCGGTGCACGCGCGGCCGGCCGTCCTTGACCGAGACCTCGAGCACCACCGCGGCGTAGCTGTTGAAGGAGTAGTGCACGGCGAGGCCGTGTGCCCGCCCGGCTGGCAGCGCTTTGCCGTAGCCCGCGCGTTCGGCGGCGAGATTCAGGACGCCGAGATGCCGCGCGTGCCCTTGCAGCAGCGTGCGGCGCAACGCCAGCGGGTCGGCTTGCGTGGCGTGGGCCAGTTCGTCGACGAAACTCTCGACCGCGAACGCCGTGTGGCTGTGGCCGACCGAACGCCACCACAGGGTCGGCACGCCGACTTCGGTGGTGTGCAGTTCGACCTGCTGGTGCTCGATCGCATAGGGCAGCTCGTCCGCGCCTTCGACCGACGCGCTGTCGATGCCGTCCTTGACCATCATCGCTTCGAACGGCGTGCCGGTCAGGATCGACTGGCCGACGATGGTGTGGCTCCACGCGGTGATGCGCCCTTCGGCGTCCAGCGCCGCGGCGAGCCGGTTGTGCCACAGCGGTCGGTAGAAACCCGCGCGCAGGTCGTCTTCGCGCGTCCACACCAGCTTGATCGGCGCCTTGGCCTGCTTGGCGATCTGGCAGGCCTCGACGATGTAGTCCGACGCCGGATTGGCGCGCCGGCCGAAACCGCCGCCGAGGAACGTGGTGTGCAGCGCCACCTTCTCGGGAGCCAGGCCCAGCGTCTTCGCCGCCGCGAGCCGGTCGAAGGTCTGGAACTGCGTGCCGGCCCAGATCTCCGCAGAGTCGCCGCGGTAGTGCACCACACAATTCAGCGGCTCCATCGGCGCGTGCGCCAGATAGGGCAGTTCGTAGTCGGCCACCACGGTGCGGGCGGCCGCGGCGAACGCCGCCGCCGCGGCGCCGCTCTGCTTCGCGACCAGACCCTTCTGGCGCGCGAGCTTCTGGTACTCGGCGCGCAGGGCTTTGGTGTCGATGCTCGCATGTGGCCCTTCGTTCCAGGTGATCTGCAGCCGGTCGCGGCCCTGCTTCGCCTGCCAGAAACTGTCGGCGAGCACGGCCACCGCCGAGCCGAGGTCGAGCACCTGGCGCACGCCGGGCACCGCGCGCGCGGCGCGGTCGTCGAGGCTCTTGGTGGTGCCGCCGAACACCGGCGCGTGGGCCACCACCGCGGTCAGCATGCCGTCCACGTAGACGTCCAGGCCGAACACCGCCGTGCCGGCGACCTTGGCCTTGGTGTCGAGCCGATGCATCGGTTTGCCGAGCAGGCGGAAGTCCTTCGGCTCCTTGAGCGGGGCACTCTCGGGCACCGGCAGGGTGGCGGCCAAACCGGCGAGTTCGCCATAGGGCAGGCGCCGGCCGGTGGCTTGGTGTACGACCACGCCGGGCTCGGTGTGCAGTTGTTTCGCGTCCACCCCGAGCTGCTGCGCCGCGGCGGCGAGCAGCGCCGCGCGCGCCACGGCGCCGGCCTGGCGCATCGGTTCGGTCATGCCCAGTGTACTGGTGCTGCCACCCGTGAATTGGATGCCATATCCCGGGTGGATGTACTCCGGCGCGGTCGGCGCGAACTCGAAGCCGACGTTGGCCCACTCGGCATCGAGTTCTTCGGCCAGGGCCATCGCCAGCGAAGTGCACACGCCTTGGCCCATTTCGGACTTGTTGATCACCACGGTGACCTTGCCGTTCGCGGCGAGGCGCACGAAGGCGTTCGGGGCGAAGTCCGCTGCGGTGCTGAGCGTAGCGATCGTCCCGGAGGCATCGTCTGCCGCTGCGTACGCTGCCGGCAGGCGTATGGCCACCAGCAGGCCGCCGCCTGCGGCCGCGGACAGGCGCAGGAACGTGCGCCGCGTCACTGCGGCGCGTGTCACTGGCTGCGTCACTTGGCACCTCCGCGCGCGGCTGCGGCCGCCTGGTGGATGGCTTTGCGGATGCGCACATAGGTGGCGCACCGGCAGGCATTGCCGGCCATGCCGGCGTCGATGTCCTGGTCGGTCGGCTGGGGAGCTTCACGCAGCAGTGCGGCCGCGCTCATGATCTGGCCGGTCTGGCAATAACCGCACTGGGGCACTTCGAGTTCGGTCCATGCCGCGCGCAAGGCGTCGGCGACCGGACCTTGGAGGCCTTCGATGGTGGTGATCGGTTTGCCGGCCAAAGCACCGATCGGCATCACGCAGGAGCGCACCGCCTGGCCGTCGACGTGCACGGTGCAGGCACCACATTGGGCCATGCCGCAGCCGTACTTGGTGCCGCACAGGCGCAGTTCGTCGCGCAGGAACCAGAGCAGCGGGGTCGAAGGATCGGCGGCGGTGGTGAGGCGCTGGCCGTTGATCTGGAGTTCGATGGGCATGGGGCGAGCAGGGCGACGATGGGCGATGGTAGGCGGGGGTCGGTTACGCTACTACCCGGAGGGGCTATCCTCCCCGCCACGAACCTGGCCTCGGCGTTGCCACGGTAGGGGCTTCGATCCTGGATCCCTATGCCCAGACACTTGCCCAAACTCGTGTTGGCCGTCGTCGCTGCCGGCCTCCCAGCCCAGAACACGGGCCGCACCTTGCAGGTGCTGGCCCCGGTGGTGCTCGGCCAGACCGCGGCCTTCGGCTTCGACCATCCGGGTAGTGCCATTGGCAATCCGTACGCCATCCTCTGGTGCATGCCGCCGGCCACCGGCACGCAGGCGCTGTCCGTGCCCGGCTTCGCGGTGCAGGGGCTGCTGCGCCTGGACCCGGCGCTGGCCCAGGTCTGGGTCGGGGGCGTTCTGCCCGCCGTGGGCACTGCCGTGCATTCTCTGGCCGTGCCGAGCCATGCCTCGTTCCTCGGTGTCGCGTGGACGCTGCAGTCGGTCGATCTGTCGCTCGGCACCGCGACGATCTACCTCGGGGACCTGGCCCTGACCGTCGCGGTCGCGGCCGCGCCCGGGCCGCAGCTCGGCATGGTGGCGGTGGCGCCCGGGACCTTCGCCATGGGTTCGCCAGCGACCGGGGGGTTGCCCTACATGAACAACTCCGCCACGCAGCCGGTGCACACGGTGACGCTGCGGCGGCCGTTCTGGATCGGTCAATACGAGGTGTCGCAGGCCGAGTACACAGCCGTGATGGGGACCAATCCGAGCTTCTTCCAAGGGCCAAACTACCCACGGGCCAACCTGCGGCCGGTGGAGCGGGTGTCGTGGCACGATGCGGCAGCGTATTGCGCGGCGTTGACCACGCTCGAGCGGGGCGCCGGGCGGGTACCCTCGGGTTATGCGTACCGGCTGCCCACGGAAGCAGAGTGGGAGTATTGCTGCCGGGCCGGGTCGTCGACGGAGTTCGCCCACGGGGCGGCGTTGGTGTGCGGCGATGCCAACTTCGGCGTGAGCTACCACTCGGGCGGTTCTTGCGGGATCGGAGCGACCGAGCTCGTGGGCAGTTTCCTGCCCAACGCGTGGGGGCTCTACGACATGCATGGCAATGTGTGGGAGTGGTGTTTGGACAGCCTGGACGCCTACCCGGCGGGGGCGGTGGTGGATCCGCTGTCGCAGGTCGCTCCAGACCGAGTGCTCCGTGGTGGGGGCTGGGGCAGTCCTTCGTACTACTGTCGATCTGCGGTTCGAGGTGGGGGGCGGCCCGGTAGCGCCAGCAGCAGCGTGGGCTTTCGGGTCGTGCTGGCGCCGGAAGTTCGCTGAGGGATGGCGCGGGTGCTGGGGAGGTGGCAACTCAGGCCGGCAGTGGCCCGCAGTCGATACCCCTGGCCCCACCGTCTCGATCCGTTCCACCCGGCCCGCACCTGCTCCCTGGTGCCACCCACCGAACGGGACAATGCCGCGACAGTTGCCCGTGCCCCTGCCGCGTAGACTCCCGCGTCACCCCGAGGTTCCCCCGATGTCCCCATCGTTCGCCCGCGCCTCCCTGCGCTCTTGCGCCCTGCTCGCGTTCGCCGCGGCCCTTGCGGCCCAGGCCCCGCGTCCGCTGACCCACGACGACTACGACGCGTGGCGTTCGCTGCGCTCGACCACCTACACCCACGACGGCAGCTGGGTCGCCTACCAGATCGAACCCCAGTTCGGTGATGGCGTGCTCGAAGTGCGCCAGAGCGCGGGCGACGTCGTGCACCGCGTGCCGCTGGCCAGCGGCCCGCGCTTCTCGGCGGATGGCAAGAAGCTGGTGTTCACCGTCGGCAAGTCGAAGGTCGAGGAGCGCAACAAGAAGATCGACGACCTGCGCAAGAAGAAGGCCGAGGCCGAGAAGGGGGAGAAGGCCCCGGCCGCGGAAGGCGAACGCGCCGCCCCAGAAGCCCGGCGGCCCGGCGGCGCGGGTCCCGGGGGTGCTGGGCCAGGGGGTGGCCGCGGCGCCGGCGGTCTTGGTGGGTTCCAGGGACGGCGTGGCGGTGCGGGTGGCCCGCCAGGAGCTGCCGGCGGCGCTTCCGACGACGCCAGCCGCGAACGCAGCGAACTGGCGGTGCTCGACCTCGCCACCGGCCGCATCGAGAAACTCGGCCGCACCAAGGGCTACACCCTGCACGGCGAACTGCCGATCCTGCTCTACCAGCCGGAGAAGGCCGAGGCGAAAACCGAGGCCAAACCGGACGGGAAGCCCGAAGAGGGCGCGGCGAAGCCAGAGGGTGGCGAGCCAGCGGCCAAACCCGCCGAACCAGTCGCGGCGGCAGAACCCAAGACCGAACCAGCGGGCGAACCTGCTACGGCCGCCCGCAGCGAGGGCGGCGAAGGCCGCGCGGCGCGGTCCGGCGGCGCGCCCGGAGCCGGCAACCGCCGGCCCGCCGGCCCGCCGGCCGACCCACTCGAGCAGAAGCGCCCCGAGGGCAGCGACCTGGTGCTGCGCGACCTCGCCACCGGCACCGAACGGCGCCTGCCGGACGTCGTCGCCTACGGCTTGTCGCGCAACGGCAAGTGGCTGTGGTACCACACTTCGGCCAAGAAGCCTGCGGCCGGGACCAAGTACGGCTTGTTCGTGGTGCCGCCGCAGGGCGGCGAAGCGATCCAGGTGTTGGACGGCATTGCGCACCTGGGCCAGGCCACCTTCGACCGCAGCGAGCAGGCCCTGGCGTTCACCAGCGACCTCGCCGACTTCGCCGCCGACAAGCCGCGCAACGACCTGTACCTGTGGGATGGCGGGACTGCGCCGGCGCGGCGCATCGTGCACCAGGACCACCTGCCGCCGGGCAAGCGCCTGGGCGGCTCGGTGGCGTTCTCGCGGGACGGCTCGGTGCTGGAGTTCGGCGTCGCCACGCCTCCCGAGCCAGAGCCGTTGGCGA
Organism: Planctomycetota bacterium; assembly: GCA_016795295.1. Taxonomy (GTDB): domain Bacteria; phylum Planctomycetota; class UBA1135; order UBA1135; family UBA2386; genus JAEUHP01. Next base: position 24,308 of record JAEUHP010000282.1, on the reverse strand, counting down.
TCCTGCCCGAGGACAAGGTGGTGCTGGACCTGTGGAACTGGCGCGATGGTTCGCTGCAGACCCAGCAACAGAAGAACCCGGGCGGCGGCCGCAATGCGCCGCTGACCGCGCTCTACCACCGCGACCAGGACCGCGTGGTGGTGGTCGGCGACGAACGCGTGCGTTCGCTGCGGTTCCTCGGTCCGGACGGTTCGCGCCTGCTCGGCAGTGACGGCCGCGACTACGACCAGGAGGTGAGCTGGGACGGCCGGTATGTCGACGTCTACCTGGTGAACGGCCTCGACGGCAGCCGGCAGAAGGTGCTGAGCAAACTGCGCGGCAACGTGCAGAACTCGCCGGGCGGGCGCTATCTGGTGTGGTTCGCCGAGCAGAAGTGGTGGAGCCACGACGTGGCGACCGGCCAGCGCCGCGACCTCACGGGCGGCCTGCCGGTGGCGTTCCACAAGGAGGACGACGACCACCCCGAAGAGGTCGGCGGGTACGGCATGGGCGGTTGGACCGATGGCGACGGCGCGGTGTTGCTCTACGACCAATTCGACATCTGGCAGGTGGCCCCGGCCACCGGCGAAGCGGTGTGTGTGACCGACGGCTATGGCCGTGCCAACCGGTTGAGCCTGCGCGTACAGAGCCTGCCGCGCGCCTACGACAGCGACTACCTGCCCGAGCAGCTGGTGCTCACGGCGACCCAGGTCGACACCATGGCCGAAGGCGTGTTCGTCGACTGGCTCGGCCGGGTGCAGAAGCCGCAGCGCCTCTACTTCGCCGACAAGAACGTCGCGGAACTGACGCGGCCCAAGCACAGCACGCGCTTCTTCTTCACCCAGTCGACGTTCGCCGAGTGCCCGAACCTGTGGACGGCGAACAGCGATTTCACCGGCCTGCGCCAGCTCACGGACGTCAATCCCCAGCAGAAGGAGTTCCGCTGGGGCAAGGCCGAACTGGTGCAATGGATCGACGGCGACGGCAAGCCGGGCCGCGGCGTGCTGGTGAAGCCCGACGGCTTCGATCCGAAGCAGAAGTACCCCATGATGGTGTACTTCTACGAGCGCATGACGCAGGGGCTGCACAACTTCGTGGCGCCAGCGCCGGGCACTTCGCCGAACGCCAGTTACTACGTCAGCAACGGCTATCTGTGGTTCATGCCCGACGTCACCTACGAAATCGGCTACCCCGGCAATTCGTGCGTGAAGTGTGTGGTGTCGGGTGTCCAACATCTCCTGGCGCAGGGCTTCGTCGACCCGAAGGGCATCGGTGCGGCCGGCCACAGCTGGGGCGGCTACCAGACGGCCTACTTGGTGACGCGCACCAACATCTTCGCCGCCGTCGAATCGGGGGCGCCGGTCAGCAACATGGTCTCGGCATACGGCGGCATCCGCTACGAGACCGGCATGTCGCGCCAGTTCCAGTACGAGAAGACGCAATCGCGCATCGGCGGCACGCCGTGGCAGTACCCGATGCGCTACTGGGAGAACTCGCCGATCTTCTTCGCCGACAAGGTGCAGACGCCGGTGCTGATCCTGCACAACGACCAGGACGGTGCGGTGCCGTGGACGCAGGGCATCGAGTACTTCACCGCCCTGCGGCGGCTCGGCAAGGAGTGTTATCTGTTCAACTACAACGGCGAAGGCCACGGCCTGCGCCAGCGGCAGAACATGCGCGACTGGTCGCGGCGCATGAGTGAGTACTTCGCGCACCACCTGAAGGGGGCGCCAGCACCCAAGTGGATGACCGACGGCGTGCCCTACCACGAGCGCGACGCCGAGAAACTGCCGCATGCGCCGAGTTACATCGACGCCTACTTGAAGCCGGCACCGGTCGCGCCGGTGGCGGCTCCCGCGGCGGCGCCGGCGGCTGCTGGAGCGTCCGGGAGCGGGGCCGGCGCCAGCGGCGGTGAGGATCCCGCCGGCCGCGGCAAGTGAGCGGCCCGGGGCGGGCGTCGTGGCAGCTGGTGCTCAGCTGCGAACACGCGTCGCCCGCGGTGCCGGTCGAACTGCACACGCTGGGGCTGCCAGCGGGGCTCCTGCGTTCGCACCGCAGCTACGACCAGGGTGCGCTGCCGATCGCCGAAGCGCTGGCTGCGGCGTTCGCGGTGCCGTTGGTGCGTGGGCAGTGGTCGCGGCTGGTCGCCGACCTGAACCGCAGCCACGACCACGGCCGGGTGGTGGCGCGCGCCGTGGACGGCCAGCCGGTGCCCGGCAATGCGCGGCTGTCGGCGGCCGAACGTGCGTTGCGGTTGTGGACCTATTGGGCGCCGTACCGGAGCGAACTGCGCACCCGGGTGGCCATGGCCGCGGCGGCGGGGCCGGTGCTGCACCTCTCGGTGCACTCGTTCACGCCAGAGCTCGGTGGGGTGGTGCGGCGCAACGACCTCGGCTTGCTGTTCGATCCGGCGCGGCCGCGCGAACGCTCGGTGTGTGAGCAACTGCGCGCCGGGCTGTCGGCCGCCGGGCTCTCGGTGCGGTTCAATTTCCCGTACTTCGGCCACACCGATGGGGTGACGACCTGGCTGCGCGGTGGGTTCGGTGCGCGGCGCTACGTCGGCGTGGAAGTCGAGTGCAACCAGCGCCTGGTGGCGACGGGTGCGGGGCAACGGCAGGTGGCGCGGGCTCTGGTCGGAGCACTCGGCCCGGTGCTCGGCGCTGCGGCGGGTGCGCCCGAGGAGCCGCCACGCCGACGCCGTTCTGGCGCCGCGCCGCGCCGCCGCTAGCTTTGCCGCGCATGCCCCGGCCCGCGGTGTTCTGGACGATCGCCTGCCTCGCCGCGGGCGCGGCGGTGGCGCAGGCGTGGTGGCTGCGCTGGTCGTGTGACGACGCCTACATCACGTTCCGCTACGCCCAGCACTTCGTGCAGGGGCACGGCCTGGTGTTCAATCGCGATCCGGCGGAGGCCCCGGTCGAGGGCTACTCGAACTTCCTGTGGACCCTGTGGTGTGCGCTGGGCATGGCGCTCGGTTTCACCCAGGACCGCATCGAGCTGTGGTCGAACTTCTGGGGCACTGCGGCGCATGGCGCGACGGTGGTGCTGCTCGCCGGGGTCGGCTGGCGCGCGAGCCGCGGCCGGGCCACGGTGCCGCTCGCGGCCTGTGGCTACGCGGCATTGCACCACGCGGCGTCGCTGGCGCCGGCGGGGCTCGAAACGGCGTGGTTCGTATGGCTGGTGCTCTGGCTGTGTCGGTGTTGCCTGGAGCCGCGCTGCCCGCGAAAGGCGGCGAGTGCCGGCTGCGTCGCCGCCCTCGCGGCGATGACGCGTCCCGATGGGGCACTGGTGGCGGCCAGTGCCGGGCTGTGTTTCCTGGTCGACGCGCTGCGCACGCGCAAGGTGGGGGCCGTGGCCGCCTACACGGCGCCGCTGGTGCTGCTGTTCGGCAGCTACCTGCTCTGGCGGCACGACTACTACGGCTTCTGGTTGCCGAACACCTTCTACGCCAAGTCCGCCGGTGAGCCGTATCCGGGGCAGGGCCTGCGCTACGTGGTCGAGTTCCTGCGCTGCTACTGGGTCTTGGTGCCGGTGCTGGTGCTGCCGTGGTTGTGGAGCGTGCGCGCGCCGGATCCGCTGGCGCCGTTGTCGCCGTATCTGGGCCGGCGGCCGTGGCTGGTGCTGCTGGCGTTCACCGTGCCCTACCTGCTGTTCGTGCTGTGGGTCGGCGGGGACTTCATGTTCGGCCGGTTCCTGGTGCCGATTGCGCCCCTGTGGCTGCTCGCGCTCGACTTCGCGTGCCTGCGCTGGCGGTGGCGCGGATTACCCTGGCTGCTGGGTCCGGGGTTGGTCTTGGGATTGTTGCTGCGCCACGAACCACCGTGGCTCGGCGACTACCTGCACAATCCGTATGGTTTCACCGACAACCGTGCGATCTCGGTGGCGCCGCTCACGCCCGAACTGACCCGTATCGACGGCTCCCGCATGGCCGGCCAGTATCTGCGCTGGCTGTGTGCGGGATTGGACGTGCGCTTGGCGATCATGGGCAGCCACGCCAACCTCGCCTACCGCAGCGAAGTGCCGGTGGCCATCGAGTGTTCGACCGGCCTGACCGACGTCCGGCTCGCGCACCAAGAGCTGTCCCGCCGCGGCCGCATCGGCCACGAGAAGGGCTACCGTTCGGCGCTGCACTACTTGACGCACGAACGCGGCGTGCAGATCAGCTTCGATCTCGACTACCGCAGCGGCGATCTGACCGATGCGTGGCGTGATCTGCAGTTCCCGGTGATCCCTGCCCGGCTGTTGCGCTGGGACGGGGCGCTGCTGGCGGCGCTGCGCGCGCGGGATCCGAACATCGCCTGTGCCGACGTGCCGGCGCGCATCGACGAGTACCTGGCGGGCATCCAGAACCGCGACCGCGAACAGGTGCGCACCGACTACGCGGCGCTGTGCCGGTTCTATTTCGACCACAACGACGATCCGGCGCGGCGCGCTGCGTTCGAGGCGGTGCTCAAATGACGGCTGCGGGGCCCGGGCGTGCCGATGGCCGGTGGGCGATCACCGCCGTGCTCTTGCTGGCCGCCGTGGCCTTGCGCTGGGCCTGGTTCGATCCGTGGCTGTGCGACGATGCGTTCGTGTCGTTCCGCTATGCCGAGCAGTGGTTGGCCGGCCATGGGCTGGTGTTCAACCCGGGCGAACGCGTCGAGGGCTACTCGAACCCGCTGTGGGTGTGGCTCTTGGCCGCCTGCGGTTGGTTCGGGGCGGACCTGCCCGGCGCGGCGCAGGTGCTCGGTGCCCTGAGCTTTGCCGCCACGGTGGGGCTCCTGGGGTGGGCCGCGTGCCGCGGTCCGGCAGGGCGCGGTGCGGTGTTGCCGGTGGCGGCGCTGGCCGTGCTCGGCCACCACCACCTGAGCGACTTCGCCACCTGTGGCCTCGAGACCTCGGCCTTCGTGCTGGCGACGACCGGCACGGCGTTGGCGCTGCGGCGCGCCGCGAGCGGGCGCGACTTCTTGGGCGCGGCGCTGTGGGCCGTGGTCGCCGCTCTGCTGCGGCCCGACGGGGCCCTGTGGCTCGGGCTGGTGGGGTGGTTTGCGCTCGGTGCGTCCCTGCGGCAGCGGCGCGTCGGAGCGGCCTTCGGCGCGGCACTGCCAGGCCTCGGTTTGTTCTTGCCGTTCTTGCTCTGGCGGCACGCCTACTACGGCGATTGGCTGCCGAACACCTTCTACGCCAAGTCCGCGAGCGACCCGTATCCGGGACAGGGCTGGTTCTACGTGCAGCTGTTCCTCGGCAGCTACTGGGTGCTGTGGCCGATCGCGGCGCTGCTGCCGGTGCTGTGCTGCTGGCGGCGGGGGACGGGTCGGGAGCGGCTCGCTCTGATGGCGCTCGCCTACCTGGGCTTCGTGGTGTGGGTCGGCGGCGACTTCATGTTCGCGCGGTTCTGCCTGCCGGTGGTGCCGATCCTCTACTTGCTGGCCGAGGACCTGGTGGCGCAGCTGCCGGGCAAGGGGGCGCGCTGGCTCACCGCCGCGGTGGTGGTCGGCGGCACGTTCGCTTGGCACGAACGCAGCGATCTCGGCGTGGTCGGGCAGACGGTGCGCGGCATCGCCGACGAGCATGCCCAGTATCCACGCGCTCGGACCGAAGCGATCCGCAAGGTCGGCCGGCGGCTCGGCACCCTGCTCGGTGGGCCGGTGGCCACGGGCGGTGTGCCGGTGCGCGTGGCGTTCTCCGGCACGCAGGCGATGCTGGTCTACGAGGCCAAGGTCGACTACGCACTGGAAGCGGTCACCGGACTGACCGATCGTCATCTGGCGCGCCAGGTGCTGGTCGAGCGCGGCCACGTGGGCCACGAGAAAGGCATTTTCCGCTCCGCTGCGGCCACCGACTACGCGCTGACGACCCAGCGCGTGCATCTGTTCTTGTTCGACTGGCCAGAGCTGACTGCGGCGCTGCCGTTCCTGCGACTCAGCATCGACGGCACGGCTTGCACCGTGGTGCGTTGGGACCCGGCGGTCATGGCGCGGCTCTTGGGGCAGCCTGGGGTCGAGGCGACCGACTTGCCGGCTTGGCTCGACGCCTACCTGGCGGCGCCGGGCCAAAGGCCACCGGCCGAAGTGGCTGGGGTGTGGCAAGCCCTGGAGCGCGTCTACTTCCGCTGGGTGGAAGACCCAGCGCGGCGTGAACGGCTGCGGGCCTTGCTGCCGAAGGGCTGAGCGAGCGGCGGCCTGCGGCGCGTTCGGCGGCGGCGCGTCACACCCGCTGCAAGGGGCTGCCCAGGCCGCGCAACGCCGCCGCTTCCAGCACGTCGAGCTCGGCGACTTCGTCGCGGTCGTCGAGGTCGGCCAGGGTGCGCGCCAGCCGCAACAGCCGCACTCGGGTGCGGCCGCTCTGCCGGTGGGTGCGCAACACGTGGTCGAGCGCGCTCAGCGCCCGTTCGTCCGCGGCGCAGGCGTGCAGCAGCGCTTGGTCGCTGAGCTGTGCATTGGCCACGAACACGCCGTCGCGGCAGCGCCAGCGCTGCCGCGCGTGCGCCTGCTGCACGCGGCCGGCGAGTGTTGTGGTGCTGCCGCCGGGGTCGGGCGGCGCACGCAGCACTTCCGGCGGCAGGGCCGGCACTTCGACCTGCAGGTCGAGGCGGTCGAGGAGCGGCCCCGACAGGCGGCCGCGGTAGCGCAGCACGGCGGGGGGCGGGCACAGGCACGGTCGCTGCGGGTGGCCCAGATACCCACACGGACACGGGTTCATGGCTGCGACCAGCAGAAAACGCGCCGGCATGCGCACCGTCTGCCGCGCACGCCCGACGGTGACCACGCCGTCTTCGAGCGGCTGGCGCAGGGCCTCGAGGGCGTCGCGGCGGAACTCCGGCAGTTCGTCGAGGAACAACACGCCGCAGTGCGCCAGGGTGACTTCGCCGGGGCGCACGTCGGCGCCCCCGCCCAGCAGGCTGGTGGTCGAACTGGTGTGGTGTGGCGCGCGCAGCGGGCGCTGTCCCGGTGCCGGCAACAGCAGGCCCGCGGCGGCGTGCACCTGCAGGATCTCGAGCTGCTGTTCGGCGGAGGCCGGCGGCAAGATGCCGGGCAAACGCCGCAGCAGCGCACTCTTGCCGGTGCCGGGGGGGCCGCAGAACAGCAGGTTGTGGCCACCGGCGGCCGCCACCGCCAGGGCGCGCTTGGGCGTGTCGTGGCCGCGCAGGTCGGCCAAGTCCGGCGGCACCTTCTGGGGCGCCGGCACCGGTGCCGCCGGTGGGGGCAGTTCGCGCCGGCCGGCCAGCCAGTACACCGCGTCGGCGAGCGTTTCGGCCGGGTGGATCGGCAAGCCCGCGACCACCGCGCAGGCGCTGGCGTCGGCGGGACTGCACAACAGCGCAGTGGCGCCATGAGCGCGTGCGGCCAGGGCGACGCCGACGGCGCCACGCGCCGGCAACACCCGACCCTGCAGGCTCAGTTCGCCGAACGCGAACAGCCGTTCGGCGCGCTGGGCCGGGTAGAGGCCCGCAGCGCCGGCGAGCGCCAGCGCCAGGGGCAGGTCGAACCCGCTGCCGTGTTTGCGCAGCGCCGCGGGAGCGAAGTTCACGGTGATCACGCCGCGCGGACCCGGCAGGTCCAGGGCGCAGAAGGCCTGCAGCACGCGGTGGTAGGCTTCGCGCACGCAGGCGTCGACGAGGCCGAGCAGACGGGGCGTGCCGTCGCCCGCGGGGCGGGTGGTGGCTTCGACCAGGACCGGGATGGCGTCCACGCCGAGCGCCATGCCGCAACCGATGGTGATGGTAGGTGGGTGCACGCGCTACTGTGTCCCGCGCCGCGCCGTGGTGACCGATTGTCTGGCAAATCTGCAGCGCCCCTGGGCTTGGTCGGCGTGGCGAAGTGGTTCCCGGTGTGGGCCGAGCCGCGCCTTTGGTATGGTCCGACGGCATGCAGACCCGAGTGCACACCCTGCGCCGCCACCGCGACCTGGGCGGCGGTTCGTTCGCGGTCGAGGTCGACGGCCCGATTCCGGCGACCCTGCCGGGGCAGTTCTTCATGCTGCGCACCGAACGCCGTTGGCCGGTGCAGCTGCCGCGGCCGTTCTCGCTCTACGACCGCGCGGCCGACGGCTCGTGGGGGAGTTTCCTGGTGAAGGGCGTGGGCGAGGGCACCCGTGCGCTGCTCGACCAGGCGCCAGGCGAAGGCATCGTGCTCAATGGGCCGCTCGGCCAGCCGTTCCCGCAGGACATCGCCGATCCGGTGTGCATAGCCGGCGGGGTTGGCTTGGCACCGTTCCTGCTGCTGGCGCGGGCGGCGCGGGCCGCAGGGCGCGACCTGCGGCTCCTGTTCGGCGGGCGCAACCGCCTCGCCCTGGCCGGGCTCGAAGACGTGCAGAGCACGGCGCGCGTGTTCGCCGCCACCGACGACGGCAGTTTCGGCTTTCGCGGTCTGGTCACCGACCTGTTGGCGGACCTGTTGGCCCGCGGCGAAGTGCGCCCCGGTGACGTGGTGTTCTGCTGCGGCCCCGACCGCATGATGCACGCGGTCGCGGCCCTGTGCGCGCGCGCCGGCCTGCGCTGCTTCCTGTCACTCGAGACCTACATGGCTTGCGGCTACGGCGTGTGCAATGGCTGCACGGTGGAAGTGCAGGGCGAACGCTTCAAGGGCTGGCCCTATTCGCGGACCTGCATGGAAGGGCCGGTGTACGAAGCCTGCGAACTGGTGCACGGCGTGCCCGGCGGGTGACGGTTCGGGGCAGTTTTCGGCAGATTCTTGGTGGCCCGGCGGCGCGCTGCCTCTGGTAGCTGCATGGACCCCAGCTCCTCCCTCTTGCCCCTGATGCGCCGGGCCGTGCACGGCGACCGCGAAGCCGCGGACCGGCTGTTCGCCCGGGCGGCCGACCGCCTGCTGCTGTTCATCCAATTGCGGCTCGGCGGCAAGCTGCGCGCGCGGTTGGACGCCGCCGACGTGCTCCAGGAGGTGTTCACCCATGCCCATCGGGACCTCGGACGCTTCGATCCCGAAGCGACCCAGGTGCCCGACCGCAGTTTCCTGCAGTGGCTGTGCGCCATTGCCGAGAACCGCATCCGCGACCTCGCGGCGTTCCACCGGGCACGGCGTCGCGACCTCGAGCGCGAGGAGCGCCAGGTCACCGCAGTGCTCCGCGAACTGCAGCGCAGCGGCCACGGCCCCGCGACCAGCCTGGTGCGTCGCGACGAACGCGAGCGCTTGGCCAACGCCATCGCGCAGCTGCCCGAGGACCTGCGGGAAGCGATCCTGCTGCGCCACTTCGAAGGCCTCTCGGTCGAGGCGATCGCCGAACGCCTCGGCAGCAGCCCCTCCTCGGTGCGCCGCACTCTGGGGCGCGCCACGGTGCAGCTCGGCCAGCAACTCGGCCCGGAGCGCGATCGATGAGCAGCGATCGCGACGAACGGCTCGGCCGTCTGGGCGAGGAACTGGCCGCGGCCCTGGCTGCCGGCGCAGCCATCGCCCCGGCGGCGTTCGCGGCCCGCTTCGAGGTGACGACGGCCGAGGTCGCAGCAGCCGTCAGGGCGCTGCAGGCGCTCGACCTGAGCCTCGGGGAGGAGGCCGAGGTGGGCAGCTCCGAACTGCCCGCACCGCGCCTGCCGGACGACTACCAACTGCTCGGCGAGGTGGGGCGCGGTGGCATGGGGGTGGTCTACCGCGCCCACCAGCGTTCGCTCGGCCGCGATGTGGCGGTCAAGGTCCTGCGCCCCGGAGACTTGGTGTTCGGCGCGGCCCTGCGCCGATTCCGCGCCGAAGCGCGCAGTCTGGCGCGGCTGCGCCACCGCCACATCGTCTCGGTGCACGACCTGGGCGAGAGCGAGGACGGCACGCTGTGGTTCGCGATGGACCTGATCGACGGCGGCACGCTCGCCGACGAACTGGCGCGCGTGCGCCGGTTCCTGCCATCGCGAGCGGTGCGCACGGTGCGGCAGGTGGCTTCGGCCGTGGTGCATGCCCATGCGCAAGGCATCGTGCACCGCGATCTGAAGCCGCAGAACGTGCTGCTCGACGCCCAGGGCGACGCCTTCGTGGTCGACTTCGGGCTGGCACGCGACAGCGCGGCGGCCGGCACGCGCACCATGACCGGGGAGTTGCTGGGCACCCCGGCGTACATGAGCCCGGAACAGGCGAGTGGGCAGGGCGACCGCATCGGCGAGGCGAGTGACGTCTGGGCCCTGGGCGCGTTGCTCTACGAACTGCTGACCGGCCGCGGTCCGTTCGCCGGCAAGCCGCTGCACGAGACCATCCGGGCGATCCTCGAAGACGAGCCCATCGCCCCGCAGCGCCTCGACCCGCGCATTCCTGGCGCGCTGGCGGCAATCAGTCTGAAGGCGTTGCGCAAGCGGCCGGAAGACCGCTACGCCACGGCACTGGCCTTCGCCGAGGACCTGGAGCGCTTCGCCTCGGGACACCCCGTCGCCGCCCGGCCACCGGGGCCACTGCCGGTGCTGGCCGCAGCGCTCCGCCGCCGGGCTCGCGGGCTCGGTCTGGCCCTGTTGGCGGTCTGCGCCACGTTGCTGGCCGTCCAGCTGTGGCTGCCGTCGCTGCGGCGCGGCGAACTGCTGGCGGCTGCCGAGCGGCTGTGCGCCGACGGCCGCCCGGCGGCGGCGGTTGCCGCGGTGCAGGACCTCGGCCGAGTCCATCCCTTGCGCGAACGGGAGCAGCAGCGGGCCGAACTGGTGCTGTTGCGCAGCCACAACGACCTCGCGGCGGAGCGCTGGCTGGCTGGCGACCGCCGCGCCGCAGGCGAACTCGCCGCGGTGGCACTGGGCCACGCCGAGCGCTACGAGCGCAGCAGTGGCGTGGTCTTCGCCGACGGCGTCGAAGTGCGCAGCACCTACGCCTACGAGCTGCTGCGTGCGCAGTGTTTCCTTCCCGACCGGGAGGCCCCAGACTTCGCCGCCTCGGCCCTGCTGCCACTGGCGCTTCTGGATCTGCGCAGCCACGTGCCGACCAGGGCCTTGCACGCCGCCTTGGTGGTGTCGCGCGCGCGCCTGGTGGTCGCCGAACTCGCCGACGCCGAACGCGTCGCCCTGCTCGAGCGGTTGGTGCTGAGTTGCAGCAACCAGCTGGCCGCGGGCGCCGCCGCGGCTCGGCACGAGTTCCCGTGGGTGTGGCACGGTGCCGACCACGACACGTGGTGGAGCCCCGCGGTCGAGGCGGCCATGGCGCGGCTCGCCGGGCAAACCTCGCTGCCGGCCTGGCAACGGGTGGTGGCCGGTCGGATCCTCAGTGTGTTGAGCGGCCTGCCGGCCTGCTCGGGCTGCGCCGAACTGCCGGGCAGCGATCCGCTGGCACCGTCCGTCGCCGCAGTGGCCGCAGCGGCGGGCCCGCTCGCGGCGGCATGGCAGGCTTGGCAGGCGCTACCCATCGCCGAGCGCCTGGCGGCTCGCGTCGACTGGTTGGTGGCGGCTGCCCAAGCGCCTGGGCAGGCTCTGCCCGGTGCACAGGCGCAGATCGTGCCCACGCTGCAGCGCTGGCTCGGCACCGAGGTGCCCACCGGGGACGACCTGCCGGGTTGGTGGGCGCTCGCCCGCCAACTGCCCTACGCGAACCTGATCGGCCGGGCCCTGGGGCCCGCCGTCGACCAGGTCCGCGACGTGGCCACCGCACTCGATCGTTCGGTGCTCGAAGGCGAAGCGACCGCGATGCTGTGGCGCCAGTGGGCTTGGCTGCAGGTGCCGGCGGCACCACCGCTGCCGTGGGCCGATGCCACCACCACCCAGGGCGGCATGGCCTGGCGGCAGCAGGTGCTGGCGGCCGCCGGGAGTGGTGACCCGCAGTCCCTGGTGGTGCGGGGCGCGTTGCTGCGTTTCGACGACGCGGAGCCCACGCCGCAGTTGCTGGGCCAGGTGGCGACCCCAGCGCGCATCGGCGAACCGGTGCAGCTGCGCTTGCAGGGCTGGTTGCCGGACACGCCGTGGCTGTCGGTGCGCGAACACTGGGAAGACGACGCGCTGCGCCATGAGCAGGAACGGCCGCTGCGCGATGGCGCGCTGGTGGAGATGCCCGCGGACCCACGGTTTGGGCAGTACCGAGCCGAGCTGCGCGGGCAGGTGCTGCTCGACCAGCACGGCGTGCGCGTCGAGGGCCGCAACTGGCTGCGCTGCGGCGTGGACGGGCGGTTCGACCGCCGGCCTTTGCGCACGGCCCAGCGCGTCTGGCTCGGCACGGCGGCGAGCGGGTGTGGGGAAACCGTTGCCAGCGGCCGCGAGCGCCGGCTCAGCACGTTCCTGTGGCTGTTGCAGTTGGACTCCGGCTCCGACCTGCAACCGTTGCCGCTCGCCGCTTGGCACCGTGCCGTGCAGGAGGGCCTGCAAGCTGCCGAACGGGCCGCCGTCGGTTCTTTGCGCCGCGCATCCGCCGATTGGCTGACGGCGGCGTGGTGGGCCATGCCGGAGGCCGCCAGTGCGCTGCAACGGCTCGCCGGGCCCGACGGCCTGCAGGCGTCTGGACCGCACTGCTTCCCGGCATGGGTGCTGGCCGGAGTCGAAGCGCCGGAGGCGCTGCGCGGGCCCGCGCCGTCCGGGCAGCACGGGGTTCTGCAGGGCGTGCGGTTGCTGCTCGGCACCAACAGCCCAGCGCAGCGGGAGCGCGAACTGCAGGCTCTGGCCCGCCAACCCGACCGGGTCTGGTCCAAAGCCCTGGCAACACAATTGCAGCAGGCGGCCGCGACGCTGGGGTTGGCGCTGCCCGTTGCCGTGCAAGCGGAGCTCGACGCCGAGCTCGGTTGGTTCCGGGTTCTGGGGCGCTGGTGCCGCTCGCCGTGGCTGCTGCTCGGCAGTCTGGTCGGCGCGGGGCTGCTGGTGCGCCGCCGGCGCCGTGCGACGCTGAGCCGGTCCTACGCCGCCGGCTTGGTGGCCATGTTGCTCTTGGTGTCGGGCAGTTTGCGCCTGCAGGTCGCGGGCGTGGTCTTGACCCCGCCGTTCGTGGTGGCGGGATTGGCGTTTTGGGTTGCGGCCCGGGGTGCCCCCGAGCCGTGGCGCTCGTGGCGGTGGCACCGCTGGCTCGGCTTCGGGTTGTTTGCGGCGCTGGTCGGCAACGACGTGTTGTCGTGGTGGGCTCTGGGTGGGGTGCCGGCCGGTGGTTTCCCGCTGCAGTTGTTGGCTCTGTGGCTGTTGGTGTGGGAGCACGAAGGCGCGGCGGTTCGGCCGCGGCGCCGCGCGAGCCACTCCGCACGGCCTGCAGGCTGATTGCTTCCGGACGGCGCTCTGCTGCGCGCTGGTGCTGTTGGTGGTGGTCGGCTCGGCTGGGTTGGGCCGGGGCAGACGTGCTGGGCTGGCTCGGCGCGCGGCGGCCGACTGCCGCCAGGTTCTACAGGTTGCAGCACGGCCATGGCTTCGCTCAGCTAGCATGGCTTGACCCCATCCCCCGAGTTCGACGCGTTGTTTTGGCGCCGTCATCTGTACTGGCCACTCGCCGGGTTCGTGCTGGTCACCCTGCCGTTCGAAATCACCGACCTCGACCTCTGGTGCTCGGAGCCGTTCTACGACCGGCAGCTGCGGGCGTGGCCGTGGCTGGAGAACTTCTGGGCCAGCACCGTGGTGCACAAGGGGGGCAAATACTCGGTGTGGGTGCTCGGTGCGGTGCCGCTGCTGGTGTTTCTGGGCGGGTTCCGGCACGCACCCTGGCGCGCCTACCGCCGGGTCTGCACCTACGTGATGCTGTGCCTCGGCCTGTCCCCTGGTCTGGTGGCGGCCCTCAAGGCGCTGACCCGCCGCCACTGCCCTTGGCAGATCGAGACGTTTGGCGGCCAGGTGCCATGGACGCGGTTGTTCGACTTCGCGCCCGCGGTGGCGGTGAAGGGGCGCTACGGCCAGTGTTTCCCGGCCGCCCACGCGGCGACCGGCTTTGGCGTACTGTGCCTCTACTTCGCGGCGCGCGCGCTCGGTTGCCAGCGGCCCGCTCGATGGCTGTGGCCCGGGGCCGGGCTCGGGCTCCTGTTCGGCTTCGGCCAGCAGGTGCGCGGCGCGCACTTCGCTTCGCACAACCTGTGGTCGTGGTTGTGCTGCTGGCTCACGGCCCTCTTGCTCTACCGCGCGTTCGGCGGCCGCGCGGGGCTCGCACCGGCCCCGGCCGGTGGTGCAAGGTCGAGGAGCTGAAACTGCTCGTTGGTGTAGAGCTCGTAGGCGGTCTGGAACACGCTGGTCACGTCCTTGGCCAGTTCGCGCAGGTCGGCGGTGACCTTGCCCTCCGCCACGCGATGGAACGCGTCGCTGCCGCGCCCCGAACGCGTGTAGTAGTAGATGCGCTTCTGCAAGCCGAGGATCACCAGGGCTTCGTCGGTGAGCATGCCGACGCTGCGGTTGTGCTGCACGAACGCGCGGCCGCCCGCGTCCGGCAGGCCGAGCAGGTCGCGGCCGAAGAACGGCGCCTCGAACTCGATGCCGGCCAGCGACAGCAGCGTCGGCAGCAGATCGACCTGGGAGCAGAGCCGCTCCAGGCGTTGGCCGCGCCACTTCGGGTCCGGGTGCAAGAACAGCGCTGGGATGCGGTAGCTCGGCGTCGGGATCTCTTCGGCGCCGTAGACGCGCGCGCCATGGTCGCCGACTGCGAGCACCACCGTGTGTTCGAGCAGCCCGGCGGCGCGGGCTTTGTCGAGGTAGTCGGCGAGCGCCCAGTCGGCATAGGCGACGGCGTTCGAACGGCTCGGCTTCTCGGTCAGTTCCTGGATGCGGCCGCGCGGGATGTAGTAGGGCTTGTGGTTGCTGACCGTCAGCGCGGTGTAGCAGTAGCGCTTGCCTTGCTGGCGCGCCTGCTTCTGCCGTTCGAGCATTTTGCCCAGCACCCATTCATCGGCGACCCCCCAGATGGTGCGGAACGCATCCTTGGGGTAGTCCGGCTGTTCGACGAATTCCTGGTAGCCGTTCCGGGTCATGAACGACTTCATGCTGTCGAAGATGCCGAAGCCGCCGTAGAAGAACGCCGTCTCGGCGCCCTTTTGCTGCATCACGCGCGCCAGTGAGGCGACGTGGTCGGAGTGGTCGCGCTTGACCACCGAGTCCCCCGGCAGCGGCGGGAACGAGCACAGCACCCCTTCCATGCCGCGCACCGTGCGGTTGCCGGTGGCGGTCAGGTTGGTCAGCAGCAGCCCTTCCCGGCTCCAGCGGTCGAAGCCCGGCGAGGTGCGCCGCTCGGGGTGGCCGAGCACGCCGATGAACTCCGAGCCGAAACTTTCCTCCAGGATCACCACCACGTCGTAGCCCGCGTCCGGCACCGCCGGGGCGAAGCGGCGCTGCTGGCGGAACGCGCCGGCCGGAGCCTCGAGGTTGCTCTGGCTCGGCTCCGGGAAACCGAGCACCTGGGCGGCGCGGCGCCGGGCCTCGGCGGTCGGCAGTGTGTGGTAGTAGGCTTCGAAGTCGAGGTGTGCGGTCCAGAACGCGCGCCACAGCTGGCCGAGGCCGTTGTGCGCGACTTCGTTGGTGATGCGGTTCTGGCTGATGCTGTCGGGCAGCCAGGCGCCGAGCCCGGCTAGAGTGGCGAGGCCGACCAGCACGAGCCACAAGGCACGCCACCGAAAGCCGAGCGGCCCGAACTGCAGCGTGCGGGTGGCGCGGTGGATCGGCCAGGCGAGCAGCGCGGCGAGGCCCACGGCCGCGCCGAGCACCGCCGGCACGTTGTAGCTGTCCCAGATGTTGACGAAGACTTCGCGCGGGAACAGCAGGTAGTCGAGCGCAATGTGGTTGTAGCGCGCGTTGAACTCTTCGAAGAAGTAGTACTCCGCGGCCGAGTGGAACACTAGGCCGGCGATGGCCGCGGCGAGCAGCGGCACACGGACCATGGGGCGGCCGAGCCAGCCGCACCGCAGCAGCGCGAGCGCCAGCCACACCGGGGTCAAGGCGAGCGGCCACGCCACCAAGTCGTAGACCACCCCCATGGCCAGCGCACCGAGCAGGTGGCCGGTGCGGAACGCATCGTCGTGGAACTGGCTGTAGAGCAGAACGCGCAGCAGAGCACCAAGGGCCACGGCAGGCAGCAGCAGGGTGGCGAGCAAGCGCACCCGGTCGCGGTAGGCGGAGCGAAGGGAAGTCGGTGCCGAGAGGTTGGCTTGCATTGCGGTGCACGGCGCCGCGGGCGCACCGTACTCGCACTCTACCGGGAAGGCGTCGCCCCGGCAAATTCCAGCGACCTCGGGCTCACTTGCCCGGCGTTTCTGCCGGCTGGCTCGCTGGCGCAGGTGCGGCGTCGGCGCTGCGGTCGAGATCGAGTTCGCGCACCCAGAAATTGCGGAAACGGACCGGGTCGCCGTGGTCCTGCAGCTTGATCGGCCCCTTCGCCGCGTGCGCTCGGTAGCTCGGCAGGGCGCGGTGCGCGGTGGCGCCGAACATCGGCTGGTCGTGGTGCACCAGGATGCCGTTGTGCACCACGGTGACGCGCGCCGGTTCGCGCAGCGCACCGTCTGCGGCGAAGCGCGGGGCGCGGAACACCAGGTCGTAGGTCTGCCACTCGCCGGGTTTGCGGCACGCGTTCACCAGCGGCGGCGTCTGGCCGTAGAGCGCCGCGGCCTGGCCGTCGGCGTAGGTCGGGTTGTCGTAGCTGTCGAGCACTTGCACTTCGTAGCGGCCGAAGAAGAACACGCCGCTGTTGCCGCGGCCCTGCGACTCGCCCTTGACCACGGCGGGCGTGGCCCATTCGAGGTGCACCTGGCAGTCGCCGAAGTGGGCCTTGGTTTCGAGGTCCCCGGTGCGGTTGCTCTCCATGGCCCCTTCGACCAACGCCCACTGCGCTTTGCCGTCGCGGCCGGTGAAGGCATCGAGGTTGCGGCCGTCGAACAGCACCACGGCGTCGGCTGGGGCCGGCACCGGCTGGCTCGGTGCGGGGCCGGGATCGACCACGCGCGGCCGCGGCCGCGCCGCGTCGTGCACGCGCCAGCCGTTCGGCAGCACGGGTGTGTCGGTGTAGCCCGGGCCCTGGTTCTGGGCCGCGGGTGCTTGGGCTGTGGCCACGGCCGACAGCAGGAGAGAAACGACGGCGGGTCGGAGCATGAGGGTGCCCAGACCATCCCGCCGCGGGCGCGGCGGCGCCAGTGTCCCGGGGCGGTTCCCGCCGCTGGACGCCAGCGTCCCAGTCACGACGGCAGGCGGAACTGCACGCCGGCGTCGTCCGCGAACGGGTCGTCGGGCAACCCCTCGGCGAACGCTTCGCGGGCTTTCTTCTGGATGCGCGCCAGGTGCCGCCGGAAGTCGCGGGGCTGCATGCCGGCACAGCGCGCGGCATCCCGCGTGGTGCTGGTGGTGAGGGCGGCGTCCAGCGCCGCTCGCTGCCGCGGGGCCAGACGCGGTTCCACCCGTTCGCGCACCAAGCTGGCTTCGAAGTGGCGGCTCTGGCGGTAGGGAGCCTGCACCCCGGCCATCACCTCAGGGTCCAAGGCCGGGGTGCGGACCCAGTCGGACCGCAACAGCGCCAGGGCGGAGCGCCGCGCCACGACCCGGATCCACGCCGCGGGATGGTGGGGCGGAGTGCCGTCCAGCACCGCCAGCACCAGCAGGTGCACCGCCCGCTCACCGGCTTCTTCGGCCAGTAGGGGATTGCGCAGAACACGCGACGCCGAGCGGTAGGCGATCGGGAGCAGCTTGTGGGGTTCGTCCATGGTGTGGGTTCTTCTCGCCAGGGGTGCACAGACAATGGAACCTGGACTTGCCATTCCGTCAAGATTTTTGCGCAACTGGACGATGGGGGTGAGCTAGAACACGGGTCCTGGCGCGGCATCTTCGGGACGCCGGCAGGGACTTTCGCTTCGGCGAGCTGCCCGCGATGCTTCTGGCGTAGAGGAGGGCGCAAGCCCTGCCGAACCCGTGACCCAACCGAGCGACCTGCCTGAGGATTCGACGCCCCGGCCCCTGGCCCAACACTTGGCGGCTCGCCTGCGCGAGTTGCGCGCCAAGCGCGGGTACACCCAGGACCAGGTGGCCAAACGGCTCGCCGTACACGAATCCGCGATCTCCCGATGGGAGAGCGGCAACCGGTTCCCCACCGGGGAGGACTTGGTGGCACTCGCCGACCTGTTCGAAGTCAGCACCGACGACTTGCTCGGGCGCACTCGGCAGTACTGCCAGTCCGGAGCGGCCCTGGTCGACCAGCGCTTGCTCGAGCGCCTGGCCGCCGCCGAGAACATCGAAGAGTTCGACCGTTTGGTCGCCGAACATGCCGAGCAAGCGGTCTGGCTGCCGGTGCCCGATGGCGCCGTGCTGCTGCCGGTCACCGAAGCCATGCGCTGGGCGCGCAAAGTCGCGGACAAGTGGCGCAGCAGCGCCCACACCGGGTTCTTGTTTCGGCCGCGCGGATGACGGTGGGCAGCATGGCCTGAGACGGGGGGGCGGAGCATGGGGGAGGCCACGCACACTGCCAAACCGGTCCACCAAGACCCGGCACGCGTTTCCTCGGCCCATGGACTATGCTAGGGGGATCGCGATGCGAGCGTTCCCCGTTCTAGCTGGGCTCACCTTGGCGGGAGCCATGGTCTGGGCCATGGCCCAGAGCACGAACCCCTCGAGGGCTCCCGTGGGTGCCATTCCCGAGCCGGCGAGCCGCAGCCTGCCGCAGGCCCTGCAGGCGGTGCGCTTCGTGCCCAACCAAGGCCAGTGGGACCCTGCCGTTCGCTACGGCGTGCTCGGGGACACCCCTGCTTGGCTGCACGAAGATGGCTTCACGGTGGCCCTGCGGCGCTGGCCCGCGCGCGGGCTCCGGAGTGCCGCGGCACTGGCCCTGGGCCACGGCGCGGCCGCCGCCGGCGCGGACGAAGTGCAGGGCGTGGTGGTGCAGACCCGCTTCTCCGGTTGCGCCCAGCGCCTCGAGGCCCACCAGCCACTGCCGGGCCAACACCACTTCCTGGTCGGTCCCACTGCACGGCACCGCCGCGACCTGCCGGCCTACGGCGAAGTCCGCCTCGTCGACATCCAGCCCGGCATCGATGCCGTGTTCCGGCCGCGGCCGGCGGGCGACCGGGGTGCGTTCGAGTACGACCTCGAACTGCGCGCGGGGGCCGACTTGTCGGGCTTCGCCGCCGAAGTGCGCGGCGCCACCAGCCTGTCGCTCGACGCCGAAGGCAACCTGCGCATCGCGCTGCCAGCCATGCCGTCGCACCAGCAAGCTGCCGCCGAACCGCTGGAGCTGGTGCAGCGCGCGCCCCTCGCGTGGCAGACGACGCCGCAGGGGCGGGTGCCGTTGGCGGTGCGGTTCCGCCTGCTCGGGCCCTGCCGCTACGGCTTCGCCGCACCCGAACGAGATCCAGCCTGGCCCGCCACGGTCGATCCCGGCGTGGTCTGGAGCAGTTACCTGGGCGGGGGCGGCACCGATTCGGTGAACGCAGTGACCTGGCGCCCGGGCGTCGGCTTGTGGGTCGCCGGTTGGGCGGGTTCGAGCGACTTCCCGACCACGGCGGGGGCGTACCGCACCACCGGTGGCCGCGATGGGTTCGTCGCACGGCTCGCCGAGGACGGCAGTGCGCTGCAGTTCGCGACCTACTTCGGTGGCAGCGACGGCGACGAGATCCGCGGCCTCGATGTGACCGCGAGCCTGCAGCCGGTGGTGTGTGGCTTCACGCACTCGGTCGACTTGCCGGGCACGGCGGGGGCGTACCGACCGAACTACGCCGGGGCCAGCCCGATCCTCGACCTCGGCGATGCGTTCGCTGCGCGCCTCGCCGCGAACGGCGCCAGCGTGCTCGGCGCGACCTACCTCGGCGGTTCGTTCGACGACATCGCCGAAGCGATCGCCGTGGATCCCGCGGGTGCTTTGGTGGTCGCCGGCTGGAGCAACTCGGGCAACTTCCCGACCACGCCGGGCGCTTGGCAGCCAAACCTCGGCGGGCCGCTGAACCTGCAGACCGACGGCTTCGTGGCCAAACTCGCCGCCGATTGCCGCAGCGCCAGCTACGTGACCTACTTGGGCGGCGCCGCCCCCGACGTGTTGCTCGGCCTGGCCATCGATCCCAACACCGGGTTGCCGGTGGTGGCGGGTTGGACCGCTTCGGCCAACTTCCCGGTCACCGCGAATGCCTACCGCACCAGCAACGCCGGTGGCGTCGACATGGTGGTGGTGCGCTTGAACGCGGCCGGCACCGGCCCCTCGTTCTCGACCTACCTCGGCGGGCTCGATTCCGACCTCGCCAACGCGGTGGCCGTGGCGGCGGACAGCTCGGTGTGGGTGGGCGGCTACAGCAAGTCGACCAACTTCCCGGCCACTGCCAACGCGGTGCAAACGGCGCTGGCGGGCCGCTACGACGGGGTGGTGTTCCGACTCGGTGCCACCGGCACCTCGCTGCCCTATGCCACCTACCTCGGTGGCCCAGGGGACGACCAAGTGCGCGGCATCGCCGTGCACGGCAGCGAAGTGCTGTGCGTCGGCGAAACCGCCGGCGGTCTCGCGGTGACCGCCAATGCTTTCCAGCCGCTGTTCGGCGGCGGCAGCCTCGACGGCTTCGCCGCGCACCTGACCGGCACTCCGCCGACCCTCGCCTACGCCAGCTACTTCGGCGGCACCCAGCAGGATGCGCTCGGCAGTGTGGTGCTGGCGAACAGCGGTCTGGCAGTGCTCGGCGGGTGGTCGTTCGCCACCGACTTCCCCACCACGGTGGGGGCCTACCAGACCACGCTGCGCGGCGCCGAAGACGGCGTGGTGCTGCAACTCGACCTGCTGTCGAGCCTCGACGACGGCCTCAGCGTGAGCGCGCCGGACCCGGCGCTGCGCCTAGTGGCTCCCGGCCCCTACGACCTGCTGCGCGCCACCCTGCACAACCGCACCAGCCGCGCGCTGCAGGTCGAAAGCCTGCGGTTGCTGCTCGCCGGCCAAGGAGAACCCGCGCGGGTCCAGGACTTGGCGGTGTTCGCCGCCGTGGCCGGGGGCCAGGAACGGCGTGTGGCGGGCCCGGTGGGTCTGGCCGCGACGGTGGCGGCCGATCCGTGGCTGCCGCTCGATGCGCTCTGGCTGCCGGCGGGTGCCAGCGCGAGCCTCCGGGTGGCCGCTGCCGCGGTGGCCGATCCGAGCGGGCGCACGGCCGAGATCGCCACGGCCGTGGTCGATGCGGGCAGTTGGTCGCTGCGCGCGGAGGGTTCGGGTCCTGGCCCGTCGGTGCGCGTGCTCGGCACCGGCCGGATCGAAGGCAATGTGCTGGTCACGGGGGCACTGCCAGGCGATGCCGATGGCGATGCCACGCTCTCGGTGTTCGACCTGCGCCGCTTGTGCAGCCGTCTGGGCGAGAGCGAACGCAGCTTCGACGCCGACGGCGACGGGGTGTTGACGGCGGCCGATGTGTCCCTCGCGCGCCAGTCGCTGCTCGGCCAACCGGTGGTGCTGGAGGCCCCGGTGCAGTTGCCGCGTGGCGAGTGGGCTTCGCTGCGCGGTGTGTTCCCCGAAGGCGTGCCCATCGAAGTGGCGCTCGGCGGCCGCGCGCCGTTGCTGGGCACGCGCACGCCGCGCGAACTGACCCTGCGCGTCGACGCGAACCAGCCCAGCGGGCCCCAAGAACTGCGCGTGTCGGTCGACGGTCGCCTGCTGTTCGTGCGCACGGTGACCGTGCCGTGATGCCGCGGGTGCTGCTGCTCGGCGGGATCGACCCGGTGGGTGGCGCAGGACTCACGCTCGACGCCACGGTGGTCGCAGCGCACGGCTGCCAGCCGCTGCCAGTGGCCGTGGCGCTGACCGTGCAGAACCGTTTCGGCTTTGGCGCCGTGCATGCCGTGGCGGAATCGATTTGGCGCGCGGCGCTTCGGGCGGTGGCCGACGAGGGGCCGGTCGCGGTGGTCAAGATCGGCCTGCTGGGTGCTCCAGCACTGGTCCCGGCAGTCGCCAATGCGCTCGCCGAGTTCGCGCCAGAGGCGCCATGGCTGGTCGATCCGGTGCTGGGCGCCACCGCGGGCGGCTGGCGTTTCGGCCCCGAACTGCCCGAGGCCTACCTCGTGCACCTGCTGGGCCGGGCGGCGTTGGTGCTGCCCAACCAACCCGAACTGCAAGCGCTCGGCGGTTCGGCCGACGCCCTGCTCCGCCTCGGTGCCGGCGCCGTACTGCACAAGGGTGGGCACGGCCGCGGTCCGACCAGCGTCGATCTCTTGCACCGGACCAAGGGCGTCGAGAGTTTTGGGCGACCCCGGCTGCCGATCGGGCGGGTGCGCGGCACCGGCTGCGCGCTCGGGAGTGCCATCGCCGCGCGACTCGCGCGCGGTGCCGAGCTGGCCACCGCCTGCCGCGGTGCCGGCGACTGGTTGCACGCGGTCCTGGCCCGCCTTGGGCCTGCCGAGGACGCCGCGCCACCGCGCTGCCTGCCCTGGCCGCTGCCGCCGGCTTGACGGCCAGCGCGGCCGCGACGCTGCGTCAGGCGAACAACGCCGCGATCCGCGCCTGATGGCGCTGCAACACCACGTGCCGGCGCACCTTCAAGGTCTGCGTCAGGAGGCCGTTCTCCACCGAAAGGGGTTCCGCCAGCACGGCGAACGACGCGATGCGTTCGCACGGCCTGGCGCCGCGTTCGCGCACCAGCAGCCGGTCGAGTTCGGCGCGCAGCAGCTGGTGCACGGCTTTGCTGCGCAGCACCCCGTCCGCCACCTGCCACTCGGCCTCGGGCACCCGGGCACGCAGGGCCTCCAGCGCCGGCACCAGCAGCGCGCCCAGCGCCTTCTGGTCCTGGCCCAATACCACCACCTGGTCGATCAGCGGCGAAGTCTTGACCAGCGCTTCGACCACCTCGGGTTCGACGTTCTCGCCGCCGGCGAGCACGATGGTGTCCTTCTGCCGGCCGGTGATCCACACCCGACCCTCGGTGTCGACGTGGCCGAGGTCGCCCGAATCGAACCAACCGTCGCCCGACAGCACGGCTTGGGTACGCGCTTCGTTGCGGTAGTAGCCGCGCATCACCTGCGGGCCGCGGATCCACAGCACACCGGTCTCGCCGGGAGCACAACGCGTGCCGTCCGCGCGCCGCGGTTCGATCTGCGTCTCGGGCAGCGGCGGGCCGATGTGGCCGGGAGCGTTGCGTTCGGGGCGCCGCACCGCCGCCACCGGGCTGGTCTCGGTGAGTCCGTAGCCGTTCAGCAGCGGCAGGCCGAGGCCCAGCAGCAGTTCGTCGACGTGGCGCGGCAGCGAGCCGCCGCCCGACACACACAGACGCAGGCGCCCGCCGAAGCGCGCCAGGATCTTGCGGTAGACCAGCCGGTCGAACACCGGGTGGCACAGGCGCTGGCCCGCGCCGGCCCGACAGCTGCCCACGGCGCGCGCCACGGCGATGCCGCGCCGCGCCAACTGGCCGCGCAGGCCGGGCAGTTTTTCGACCTGCTGCAACAGGCCGTCGTGCAGCATCTCCCAGATGCGGGGCACCGCGGCGAACACGGTCGGCGCCACCGCCTGCAGGTCTTCCTTGATCCGACGCCGGTCGGTGTAGACCAACTGGGCGCCGGTCGCGAGCGCCAGGTAGTCCATGATGCGTTCGTACATGTGCCACGCCGGCAGCACCGACAGGAACGAGTCCTCGGCGGTGATGTGCAGCACCTGGCGCACCTGCCGGACGTTGGTGAGCACGTTGCGGTGGCTCAGCATCACGCCCTTCGGTTCGGCGGTGGTGCCACTGGTGTAGACGATGGTCAGCAGGTCGTCCGGCTGCACCCGCGCACGCGCCGCACGCAGAGCGGCCGGCTCGGCCCCTGGCCCGCGCAGCAGATCGCCCAGGGCCACGGCTCCCGGCACCTGGGTCGCCGGCTGCATGACCACGATGCGTTCGATGCCGGGCAGGGGCTCGCGCTGCAGTTCGGCGGCGAGGCGGTCGTCCTCGGCGACCACCCAGCGCGCCCCGCTGTGCTGCAGCAGGAAGCGCAGCTCGGCCGGCGTGGTGTCGACGCCGCGCGGCACGTCGACCGCGCCGAGGCTGGCCAGCGCCAGGTCGACCAGCAACCATTCGCGGCGGTTCTCCGCGAACAGGCCGACGCGGTCGCCCGGGCGCAAGCCGAGCTGAAGGAACGCGGCCGCCAGCTGGTCGACCTGCGCCCGCAGCGCGGCGAAGTGGGTGGGGGTTGGATCCTGGCTGCTGGCGCGCGGGAGGTAGACCCGTTCGCCGAAGGCCGCGAGGCCGTCGAGCAGTTGGGGGAAGGTGGTGGGGCCGGTCACGAGCTGCAGAGGGGACGGGTGCGGAACCAGGCCCGCTTCGGGGCTGGTCCCAGGATGGGAGGGAAGTGGATCGAGACGCTTGACTTCCACGGTTCGGGTCCCTACATTTCCCCGCCTCGATCGCGGGGTCAACCTGCGGTTGCAGAAACTGAAGGTGGTTCGCTCAGGCGGCGCCGCTGGTTTCGCAGCCCTGGCCCGTGGTTGGTTCTCTCCAGTTTCCAGTTCGCGCGAGCGGGTGTAGCTCAGTGGTAGAGCATCACGTTGCCAACGTGAGGGTCGAGGGTTCAAATCCCTCTACCCGCTCCATTTTTT
>JAEUHP010000252.1 GCA_016795295.1 Planctomycetota bacterium | reverse complement strand
GGTGCGCTTCGAACTGGTGGCGTGGGGCAACCCTGGCACCATTTGGGGGCTGTTCCCGAACGGCACCGTGCCGCTGATGGTGCTGCGCACCGCCGCCGTGGTCGGGCTGTTCTGGTTCGTGCGCAAAACGGCGCGTGCGGCGCGGTTGCAGACCGTGGTGCTGTCGCTGATCCTCGCCGGCGCGCTCGGCAACCTCTACGACAACTTCGTGCGCGAGGACCGCACCGTGCGCGATTTCTTGCACTTCACCGGGACTTGGCCGATGGCTTGGGACTTCCCGGCCTTCAACGTCGCGGATTCCTGCATCACGGTCGGTGCGATCGGCTTGTTCTTGCTGCTGTGGCGCGAGGATCGCGCGGCGGCCGCGGCTCGGGTATCCTGATCGACCTTCCCTGATCGTTCTTCCCGACGGTTCGCCGCCGCCAGCGGCCGATGCGTCGGCACCAACCCGCCGTCGCGGCGCACCCTGCTGCGTGCTCACCACCCAACTCGGTTCCCTGTCTCTCGCCAACCCGGTGCTCAGTGCCTCGGGCACGTTCGGCTCCGGGTGGGAGGGGCGCATGTTCAGCGACCTCGGCCGGGTCGGTGGGCTGGTGTCGAAGACCGTCACCGTCAAGCCGCGTCCGGGCAACCCGCCGCCGCGCATCCACGAGACGCCGGCCGGCATGCTCAATTCGATCGGCCTCGAGAACAAGGGCGTCGACTACTTCGTGGCCGAAACGCTGCCCAAGATGCGGCAGCTGGCGCAGAACGGCGGCCCGCGGCTGATCGTGAACATCGGCGGTGAGTCGATCGCCGAGTTCGTGCAGCTCGCGGCGCGGTTCTCGGCAGCCGGAGTGGACGCGCTCGAAGTCAACCTCTCCTGCCCGAACGTCCAGGAGGGCAAGCTGTTGTTCTCCACGGACCCGCGGCTCACCGAACAGGCCGTGCGAGCGGTGAAGCAGGTCGCCACTGTGCCGGTGTTCGCCAAGCTGTCGCCGAACGTCACCGACATCGGTCTGATCGCCCGGGCGGCCGAGCAGGGCGGCGCCGACGGGCTGACCGCGATCAACACCCTGATCGGCATGGCCATCGACTGGCGCAAGCGCCGGCCGGTGCTGTCGCGCGGCATCGGCGGGCTGTCGGGGCCGGCGATCAAACCCGTGGCGCTGCGCATGGTCTACGAGTGTGCGCGCACCACGAAGTTGCCGATCCTCGGCGTCGGCGGTGCCCGTTCGGCCGAAGACGTGCTCGAATTCGTGTGCGCGGGCGCCTCGGCGGTGCAGGTGGGCACGGCGCAGTTCACCGACCCGGCGTTGATGGTGCGCATCGTCGACGACCTGCAGGCCCTGCTCGCGGCTGCCGGCACCACGATTGCGGCGCTGCGCGGCAGCGCGCACGGCGCCGCGCCGAGTGGCAGCGCGCCAACGGTTGCGGCGGGCGCTGCTTGCGCCGTGCCGCTGGGACCGTCGGCAGGCGCCCGGTCCGAGGAGCGGCAGGGGTGAAGCTGGCCGCGTTGACCGCCCCGCTGCTGCGGCAGGCCGTGGCCGTCTACCAGGCGGTGGCCTACGGCGTGGATCGGCCGGTGCGCCCGGGCCAGGATCCGCTGCAGGGGCTGCCAGCCGATGCCGTGGGCGATGTTGTGCTGCGGGCTTTCCAGCGCGAGGCTGGCCCAACCAGCGGACCCGCGGCCGGTGGTTGCCAGCGGTTTCTCTTGCGCCTCGGCAACCGCAACTACCCGTTCATGAAGCTGGTGTTTCAGGAACACCTGGTGCCGGGCGAGTTCTACTTCGGCGTCGACACCCACGACCAGCTCGAGATCCAGCCGAACTTCCCCGACTACGAGCAGTGGTTGGCGGTGCGCCGCTTCAACCGCGACCTGAAGGTGCAGATCGAACAGGCTCTCACCGCGGCTGGCTTCGACACCGCGGCGGTGATGCGACGCCGGGTGCTCGAACAGAGTGGTCGGGGGCCAGCGGCGGGGGAGCACGGCGCCGCGCCGCCGTGCCGTGGCCTGTGCTTGATCGTCGACGACGAGGAGGATCTGGCCTGCGCTGTGGAAGCGTTGCTGCAGCGCGCCGGGTTCCGCACCTGGAAGGTCTACGACGGCCGCGCCGGGCTCCTGGCGGCCCAGGAGCTGCAGCCCGACCTGCTGTTGCTCGACTACGAACTGCCCGAGCTCGACGGGTTGCAGGTGCTCGCCCAACTGCGCGCCGATCCGGCCACCAGCCACATCCCGGTGCTGCTCAACAGCGCCGCGCGGGTCTCGGCCGCCGACCGTCAGCACGCCGACGCGTTCCTGTGCAAGCCGTTCCCCGAAGCCATGCTGCACGAGGCCATCGATCGCGTCCTGGCACGGCGGGAGGGACGGCGATGAGTCGGCTCGGTACAGCTCCGGCGGGCTCGGTGCGGGTGCCGTGGGTGGCGCTCGGTGCCGCGCCCCGCCGCGGGGTGCCGCTCTGGCTGGCGGCGGCGTTGCTGTTGGTGCTGTGCGCGCCACTCGCGGCCACCACACCTTTTGCCCACGGGGCCGCCTCGGTCACCACACCGGCCGAGCCGCCGGCGGTGGCCAGTGCCGCCCGTTCGAGCTTGGCGCTGCAGCCGAGTGGCCGGCCGCTGCCGGCCCGGACGCGAGCCCCGGTGCCGCCGTTGCGCAGCTGCGCGCGTGCCACCGGTGCCCGGCCCTCGGCCCGCGCGCCCTGAGCGGCGCGCCGCAGCGGCCGAGTCGCCGCTGCCATCGTGGCCGGCGCCCGTTCGTGGCGTCCGCGGTGCCGCCGTGTCGGGTGGCTGCCGCTGTCCGTTTTCTCCACTGCATTCTCGTATCCAGGTTTCGTCATGAAGTTCGATCTCGGTTCGCTTCCGGCGCGCATCGGCAAGTCCCTGCAGCGCCTGTTCGGTTCGGCCAACCAGCGGGTGCTGGCTGGCTACCAGCCCATGATCCGGGCCACCAATGCCCTTGCCGAATGGACCAAGGGACTGTCTCGAGAGCAGGTCAAGTCGGCTGTGGCCGAACTGCGCCAGCAGGTTCAGTCGGGCCAGAAGACCCTCGACGACGTGATGCCGCAGATGTTCGCCCTGACCCGCGAGGCGGCGAGCCGCACGCTGGGCATCCGGCACTTCGACGTGCAGCTGCTCGGCGGCGCCGTGCTGCACCACGGCAAGATCGCCGAGATGTCGACCGGTGAAGGCAAGACCCTGGTGGCCACCCTGCCCGCGGCGCTGAACGCCCTGTCCGGCAAGGGCGTCTACGTGGTCACGGTCAACGACTACTTGGCCAAACGCGACCGCGACTGGATGGCGCCGGTGTTCGAGTATCTGGGGCTCACGGTCGGTGCCATCCAGTCGTCGATGCCGCCGCAGAGCCGTCAGAGCGAGTACGCCTGCGACATCACCTACGGTACCAACAACGAGTTCGGGTTCGATTACCTGCGCGACAACATGAAGTGGCGCAGTGACGACCAGGTGCAGAAGCGGCTCAATTTCGCGATCGTCGACGAGGTCGACTCGATCCTGATCGACGAAGCGCGCACGCCGCTGATCATTTCCGGCGAAGGCGAAGGCACCACGGAACGCTTCCTGCTCGCCGATCGCATCGCCCGCCAGCTCAAGGTCGACGAGCACTTCGAGGTCAAGCTCAAGGAGCACCAGTGCGTGCTCAACGAAGTCGGCATCGAACGCGCCGAGAAGCTGGTCGGCGTCGACAGCTTCTACAGCAACCCGGCGTACATGGAGTGGCCGCACCTGCTCGAGACGGCGCTGCGCGCCCACCACATCTACGAGAAGGACAAACACTACGTGGTGGCGCAGAAGAAGGGCCCCGACGGCCAGGAAGAGCCGCCCGAAGTAGTGATCGTCGACGAGTTCACCGGCCGTCTGATGCCGGGCCGGCGCTGGAGCGACGGCTTGCACCAGTCGGTGGAGGCCAAGGAAGGGCTGCCGCCGCGCGAGGAGAACCGCACGCTGGCCACCATCACGCTGCAGAACTACTTCCGCATGTTCGCCAAACTGGGCGGCATGACCGGCACGGCGATGACCGAGGCCGCCGAGTTCGCGCGCATCTACGGGCTCGACGTGGTGGCGATCCCGAGCAACCGGCCGATGCAGCGCAAGGACCACAACGATCAGGTCTACCTGGACGGCAAGAGCAAGCTCGATGCGATCGTGGCCGAGATCAAGGAGCAGCACCAGCGCGGGCGGCCGGTGCTGCTCGGCACCACCTCGATCGCCAAGTCCGAGTCGATCTCGGACGCGCTGAAGGCCGCCGGCATCCCACACAACGTGTTGAACGCCAAGCAGCACGAGCGCGAGGCCGAGATCGTGATGCAGGCCGGGCGCCGCGGCGCCGTCACCGTCGCGACCAACATGGCGGGTCGCGGCACCGACATCGTGCTCGGTGGCAAGGCCAGTGCCCTGTGGCGCACCGAGTGCAAGCAGCGCGGCCTCGCCGAGGACGGAGAGGAGGCGAAGGCGCTCCTGGCCCAGCTCGAGGCGCAGTGTCGCGCGGAGCACGACGCGATCTTGGCCCTGGGCGGCCTGTGCGTGATCGGCACCGAACGCCACGAGGCGCGGCGCATCGACAACCAGCTGCGCGGTCGCTGCGGTCGCCAGGGCGATCCCGGCGAGACCAAGTTCTTCCTGTCGTTCGACGACGACCTGATGCGCATCTTCGCCCGCGACTGGGTGAAGACCATGATGGAGAAGATGGGGCTGAAGGCCGGCGAGGTGATCGACAGCCCGATGGTCACCCGCGGCCTGGCCAAGGCGCAGAAGAAGGTCGAGCAGCGCAACTTCGACATCCGCAAGAACCTCATCGAGTACGACGAGGTGATGGACAAGCAGCGCAAGTTCGTCTACGCCCAGCGCCAGGAGGCGCTGGAGTCGGTGGGCTTGCGCGAGAAGGTGCTCGGCATGTTCGAGGAAGTGCTCGACCCGGTGGTCAAACGCTGCTCGGCGAACCAGGACGAGCCGATCGACTTCGCCGAACTGCGCAAGTGGCTGCAGCACCGCTGCGGCGACGAACTGGACCTGCAGGGCTTCGAACAGGTCGAGCGCGCCCAGTTGTTCGACTGGGTGATGGAGCGGGTCGAGAAGCTGCACGACGCCCGCGGCGTCGCGTACGGCGAGCACTGGACACCGATCTTGCGCTACCTCGTGATCGACACCATCGACCACAAGTGGAAGGACCACTTGTACGCGATGGAGGTCCTGAAGAACGGCATCGGCCTGCGCGGTTACGCTCAGATCGACCCGAAGAACGAGTACAAGAAGGAGGGCTTCGAGAAGTTCCAGATGCTGAAGCACGAGGTCGCCGACCACGTCACCGGCTTCGTCTACAAGCAAGAGGCCACCGACACGATCCGCGACCTGTTGACCGGCCGGTTGCGCCAGGCCCCAGCCGCGCCGCCGCCGCCGCCGCGCATGCCGACCCAGGAAGAGCTGCAGGGACTGTTCCAGCGGTTGCTGGCCGAAGGCCGGATTCCCCAGCAGGTGCTCGACCGCATGGGGCAGGGCGCGCAGTTCCAGATGCGCATCACTCCGGACGGCCAGCAGATCCAGCTGGTCGAGGTGGCGCCGCCGCCGGAATCGGCCGCTCCCGCGGCAAGTCCTGGCCAGCCGCCGGCCAGCCCGGCGGATGTTGGGGCCGGTGGCGGCCCAGGTGCTGGTGGGGCCATGGGCAGCGACTCGGCGGCACCGCCCGCCAGCACCCCGCCCGCCCCGGCGGCGCCGAGTGCCGCGGCGCCGCCCCCGGCCCGCCGGTTGGCGCCAGCGATGCCGATGCCGGCACCGCGCCCGGCGGCGAAGGCGCCGCCGAAGTTGCCGCCCGGGGCGCCGAAGCCTGGGCGCAACGACGTCTGCCCGTGTGGTTCGGGCATCAAGTACAAGAAGTGCTGCGCTCCGGCGTTCGACTGATGCGAGCCGTGGCGCGCGATCGCAGCGAGCCGCCGCCACGCCGCAGTGGGCGTGGTTGGTTGACTCTGGCGCTCTACCAGGTGGTGTTCGCCCTGGCGCTCCTGGTCTATGGCCCGGTGCTGCTGTGGCGGCTCGCCACGGACCGCCGCCATCGCAAGAGCCTGCGCGAGCGCATGGGCTACGTGCCGGTGTTCGCCCCTGCGCCACCCGTGGTGTGGATCCATGGGGTCTCGGTGGGGGAGGTGAAGGCCGCCAGCAACTTCCTGGCGCAGCTGGCCCGCCGTCGCCCCGACTTGCAGTTGGTGGTGTCGTCGACCACGCCGAACGGCCACCACGTGGCTCGGCAGGAGTACCGTGACCTGCCGGTGGTGTTCTTCCCACTCGACTTCGGGCGGTTTCCCGGTCGCGCGCTCGATCGCATCCGGCCGCGTTGTGTGCTGCTGATGGAGCTCGAGATCTGGCCGAACTTCCTGCAGTCGGCCCAGGCGCGGGGCATACCCGTGGCGATCATCAACGGTCGCATCAGCGAGCGCACCCATCGGGGCTATCGCCGTTTGCGCGGGCTGTTGCCGCAGCTCGACCTGATCACCAGCTACTGTGTGCAGGATCGGGTCTACCAGGAGCGGCTCTGCCAACTCGGCGTCGATCCGGGCCGGGTGCACGTCACCGGCAACATGAAGTACGACAGTGTGGTGATGGGTGGGCACCAGTCCGGGCAAGCGCAGCTGCGGTTGTGGTTGGCGCCGGCGGGCGAACTGGTGCTGGTGGCGGGTTCGACCCATGCCGACGAGGAGCTCTGGGTGCTGGAAGCGCTGCGCGCAGCGGCTGGCGAACTGCCGGTGCGTCTGGTGTTGGTGCCGCGGCATCCCGAGCGGGCGTCGGGCATCGCCGAGCAGCTCGCGGCGGCTGGGGCCCAGGTGGTGCGTTGGAGCGCGTGCACCGAACTGCGGCCGCCGCTGGCGGCGGGCGCGGTGCTGCTCGTCGACACCATCGGCCACCTGCAGCGCTTCTACGCCGCCTGCGACTTGGCCTTCGTCGGTGGCAGCCTGATCCCGCACGGCGGCCAGAACATGCTCGAGCCGGCGGCGCAGGGGCGCGCCACCGTGTTCGGACCGCACACCATGAACTTCCGCCGCGACGTGGAGCTGTTGCTGGCCGCCGATGCCGTGGTGCAGGTGGCCGATCGGCCCGAACTGACCAGGGTGCTGGGGGCCTTGTTACGGGATCCAGCCCGCCGCAGCCAGCTCGGCGCACAGGCACAGCAGGTGATCGCGCAGAACCAGGGAGCCACCGCCCGGACCTTGGATCTGGTCGCCGAACTGCTCGGTCCGCCGGCGGCGTCGCAGCCAGCCGGGTCGGCGATGGGTTGAACCGCGGCCCGGCCGCGCTACCGTCGCGGCATGAAGTGCCCGTGCACGAGCGGCAAGGACTACGCCGCCTGTTGTCAACCGATCCTCGACCAGCAGCAGCCCGCGGCGACGGCCGAGCAGCTGATGCGTTCGCGCTACACCGCCTACGCCACTGGCAACGTCGACTGGATCGTCAACAGCCAGTCCCCCGACGGCCGGCAGTTCGTCGACCGCAACGCCACCGAACAGTGGAGCAAGCGGGCCACCTGGCACCGGCTCGAGATCCTGTCGACGCAGGATGGTGGAGTCGACGACGCCGAGGGTTTCGTCGACTTCAAGGCCTACTACACGCTGGCTGGTGAGGACATCACCCACCACGAAGTGGCCAGCTTCCGCAAGATCGACGGCGTGTGGTACTTCGTCGATGGCGTCGAGGTGAAGCCGCGGCCGTTCAAGCGGCTCGACAAGAAGGTCGGGCCGAACGAGCCGTGTCCGTGCGGCAGCGGCAAGAAGCACAAGAAGTGCTGCGGCAGCCTCGCCGGGGCCTGAGCGCGACCCTGCGGAGTCCGCGCCGGGGTGGGGGGGCGCACGTCCAGCGCCGATCCCCGCAGTGCGCCGCTGCTCACATGGCGCCGCTGCTCACATGTTGCGCCGGTACTGCCCGCCGACCTCGTAGAGCGCGGCCGACATCTGCCCCAGGGAGCAGTGTTTGGCGGCCGACATCAAGGCCGCGAACACGTTGGCACCGGACAACGCCGCCTCCCGCAGCGCGGCGAGTTCGCGCTGGGCCGTGCCCGCACCCATGGTGTGGCAGGCCTGCAGTCCGTCGATCTGTGCCTGCTTCTCGGCGTCGCTGCTGCGCATCACTTCGCGCACCACCTGGATCGGACTGCCGTCCCGACCGAGGAAGGTGTTGACGCCGACGATCGGCAACTCACCCGTCGACTTCAGCGTCTCGTAGTGCATCGACTCGTCCTGGATCTTGCCGCGCTGGTACATCGTCTCCATCGCGCCCAGCACGCCGCCGCGTTCCGACAGCCGCTCGAATTCGGCGTAGACGGCTTCTTCGACCAGGTCGGTCAACTCCTCGATCACGAACGAACCCTGCAGCGGGTTCTCGTTCTTCGCCAAGCCGAGCTCCTTGTTGACGATCCATTGGATCGCCATCGCGCGCCGCACCGACTGCTCGGTCGGCGTGGTGATCGCCTCGTCGTAGGCGTTGGTGTGCAGCGAATTGCAGTTGTCGTAGATCGCGTAGAGCGCCTGCAGCGTGGTGCGAATGTCGTTGAAGTCGATCTCCTGGGCGTGCAGGGATCGCCCCGAGGTCTGGATGTGGTACTTCAGCATCTGGCTGCGTTCGTTGCCCCCGTAGCGGTGCTTCATCGCCTTGGCCCAGATGCGTCGCGCCACGCGGCCGATCACCGCGTACTCCGGGTCGGTGCCGTTGCTGAAGAAGAAGCTCAGGTTCGGGGCGAAGTCGTCGATGTGCATGCCCCGCGACAGGTAGTACTCGACGTAGGTGAAGCCGTTCGCCAGCGTGAAGGCGAGCTGGGTGATCGGGTTCGCGCCGGCCTCGGCGATGTGGTAACCCGAGATCGACACCGAGTAGAAGTTGCGCACCTTGTGCTGCGTGAAGAACGCTTGCACGTCGCCCATCAGGCGCAGCGCGAACTCGGTGCTGAAGATGCAGGTGTTCTGGGCCTGGTCCTCCTTCAGGATGTCGGCCTGCACCGTGCCGCGCACGGTGGCCAAGGTCGCTTCCCGCAAGCGGGCGTAGACCTCGGGCGGCACGACTTGGTCGCCGGTGGCGCCCAGCAGCAGCGTGCCGAGACGGTTGTGCCCGGGCGGCAGCTCGCCGCGGTAACGCGGCCGCGGCAGCCCGCGTTCGCGGTAGATCGCCTCGATGCGCGCCTCGGCGGCGGCGGCTTGGCCGTTGGCCATGAGCCACTTCTCGCACTGCTGGTCGATCGCCGCGTTGAGGAAGAACGCGAGCAGCATCGGCGCTGGGCCGTTGATGGTCATCGACACCGAGGTCACCGGGTCGCACAGATCGAAACCCGAATACAGGCGCTTGCAGTCGTCGAGGCTGCAGATCGACACGCCGGCGTTGCCGACCTTGCCGAAGATGTCCGGCCGCAGCGCCGGATCCTCGCCGTAGAGCGTGACACTGTCGAACGCGGTCGACAGGCGCTGGTAGGGCTGGCCGGCCGACAGGTAGTGGAAGCGCCGGTTGGTGCGTTCGGGGCCGCCTTCGCCGGCGAACATGCGGGTCGGATCCTCGGCGGTGCGCTTGAACGGGTAGACGCCCGCGGCGTAGGGGAACTGCCCCGGCACGTTCTCGGTGAGCAACCAATGGAGGCGTTGGCCGAGCGAGCGGAACTTCGGCAGCGCCACCTTCGGCAGGCGCAGGCCGGACAGCGAGCGGGTGTGGTTCTGCACCCGCACCTCCTTGCCGCGCACCGAGAACACGAAGTGCTCGCCGGAGAGGTTGGCTGCCAGCGCGTCGAAACCCGCCAGCAGCGCCCGGCATTCGGGTGCCAACGCCGCTTCGGCGGCGAGCACCTGGCGCTCGAGTTCGGCGCGGGCGACTGCGGCCGCCGCCGGCAGGGCCTGCAGGGCGCCCTGCAGCACGTAGAGCCGTTCGGCCCGGTCGGCCTGATCCTGGGCCCAGGCGTTGTAGCGGCGGTTGCTCGCAGCGATCTCCGCGAGGTAGCGGGCGCGCTCGTTCGGGATCACGTGCGCGGTGTGCGGTTCGCCTTCCTGAAGCGGCAGGGTGCTGGCGAAGTGGCCAGGACGGCGCGCGGCGAGGGCCGCGACCACGGCCTTGTACAGACGGTTGGTGCCGGGATCGGCGAAGGTGGCCGCCATGGTGCCGAACACCGGCATCGCTTCGGGGCTGTCGTGGAAACGCTGGCGGTTGCGCTGCACCTGCTTCCGCACGTCGCGCAGGGCGTCGCGCGCGCCGCGGCGGTCGAACTTGTTGATCGCCACCAAGTCGGCGTAGTCCAGCATGTCGATCTTCTCGAGCTGGCTCTGCGCACCGAACTCCGGCGTCATCACGTACAGCGACACGTCGGCGTGTTCGACGATCTCGGTGTCGCTCTGGCCGATGCCGGAGCTCTCCAGCAGGATCAGGTCGAAGCCGGCGAGCTTCAGCACTGCGAGGCCGTCGCGCACGGCTTCGGCCAGCGCCAGGTTGGCGCGGCGGGTGGCCATCGACCGCACGAACACGCGGGGGTGGCTCGCCGCGTTCATGCGGATGCGGTCGCCGAGCAACGCCCCGCCGGTTTTGCGCCGGGTCGGGTCGACGCACAGGACGGCGATGCGCAGTGCGGGGAAATCGAGCAGGAAGCGCCGCAGCAGTTCGTCGATCAGCGAGCTCTTGCCGGCTCCGCCGGTGCCGGTGATGCCGAGCACCAAGGGCGCCGCGGCGACCTGGGCCAGACGTTGCCGCAGGCCATCGCGGTGCCGTTCGGGGAACGACTCGACCAGCGTGATGGCGCGCGCCAAGTCGGCGGGGCGCTGCGGCGGCAGGGCCGGCAGCGGATCCTCGGCTTTGCCGGTGGGGAAGTCGCAGCGGCGCAGCAGGTCGTCGATCATGCCCTGCAGGCCGAGGGCGCGGCCGTCGTCGGGCGAGTAGATGCGCTCGATGCCGTGCTGCTGCAGGGCGGCGATCTCGTCGGGCAGGATCACCCCGCCGCCGCCGCCGAAGATGCGGATGTGGCCAGCACCTCGCTCCCGCAGCATGTCGAACATGTAGCGGAAGAACTCGTTGTGGCCGCCCTGGTAGGAGGTGACCGCAATGCCCTGGGCGTCCTCGGCGATCGCCGCGTCGACGATCTCCTGGACCGAGCGGTTGTGGCCCAGATGCACCACTTCGGCCCCGGATGCCTGGGCGATCCTGCGGAAGATGTGGATCGAAGCGTCGTGGCCGTCGAACAGGCTGGTCGCCGTGACCAGCCGGACCTTGTGGGTCGGCTGGTAGGGGCTCTTGGGCGACTCGGGGGATGGGGTCGGGGCGGAACCGGGAGTGGAAAGAGAGGCGGCGGTGGTCACGGCGACAGTGCGGCTTCGCCGCGTGGGCCATTCTACCCGCTCGCCACCCTGGCGCGGAAGACTGTCCGGGGGGACTCCGCCAGAGACCCAGCCGCCCGTGCCTCAGCCGACGGCTTCCTCGGCGGACAGTGGCGAGTAGTGCTGCGCGACGATCTTCCAGTCGTCGCTCATCCGGCACAGCGAGAACGTGCAGCGTCCGGACTGTTCGATGGCGCGGCCCTCAGGGTCCACCTGCGACAGCTTCCAGCCACCGATCACGGTGGCGAACTGGTCTTCGAACACCTGGAAATCCAGGTCCTTGAGCTCCAGTTTGACCGATTCCAGGTAGCGGAACTCCTGATCCAGCACTTCCTCGAACTCACCCCAACCGCGGTCGCGGCGGCCCGAGGCATCCAGGTTTTGGAACCGCTTGTCGGTCCAGAAGTGCGAGCGGAAGGTCTTCAGGTCACGGCTGTTGAACGCCTGCCGCATGCTGCGGAAGAAATCGTCCAGTTCCTTCAGGCTCTCTACGCTCATGAGAAAGTACGTCCTTACGTCGGCGGGACCGGAGCAGGCCTGGTCGGCTGCGTCGGCCCGGTCAGCGGGGGTGGTCGGACCTGAGGTCCGCCCAGCGGGAATTCAGCGGGTGATGTGGTTGTAGAGAGGTTCGCGGTCCTTCTCGTAGACCACCTTGCCGTTCACGAACGCGGTCGTGACGAAAGTGGCATAGTGCAGCGGATCCCCGTCCAGAATCAAGACGTCGGCGTCCTTGCCGGGTTCGAGGGAGCCGATCCGGTGTTCTGCGCCGATCATTCGGGCCGCGTCCAAAGTAATGGTGCGCAAGGCTTTGCGGTTGTCGAGCCCGCCG
>JAEUHP010000228.1 GCA_016795295.1 Planctomycetota bacterium | reverse complement strand
GAAGGCGGCGCGCAAGGCCGAGGCCCAGGCCCCGCCGGTCGAAGGGAAGAAGGCGATCGACACCGGCAAGGTGCGCAATCCGCTGCTGTTCCAGCGGCTCGAAGAGCGCATCGTGGCGCTGGAGGGCGAACTGGAAGGGCTGCGGGAGGCGATGTTGCTGCCCGACAACTACGGCAGCGTGGCCAAGATCAAGGAGCTGCAGGCGCGCGAAGTGGCGCTGAAGGGCGAGCTCGCCGCTGCTTACGAGCAGTGGGAGAACTGGCAGTGAGCTGAATGGGATGCGGCAGCGGCACGCATTGGACGCCAGATCGCCCTGCTGCTCGGTTCATCCCCGTGTCGAAAAAATGGTCGTGACGGCCCGATCGTGCCGACCAAAGTCGCGCTGCCACTCGAATTGCCAATGCAGTTTGCCGCCGTTGACACCGCCAGAGCCATTCTCGCGACCCAGGCGGCGTCCGTCGGTCTTGGCATCCACCAACTCGAAGGAGTTGGGATCGGTGCCAGTCTTGCGGCAGGCGATCTTCCAAGTACGGCTACCGATGGTCATGTCCAACCGCAGGCGGTCGCCGCTTCGAGAGGCGATCCGTACCCGGGCACGGTCCGTCTTGCCACTATCCCATGTGACGATTCCATACCATACGCGCCCCTGCCAGAGTTGGTCCCGACTGTCCTTGGGTTGCAGAGCGCTGACCAAACTGCTGGTCGGAGCCTCGCGTTTGACCTTGAGGATCTCCGCTACGACCACGCGAAAACGCGAGCCGCTGCTGGGCTTCAGGAAAATCGACCCTGAGTCCTCGAACTTCGTTCCCTCAGGAAGTTTCAGGCCCTTTGTTTCCAGACCCAATGTCTGGCCGTCGGCAGCCAATACCAACTTGCCGTCGCGCACCGAAATCAGGACTTCCGCCGAGCCATCGCTGCCGAAGCCCGCGGTCGAGAGCGAGCCGTCCGCGCCAACGACCTTGGCGCCAGAACTGCCGATCCGGACCAGGACCTGCCTCAGCCCCGATCCGGTTTCGCGGATCGGCACGGCGATGTCGAGGTCTCCCTGGCCCTCCTCAAGAACGCGCTGGATCTGCAAGCGAAGGTCGAACTCAGCTTTCCACCAAGAGATGTATTCCTGGAACTTGTTCAGTTCCGGGT
Organism: Planctomycetota bacterium; assembly: GCA_016795295.1. Lineage (GTDB taxonomy): Bacteria > Planctomycetota > UBA1135 > UBA1135 > UBA2386 > JAEUHP01. The sequence continues at coordinate 680 of JAEUHP010000228.1, read as the reverse complement.
CGTTGTCTTGCCACAAGGGCAGCGGGATTCTCCCCACTGCGACCTCCTTGCCGATCCCCTCGATGACCCCCTGGACCAGCTTCCATGGCCCATCGTTCTTGGTGGCGCTGCGGGCAAACTCCACCCGCAGATCTTCCCAAGCCCACGCCTCCTTCAGTTCCGCGATCTCCGCAACCTCCTCTGCGTAGTCTTCCATCTCCTTGCCATGCAACTTGGCAAGCTCCGCGAGTCTGTGCTCGGCTTGGGCAACGGCCGTACGACGACCCCTCTGGTAGGTTTTCACCGCATCCGGGACGCAGACCGGCAAGACGCCCTGGCCGAGGAAAGCATCCAACTGCACCTGCCATTCGTCCTTGCGCGCCGAGTTCGCCTCGCTGCCGATCCGCTGGCGCACGGCGTCCGCGAGCCCCGCGTCGAGGTTCTCCCGCTTGTCTTGGAAACCCTGCAGACATTGGTTCGCCTTCGCGAACTTCTTGGCAGCCACCTCAGGAGGGGAAGGCTCCGGCGCCTGGGCAGGTAGCAACAGTGGACTCGAGACGCAAAGGCAGAAGAGCAAGCGCGACAGCATGGGCAGACTCCTGGACCAGAACGGCCAATGGCAACGAGAAGGTAGAGGCGGCACTTCGGCACCGTCAACCCCACCGCGGCCATGACCGCCGGGGCCGTATGACGCCACCGAA
>JAEUHP010000120.1 GCA_016795295.1 Planctomycetota bacterium | reverse complement strand
ATGCCGCCTTGGGCGAATTCGCGCTTCAGTACGGCCCACCCCGCGGCACCACGTACTGCCGCAGTTCCGCCGCAAACGGCTGCAGGAAGTCCTGCACCAGGATCGCCACGCAGTAACTCCGCCACCAGACCGGCCAGTCCTCCGGCAACACCGCTGGATGCGGCAAGAGCCAACCCGCCAGCGGCAGCGGCGCAGGCGGCGCGCCATGCCGCGGCTCGAGCCCCAGCAGCATCCCGAAGTACGCCGCCGTGCCCGGCGTGGACTGCACTTCCATGCCTTGCAGCACCAGACCCGCCGCAGTCGGCAGGCTCGGCGTCCCGACGAACAGCGGCGCATGCCACGCCGGGCGCGGGGGGCTCGTATGCGGGACCGCCCGCCCCGCGAATCAGTCGGCTTGGACTACAGCGCCAGAGCCAGTGACGTGACGTGACGTGACGTGACGTGACGTCAGTCGTTAGGGAACTGCACCGTGCAGGGCCGTTCATTTGCACATCGTAACAATCCCCCCAAACGCAATGCAAGGACCCCGCCAGCAATGCGACCAAGCCTCGCCGCCCCAATCATTTGCAGTCCTTGACCGACCCGTGCACGCCACCAGGACCCTGCACTTCAGAACGGCGTCGCCGCCCAACGCTGGTCAAGCCCAAGCCACCGCACCAGCCATTTTGCAACTCGCACGGCTGGCAGCATGAGCGCCAAGCCGATGGCTGGGGCAACAGGCAGACTCCCGCCAGGACCGAGCTGGGGCAGCTCGCAGCCGCGAGTCGCGCAGGCGAAAAATCGGGTGACCGCCTCCCGTCAGGCGATCACCCTCCCTTGCACATCTCTCGTATCGCCACTGCGACCGGCAGCATCGCGGTTGCCCACGACACCACCGAACACGGCAGCGAAAGGTCCGCCCCTTGCCAGGACGGACACGGAGAAGGCGACCAACGCGGGCGAAATGGCCGGAACAATCCGAAAAAAGTCGCGGCCCCTACGCCACCCCGCCCCGCAACCCGAACCAACCCCAAACCCAGCACGCTTCCCGCGCCGCAAGCCGCCGCTGCCCACCAGGGGCAGGCGCCCACCCCGCCACTCAGCGCAACGGCGGCTCGAAGTCCGGGTGCCGGCACACCTGCCGGTGCCGTAGGCAGTACGGCAGATGCCACAGCGCCGCCAGGGTCGCCTTCACGCAGACCCAGTAGCCCCAGCGCACCGAGCGGATGTTGTCGAACAGCCCGATCGTGCCCACCGCGTCCGCCACTTCGCCCCCGTCCTGCTGCCGCTTGCCGCCGAGCCCCTTCTTCAAGAACACGAACGGGAAGCCCAGCACCAGAAACCACGGCAGGTACTTGAACGCGTACAACCAGAAGTTGCGCACGTGGTAGTAGAGGCTGCGCTGGCCGTGGCGCATGCCGAACGGCGCTTTGTGGAACACCTCCACCTGCGGCACCATCTTCACCCGGTAGCCGAGGTTGAGCAGGCGCGTGGTCAAGTCGCGTTCGTTGCCGAAGATGAACAGCCGGATGTCGTACCAGGCGGCTTTGCGCAGCGGTTCGGCGCGCGCCATCGAACCGCAACCGCGGAACGTCGGCAGGTACCGCTCCTGATTGACCTTCGGCGAGTTCTTGTACCAGTCCGGCATCTGCGGCTCGATCACCTTGGGCGACAGGATCGCAGTGGTCTCCGGCTCGGTGGCGAACTTGGCCAGCATGTGCTCGACGAAGGTCGGCGGCAGCACCACATCGTCGTCGAGGATGCCTACGAACTCGCCGCGCGCGCTGGCGAAACCGATGTTGAAGGTCTCGCAGGCACCGTAGGCCGAGTGCGGCATGCGGATCAGGTGCACCCAAGGAAACTCGGCCAGCACCATCTCCGGCGTGCCATCGCGGCTGCAGTTGTCGACCACGACCACCTGATCTGCAGGCACGGTCTGGGCCTGGATGGCGCGCAGGTTGTCGCGCAGGTCGTCCTTGCGGTTCCACACCGAGATCACCAGCGACACCGTGGGCTTGGTCACGGCAGGTCCCTCGTCAGCAGGCGTTGCAATGCAGTGGCCAGCTCGGCAGCCGGGCCGAGTTCGGCGGGCCGCAGGTCGGCGAACATCTCGCCGTAGAGCACGCCGGGCAGGTCGAGATTCACGGTGTTGGCGCGGTCGCGGTGTTCGCTCATGCCGGGCAGGTCGACGTAGACGTTCTGGCTGGCGTAGGCCTGCAGGGCCTTGTACTTGGCCGGATAACAGTCGGTGGTGTCGAACAGCACGCCGGTCGGCACCACGTGGTTGACGCCGTAGAGCAGGCAGCGGCAGTCCTTGGGCAACGCAGCGGCGGCCAGGGCGGTGGCAGCGGCGATGGCGCGATGGTCGCGGTGCGCTTCGCCGAACCAGAACGAGTAGAGCGTCGCCGGCTGCACCGCGGCGAACAGGGCCCGCAGTCGCTCGGTGAGCGCCGGCAGGTGCTCGGGCAGTTCGCCGTCGGGCAGATCCCAGTGCTGCGGGGCTGGCACGCCAAGACGGGCCAAGGCCGCTTTGCCCTCGGCGCGCCGCACCGCACAGATGTCGGTGGCGAGCGCCCCGGGGTCGCCCTTGGCGCCATCGGTGGCGTGCACGACGGTGATGGTGTGGCCCTGCCGCGCGTGGTAGGCCAGCATCGCGCCCGCGCCGATCACTTCGTCGTCGGGGTGGGCGGCCAGCACCAGCACGGGGCCGCGCAGGGGGTCGCGTGGCAACAGGGGGCAGAACAGGTGCTTCATCCGTGCTTCATCCGTGCTTCAGCCGAGGCGCCGGTAGAGATCGAGGTGGAACGCGGCGGAGGCGGCGATGGTCGGCAGTTCTATCGGCACGGCCGCGCGCAGGGCAGCGAGTTCGGCGGGCTGCCGCAGCAGGCGCGCCAGCACCATCGGCAGTTCGGGCAGCGGCGCAACCAGCAACCCGGGCAGGCCCCGGCGGTCGGCGAACGCGCCGCCGGTCGACAGCACCGCAGGCACCCCATGCGCCAAAGCCTCGTCGACGACCAGCCCGTAGGTCTCCTGGCACTTGGACGGGAACACGGCGAGGTGCAGGGAGCGCGCCGGATGGGGATCGTCTGGGCCGAACGGGCCGTGCTCGACCAGTACGGTGCCCTGGTTGCGGGCCAGCTCGCGCACCGAAGCGGCGAAGCCGGGGTCGAGGAACCGGCCGGCGAGGTGCAGTTCGCAGGGCAGACCGGCGGTGGCGGCGACCAGTTCGCGCACGCCCTTCTCGGCGACCAGGTTGCCGAAGGTGCCGATGCGCAGCACTTCGCCCGGCCGCGGCGCGGGGCTGCGCGCCGCCGCGGGCACGGGACGCAGCAGGCCGTGGGGCACGACATGGATCGCGCCCGCGTAGGGCAGGCACTCGCGGACGAACTGTGCCGCAGCGTGGCTCGGGGCCGTCACTGCAGCCGCGAGCGCCACCTCGGCGCGCACCGCGGCATCGCGCTGCGCCAGCAGACCCAACACGGCCGCTGGCCCGACCTGCAGGTCGCGGTCGAGGCAGACCGCACAGGCGCCGCGGTCGGCGCCGACCGGACACACCACGCCCGCCGGTGGCAGCCGAAAGTAGCGCGCGCACGTGACCCACAGGTCATGCGCGGTGAACACCACCGGGATGCCGAGTTCGTGGCACGCGGCGAGGCACCCGGTGCCGAGCGAAGCGAACGAGTGCACGTGCACCACGTCTGGTTGCAGGGTGCGCAAAGCCTCGCGCACCAAACCCACCAAACGCGGCCGGTGGAAACCATCGCGATCCCACTCGCCATGGTGCTTGTAGTAGCGCTGCACCGGCACACCTTCGTACACCGCATCGTGGCGGTCGACGCCGAAGTGCACCCGGTCGCTCGCGGTGAGCACGGTCACACCGACGCCGGCAGCGCAGAGGCTGCGCGCCAGGGCGGACACCACCTGTTCGGTGCCGCCGTGGGCCTCAGGCGGGTAGTTGGAGGTCAGGAAGACAACCTGCACGTGCCGGCAGGATGGCCCCCACCGCCTACCCGGTCAACCTTGGCGCAGTCTCAACCTTGGCCCTGCTGCTTCGGCGGCATCGGCGGACGCGACGCCGAAATCGGACGCGCGGGTTCGGGGCGAGCCTCCGGCTTGCCGCCCATCTCCGGCCTACCACCCCCCTCCGGCTTGCCACCTTCCGGCTTGCCCGCCTCAGGCCGGGCCGGAGCGCCCTCGGCGACCACCGTGCCGCCCGCCGCCGACGCCGAAGTTTGGCGCTTCAACAAGAACTGCAGCAAGTTGTCCTCGATCTCCTTGGCCAGCGCCGGGTTCTCCTTCAAGAAATCGCGCGCCTTCTCACGTCCCTGGCCGAGCCGCGTCTCGCCGTAGCTGATCCAGGTGCCCGAGCGCCGCAGGAAGTTGCTCTCCGTGCCGAGGTCGAGCACCTCGCCGAGCCGGTTGATGCCCTCGGCGAACAGGATGTCGAACTCGCACTTCTTGAACGGCGGCGCCACCTTGTTCTTCACCACGGTTGCCTTGGTGCGCGCCCCGATCGGCTCCTCGCCGTCCTTGATCTGGCCGATGCGGCGGATGTCGATGCGCACCGACGAGTAGAACTTCAGCGCGCGGCCGCCGGTGGTGGTCTCGGGGCTGCCGAACATCACGCCGATCTTCTCGCGGATCTGGTTGATGAAGATCAAAGTGGTCTTGGTCTTGGCGGTCAGCGCCGTCAGCTTGCGCAGCGCCTGGCTCATCAAACGCGCCTGCAGGCCGACGAAGCTGTCGCCCATCTCACCCTCGATCTCAGCCTTGGGCACCAAGGCCGCCACCGAGTCGATCACGATCACGTCGATCGCCCCCGACTTGGCCAACGTCTCGCAGATGTCGAGCGCCTGCTCGCCGTTGTCGGGCTGAGAGATCAGCAGCGAATCGAGGTCGACGCCCAACCGCTTGGCGTACTGTGGGTCGAGCGCGTGCTCCGCGTCGATGAACGCACACACCCCGCCCTGGCGCTGGGCGTTGGCCACCACGTGCAGGGTCAGGGTGGTCTTGCCCGACGATTCCGGGCCGAACACTTCGATCACGCGACCGCGCGGCAGGCCGCGCCCACCGATCGCCAGGTCGAGGCCCAGCGACCCGGTCGAGACGCCTTCGATCGGGGCGTCGATGCGGTCGCCCATGCGCATGATCGAGCCCTCGCCATGGCTCTTGTGGATCGCGGCCATCGCGTCGAGCAGGGCTTCACTGAGCGGGGTCTTGGTCGGTTCTCCAGGCTTCGGTTTCATGGTCGGGTTCCTCCCTAGGAGGCGGTTCGTGGTGCAAAAAGGTGAGTGTAGCCGCGACCCGAACGAAAGCCAAACGCTTTTCGCCGAAGCCCCGGCCAAGGCACAGTGCCACGAACTCCGCCACGGTTACCCGCGGACTGGCAAATCCGCCACCGACAGCCCAGCCAACCGTTCGGGCTGGTGCACGAACAAGCCCGGCCGCCGCCCACCGCCCGCGCCCCAGTACACCACCAGCGCCACCACGAGGCAGGGCAGCGCCAGGGTCCGCAACCCGGTCAGTTCGACCACCAGCACCGCAGTCGCCAGCGGCACCCGCCCAGCCCCCGCAAACACGCCCGCCATGCCCAGCAGACTGCCCTGGGCCACACTCAGCTCGCCGCCCCACAACCCCACCGCCAGCGCCCCCGCGCCCCCCGCCGCCGCCCCGAGCAGCAGGCTCGGGGCGAACAACCCGGCACTGCCCCCGGTCCCGATGGTCAGCGCAGTCGCCAGCAGCTTCGCCAGCGCCACGCCCACCAGCAGCCCCACGCCGCCCCACCCGGCAAAGCCACCGGCCAGCACCTGCTGCAAGAGGCCCACGCTCTGGCCCGCCACGCCGAACCACCGGCCATCCCCCGCCAGCACGCCTGCCAACAGCGCCACCGTACCCGCCGCCAGACCACCCAGCGCGGTGGCCCACGGCCGCGGCCCCGGCACCCGCCGGCTCACCCGATTCACCCACTGCACCGCGGCCACATAGCCACGCGCCCAGGGCGCCAAGAACAAGGCCAGCAGCAGCGCCGACAGCCACGCTTCCGGGCCGGCCAATGGCCCCACTTCGGGCATCGGCAGCACGGGGCCCAGGCTACCAGCCATGGCACCCGCCACCAGCGCGCCACTGGCCGACGCCAGGCACGCCGGCAGCAGGTAGTGCGGCACCACGCCAAGGCCCCGGCACAGAAACTCCGCCGCGAACACCCCGCCGCCCAGCGGAGCGCGGAACGCCGCGCCGACCCCCGCCGCGACGCCGAACACGAGCAGCGCGCGGCGCCGTTCGGCATCGAGGTGCAGGGCCTCGGCCAGCCAGGCGCCCACGGCGCCGCCGATCTGGACGATCGGACCCTGGCGGCCGCCACTGCCGCCGCTGCCGACCACGAGGGCGCTGGCGCACAGTTTGGCGAACGGCACGCGGCGCCGCAGGCGGCCCTGGTGCTGGTGGAACGCGGCGAGGGCGCTGTCGGTGCCAGCCCCGGCGCATTCGGGGGCGAGGCGAGCGAGGGCGAAGGCGCTGAGCAGGGCGCCGCAGGCGGCGGTCAGGGGCAGGGCCCAGGGCAGGGGGATGGTGTTCGCGGGGTTGGTGGGGTTCGGGTGGCTGGAGAGTGCGGTCGGCAGAAGGCCGGCCAGGGCGGCGACGGCGGCAATGGCGAGGTCGAGCAGGTGCGCGAAGGGTGCAAGGAGCGCGCCGAGCAGGAGCGCGAGCAGGGCGTCGCGGGCGGTGTGGCGGAGGGACGGGGGCCGAGGCACGGAGGCGGGTCCATACCACTCTGCGGCGGTGGGCGGAAGTGTGGGGCGCGGGCTGGGGAATGCGCGAGACGCGGCGCAGGCGCGCATTCGGTTCAGAGCTGGGTGGTCTGGTGTGCCGCGGAACAGATCAGGCTGACAAACGAGGCTGGGCGTTCTCTCGGTCTAATATCACTTCGCCTCGAGCAACCTCGCGACCGCAGCCGCCACTTCTTCAGGTACCACCTGCACCAGGATCGGCCCACTCCCTCCCCCACGCACATGCTCCGGATCCAGCGTGCGCACCTGCTCATACGCGTACCGCTCGGGGTCGCCGCGCCCCGCGCCCCCGGCACCACCTCCCCGCCTGGGAGCTCGCAGGTACAAGGTCAACCGCTGCTCGCCTTCGCCCAAGCGCAACTGTGCAAGGCCATCGCGCAGCACCACCGACTGCTGCGGCGGCGCCACCAGTTGCAGCAGCCCACCGTGCGTTCCACCCGCCTGGTAGTAGCGCTCACCGAGCCCCCTATCGAGCCCTTGCACCGACAGCACCGCTTCGAACCCCTCGGGCAGCGCCGGCAGCCCGACGCAGCGGATCTCCGTCACCGGCCAAAGTCCCAGAGTCACCACCACCCGCTCCCCGGCGAGGGCCACCCGCGCGGGCGCGAACGGCGGGCAACACACCAGCACGTGCCCACCGGCGGCCGGCGCCGCCATCACCCCACCCACTGGCACTTCGCAGCCGCGCCATTCGTTGGCATCGGCCTGCAGCTCGGGGAACACCACCACACTGCTGGGCATTGCGGCACCCGCCAAAAGACCCGCGAACGACACCTCGAAGCGCACCGCCGCAACCGCCGAACGCAGGTCGATCGCGGTGAGCCTGGGATCGCCGTTCGCGGCCAGCGGCAGAACCACTTCGGCGAGCACGGCCACGGGTGCCGGGAACCCGGCGATCCCAACTTCCAGATCGTAGCTGCCGGCCGGCAGTCCCGACCAATGCAGCGGCCACTCTTCTCCGGTGCAATCGCCGCTGCACGCGACCAAGCGGTCTGGCAAGCCGCTCCAAGCCGAAGCCTCCGGCGGCAGCGCGAACTTGGGCCGCAGCCGCGCCACCAGATCCTTGCGCGGCGTTGCGGCCGGAACCAGAGCCCGCGCGGTGAGCCGGTGCCCCACCGCCGCCGACACTTCCACATCGCGAGCCCCTGGCACGAACTCGATCGGCGCCATTGGCTGGATGTCGTTGCCCGAGAACACCAGCCGACACCGCCCCGGCGGCACGGTGCCGCGGATCTCGAAGCGCCCGTCGTCGAAGTGGCCCCTCAGGAGCTCGGGCACGGGCACGAAGCCGTCCGGTGTGCCCGGCGGTGGCGCCGTGGGCAGCACTTCGACAGCCAGGTGCCAGGGACCGGATCGGGGCGCGCCGTCAACCAAAACCCTGCCGGCCACCACCAGATCCTCTGGCCCGAGCCGCAGCACCCCCAGGTCGGTGACGCCCAGTCCCAGATCGCGCGGCGCCACGACGGCGCGCACCGGCGAGCCATGGCTGGCATGCCAGGTGAACTGGAGCCGGCGCAGCGCGAGCTTCTGGCTGCGGCCACTGCCGAAGAACCAGACGAACCGGCCGCGCTCGTCGGTCGGCACCTGCCGACTGCCCATCGCCGCGCCGACCTCGAAGTCGGCGGTCACCGAGTGGTTCGCCAGCAGCGCCCCGTCGGGGCCGACCAGCAGCCCGGTCAGCGCGAACAGCCGTTCGGTGGTGAACTGCACCTGGACCTGCTCGCCGTCGCGGCGCGGCGCCATCACGGTTTCGTGCCAGCGGGCTGTGGGGAATTCGACGGTGACCACGAGTTCGCCACCGCAGGCAACGGGCAGCTGCGCCAGGCCGTCGGGGCCGGGCAGCACGGGCGGCGGCGCGGGTACTGCGGTGGAGTCGGCCTTGGCACGCGCCGTGAACTGCACCTCGTGCTGCCAGCGGACGCCCTGGTGCACGACGCTGGCCACCACACTGCCGATCGCCGGCAGGTGCAGTTCGATCGGTTCGGCCGGTGGCGCGTCGACCGCGAAGGCCACCCCGGGATCGCGGTGGCCCGGCACGCCCAGCAGCACACGCCAGGTCGCCACTTCGGCCCGGGGCGATGGTTGTCCCTGCCGGAGCCAGTTCTGGGTGTGGCGCAACTCGGCGCAGCCATCCGCCTCCGTGTGCACGCTCTTGCCCTGCAGAGGGTCGAGAAGCTCGCCGCTGCCAAGTTCGGCGCGCACCAGCACCGGCACGGCGCCGCGCGGCACGCCATCGGCACCGAGCACGCGCACGCGCAGGGTGCGGTCGACTTCGAGCCGCACGGTCCAGCCGCCCCGGGGTGGCGCGGACGGCGTCACCCACGCCTGGCCGTGGCGGCCGTCGGCATAGGCGAAGAGCGTGAGTGCCTGGCCCCCGCAGTCGACATGCACCAGACCATCGGCACCGGAACGGGTGCTGCGCCCCATCCGACGCGCCAGGAGCTCGGGATCGTCCAACATGGCGCGGCGCGGCGCTGCGGGCCAACCGGCGAGTTCCTGCCACACGCCGGGTCTGGCCCAGAACACTTCGGCACCGGCCACCGGCGACCCTTGCTCGGCATCGACGACGCGCACCGGCACCAGGGGTCCCGACGCGGAGGTGATCCCGGCATCGGCCGCCGTGCGCTGGTTCGCGGGGGCTGAGTCGGCAGTATGGGGCTCGTTCGTGGGCGCGTGCAGTGGCGCGGTCGCTGTGTCAGCGGGTGCCTGGGGCACGGCCGGCGCGGCTGCTGGGAGCGCGAACTGAGGCTCATGGGCATTCCACGCCCACCAGCCGAGGGCGATGGCGAGGAAGCCGGCCAATGCCAGGACGAGGATCGCGCGCATGTTGGTTCGACCGGGTTGAGGTTGCCATCATGCCCGATGCGACGGAATCGGGACGAGGCGGGGCACGGGTCGTCCGGGGCGGCTCATTTTGCCGGCGGCGGGTGGCGTGGACACGATACCTTCGCACTGCACCACCCAGCGTTCCGCCTCCAGACTCGGCCAGCATGCGCCAACTCACCCTCCTGCTCCTGGCTGCCTCCGGATGTGCCGCGCCCCATCGCGCTCCGCTGCAGGAAGCCGGTCTCCCGACCACCATCCTGGCAGCAATGCAGCGCCTTGCCGACGCCGAATGCCCCTCTCCACCAGAGTGGCCCACATTGGACGGGATCTGGTGGAGAGGCTCCTTCGGCACGGTTGTGGCGTTCGACGGCCGGATGGTGGCGCTGCGCATGGACAACCCCGAGGATTGGCCGGATGACACGAAGCACCTTCTGGTGGGGATCTGGAGTCCTCGGCATCGACCCGGACAACCGGAGTGCAGGGGCGACGTCATCTTGTTGGGGCAATGCGAAGGTGTCCTGATCGGGCGGTTCTTCCCCAGCACCCTCGGCATGCCCATCCCCCCGGCGCTCGGGGACTCGGCCTGGGTGGACCATTCGACCTCGGCCCGCATGCGGGGCACCTGGCCCTACGGTCCAGAGGGGTGGCAGTTGCCAACCGTGCCTTCGGCACCTGGGAGCGCCGACCAGAACGGGCAAGCAGTGCCGGCTGCCCAACCCTCCGGCCCGACGGTTCGCTGACTCTCTCGAGGCGCTGGGTGCTCCAGGCCATCGTCTGGAGGCTGGGGGGCATGCAAAGTCGGCCAGCACTACTACACGAGCCAGCCGCCACTCGAGACCTGGTGGCGCACGGCAATCTCTCTCGGCAAGTGACCCACGGCGCCGGGCCAATCACTCACTCCGGCAGATCACTCGGCCGCTGCGCATACCCCCACAGCTCGCGGAACTTCTCCTGCACATATCCGTGCAACCGCTCCGCGAAATCCAGCCCGAGCTGGTTCTTGCGCACCAACTGGATCACGTCGTCGAAATCTCGCGGCCGGTCGGGCGCCGAAAGACCACACGCCAGCTTCATCTCGACCAGCGCCGCGAGGGACACATACCGACAGCCCGACCGCTCCACCGCGACCGCCGCCGGATCCGGGAACACCACCCCATGCGGTTCCCCACTGCCGGGAATGCCCCCGCTCCACAGGAAATCGATCGGCACCTGACAGACCGCATCGCGCACCCCGCGGCTGCCGGCGAACTTCGGCACCCAACCAGCCCCAACCGCGGCCGCGAGGAACTGCGCATGCCCCGCCGGTGTCACCAGCACATCGATGTCGGTAGTAGTCCGCACGTGGCCATGCGCATTCACGGCCATGCCGCCGCACACCGCATAGGCAATCTGCAACGCATCGAGCTTCTGCGCAAGCCGCGCCAGCGCGGCATGCACGTCGGAAGTACCCATGAAGAACCGTCCCACTTGTTCGAGCCGCGCCGTGTAGGACGAGTCCACCATGGTCTTGCCCATCATGGCGCCACTCTCCCTGTGCACCCAGGGGGGCTACGGAAACCCAGAGAATCTCGGACCGCCCCAATCCCCCACCACACCCCAACCTCGCCCAACCCCCACCCACCCGCTACCCTGCCCCCATGACCAAGATCACCGTATTCGACCACGGCCCCCTGCGCATCGAAGGCGAAGCCACCCTCTGCGACGCCACCGGCAAGGCTTTCGGCCTCGGCGGCCGCACCGTCATCTCCCTCTGCCGCTGCGGCCTCTCGGCGAACAAGCCGTTCTGCGACGGCGCCCACGCCCGCCAGGGCTGGCAGTCCACCTGCCCCGCGCGCGACCTGCCGCCGCCCGCCCCGAAGCCGAAGGTGTAACCAGCGCCCCGGCCCCGCCATAGTGGCGCCATGGGCCGCGCGTCCCCTCGCCCGTTCGTCGTCCTCGCGGTGCTCGCCACGGCGGGCTTGGCCTCCCTGTGGCTGTGGCAGCGCAGCACCGGAGCCCCCGGCAGCGACCCGGGCAGGGCCCCAAGCCCCACGAACGCCACCGGCCAGGCCAACCCCGGCCGGACCCCGCGCAGCAACCTGCCCGGCGGCATCCGCGGCGAACCCCTGCGCCCCCCCACCGCCGCCGCACCCGGAGCCCCGCGCTTTCGCCTGGTCCCGCCGAGCGAGAGCGGCCTCGTCTTCACCAACCAGCTCGACAAGGCCAACACCTACACCTACCTGACCAACGGTGCGGGCCTCGCGGTCGGCGACTACGACGGCGACGGCTTGGTCGACGCTTACTTGGTGTCGCAGGACGGCCCCAACCGCCTGTTCCGCCAGGTGGCCCCGCTGCGCTTCGAAGACACCACCACAGCCGCCGGCAACGTCGACGGCGGCTCCGCGTGGGGCACCGGCGCCTGCTTCGTCGACATCGACGGCGACGGCGACCTCGACTTGTACGTGTGCAACCTCGAGGCGAAGAACCTGCTCTACGTGAACCAGGGCGACGGCACCTTCCGCGAAGACGCGCAGGCCTTCGGCCTCGACCTGGTGGCGGCGTCGATGATGGCCGCGTTCGCCGACTTCGACTGCGACGGCCAGCTCGACCTCTACCTGCTGACCAACCGCGCCCTGCACGCTGGCTGGGCCAACACCCCCGAAGTGCTGCGCGGCTTCCGCCCCGGTGCGGCGACCGTGCGCAGTGTGGCGGCCATGGTGCCGACCCAGGCCCAGCTGCTGGCCGTGCAGTTGCAGGAACGCGAAGGCAAGCTGAGGAGCAGCGACGACCTGCCGGCCGAACTGCGCGAACACTTCCTGGTGTTCCGCGGCAAGTTGTACATGGCTGGCCAACCCGACCGCCTGCTGCGCCAGGAGCGCGGCGTGTTCGTCGACGTGAGCGAACGGGCCGGCATCCGCGGCTTCGGCATGGGCCTGTCGGCGACCTGGTGCGACTACGACCGCGACGGCTGGCCCGACCTCTACGTGGCGAACGACCTCGAATCGCCGGACACGCTCTACCACAACCAGGGCGACGGCACGTTCCGCGACGTGACCGCCGAGGTGTTGCCGCACACCGCCTACTACGGCATGGGCTGCGATGCCGGCGACCTCGACGGCGACGGCTGGCCGGACTTCCTGGTCGCCGACATGAGCATGACCACGCACCAGAAGGCGAAGGTGCTGATGGGCGACATGGACAACCAGCGCCCGGTGCTGATGCACGCCGAACCGCCGCAGTACATGCGCAACGCGCTGCTGTTGAACACCGGCCGAGGCCGCTTCCAGGAAGCGGGGTTCCTGGCGGGGCTGGCGAGCACCGATTGGACCTGGAGCGTGCTGCTCGGCGATCTCGACAACGACGGCCGACTGGACGTGTTCACCACCAACGGCATCGCGCGCTTCGAAATGGATCCCGATTTCGAGCTGCGCGTGAAGGCGCTGCTCGACCAGGGCCGCCTTGCCGCGGCCACCGAGTTGATCCAGAACGTGCGCGCGCTGCCCGAACGCAATCTGGCGCTGCGCCAAGTCGGCGACCTGCAGTTCGCCAAAACCGGTGCCGAGTGGGGTCTCGACCTCGAAGCGATCTCCCACGGTGCGGCGCTGGTCGACTGCGACGGCGATGGCGACCTCGACGTCCTGGTCAACAACTGGAACAGCCCGGCCACGCTCTACGAGAACCAGAGCCACGGCAACCATGCGGTGGTGGTGGCGCTGCACGGCCAGGCCAGCGAACGGCACGGGCTCGGCGCGCGGGTGACGGTGCGGCTCGACTCGGGGCAAGAACTGGTGCGCGAACTGACGTCGGCGCGTGGCTACCTGTCCGGGCAGGTGTGCGCACTGCACTTCGGCCTCGGCGCAGCCGAGCGCGTGCGCGAACTCCGCGTGCAATGGCCCTCGGGCCACGTGCAGGAGTTCCGCGACCTCGCCGCAGACCAGCGCTACACCGTCACCGAGCCGCCCGGCCCCGGCACCAAGACCCGCGCCCCCGAGGTGGTGGACGGGCCCTGCACCGCGACGGCCGCACCGCCGTTCCACCACCGCGAAGACGACTTCGACGAGTACCGCGACCAGCCGCTGTTGCCCGCCCAAGTGTCGCGGCTCGGCCCGGGCCTGGCGCTCGGCGACGTCGACGGCGACGGCCGCGCCGACCTCTACGTCGGCGGCGCGGCGGGCCAGGCGGGCGCTCTCTTCCTCGCCACGGCGGACGGCTTTCGCGAACGGCCCGGCCCCTGGCAGCAGGACCACGCGAGCGAAGACCTCGGCGCGGTGCTGTTCGACGCCGACGGCGACGGCGACCTCGACCTGTTCGTCGCCAGCGGCGGCGCGCAGGTGCCCGAAGGCCATCCCGACCTGCAGAACCGCCTCTACCGGAACGACGGCACGGGCCGGTTCGCGCGCGACCGCGACGCCCTGCCAGACCAGCGCGAAGCGTCGGGCCACGTGGCGGTGTGCGACGCCGATGGCGACGGCCGGCCGGACCTGGTGGTCGCCGGCCGGCTGGTGCCCGGACGGTTTCCGGAGGCGCCGCCGACGCGGCTCTACGGCAACGCCGGCGGCCGCTTCGTCGACCGCACCGCCGAACTGGCGCCGGCCCTGCTGCAGGCGGGCATGGTCACGGCCGTGCTGCCGAGCGACGTCGACGGCGACGGCCAGGTGGACCTGCTGGTGGCCGCGCATTGGCAGCCGCTGCGCTTTCTGCGTGGCGAGGCGGGCCGCTTCGTCGACCGCACCGAGGCCGTGGGCCTCGCCGCCAACACCGGCCTGTGGCAGAGCCTGTGCGCGTTCGACGTCGACCAGGACGGGGTGCTCGACTACGTGGCCGGCAACCTGGGCCGCAACACCAAGTACAAAGCCGACCCGCAGCACCCGTACCGGCTGTTCTACGGCGACTTCGACGACAACGGCACCCGCGACCTGGTCGAGGCGAAGTACGAAGGCGAACGGCTGCTGCCGGTGCGCGGCCGGTCGTGCAGCAGCCAGGCGATGCCGTTCCTGCGCGACAAGTTCCCGACCTACGCGCAGTTCGCCAGCAGCGTGCTCAGCGACATCTACACCGAACCGAAGCTCGCGCAGGGTGGGCAACTGACGGTGACCACGCTCGACAGTGTCTGGCTGCGGCGCGGGGCGGACGGGCGCTTCGCCGTGCAGCCGCTGCCGCGGCGCGCGCAATTGGCGCCGCTGTTCGGCATGGCCGCGTGCGGCGACTGGCTGCTCGCCGCCGAGAACAGCTTCGCGCCCGAACCCGAGACCGGCCGCCACGACGGCGGCACCGGGCTCTTGCTGGCGGCCAATGCCGATGGGCCGGTGGTGGTGCCGCCGCGGCTGCACGGCTTCGTCGATGGCCTGGACGGCAAGGCTCTGGTGCTGCGCGGGGTCGGCGCTGGGGTGGAAGCGTTGGTGGCGCACAACCACGGGCCACTGCGCGCGTTCCGCATCGACGGCGCAAGGCCGGTAGCGCTGCCGGCCGAGCTCGCCAAACGGCCGGGGCCCTGGCGCGTGCGTTTCCACGGCGAACGCGGCGAACGCATGGCCGCGGAAGTGGCCGTGGGCTCCGGCTACCTGGGCACGGGCTCGGTGTTGGTGGCACCGGCATGGGCTGTGCGCGCCGAAGTGCTGGTGGTCGGCCAGCCGCCCGCGCCGCTGCCGCTCGATCGCTGACCCGCGCCCCGAACCCGCCGCGCCGCGACCGGCAAGGGCGGCCGGCCGCTGCCCCGCACGGTCGTCCGGCACCGGTTCGCGCCAGTGGGCCCGATGCCATGGCCGGTTCCAGCCCAGCACAGGCCAGGGCCGGCTTGGCGCCGATGCACCCGGCATGCCGTTCCTGCGCAGCGCTGCTCTCGGAGCCACTCTGTGGGCTTCCGCCGCGTTCCCGCCGCAGGATCCGCCGCACGGGCCAGCGCCTGCGCACCCGGCACCAAGCCAGGCGAAAGCCGTGCCGCAGAAGCACCCGGCCCAGAGCCCGACGCACCGCCCGCAGCTCGAACTGCCGCCGCGCCTCGCCCTGGACACCCTGCAACGGGGCCACGCGGCCTGGCTGCAGGCCCACCAGAAGGGCCTGCCGGCCCCGGCCCCGCTCGAACGGCCCTCCGGGGCTGGCCGCTACGTGGTCGCGGTGTTGGCCTGCGCCGACTGCGACGCGGACCTCGCCGAACGGCTCGGGCTGCACCGCCGCGATCTGTTCGAGCTGCGCGCGCCCGGGCCGTTCGTCAGCCCCGAAGACGTGGCCATGCTGCGCCGGCTGGTGCTGCAGGAGCGCCTGTCCCTGGTGGTGGTGCTCGGCCACCGCCGCTGCGAGGTCCTGGCGCCGAAGCGTCCCGTGCCCAAGGACGACCTGCTGGCCGCGCGGCTGCAGCCGATCGCCGCCCTCGCCCAGCACCAGCAGCAGCCGCTGCTGACGGCGTTCTTGCACTGGCAGCGCCGCAGCCTGCTCGCCGCCGACGACGCCCTGCGCGCCGCGGCCGACGCGGACCGGCTGCGCGTGGTCACCGCCGAACTCGACACCGAGAGCGGCGCGATCCAGTGGCTGCTGCAGCCGATCGACACCCTGCCGATGCCGCCGGTGGCCGTGCCCCCGCCCGGCAAGTAACCCCGGCAGCGGCGCCCGGTGCGCCCCTGCGGCACGGCACGCAGGGCCGCCCCCCCACACCGCCCGGGCAAAAAAAAGGTACACCCAGCCGCTGCCATCGGCCCGCCGCCGCGCTCCAATCACCCGCCCCCTCGGCCCCCCTCTCGCCCGCCGCCTCCGGCTTCGCCTTCGCATGCGCACGCAACTCGGCACCTACTGCCAGCAGTTCGACGGCACCCTGCGGCCGTGGCTCCAGGAGCTCGCCACCGCCCTGCACCGCCTCGAGCACAGCGCCCCCGACCATCCCGGGCGCTCCTTGCGGGCCGAACTCACCGAGCTGCAGCACCACGTGCAGGCTTTGTGCGACAAAGTCGCGGGCCAGCAGGCCTACGTGCTGATCTTCGGCCCGCTCAAGAGCGGCAAGTCGACGCTGATGAACGCCATCGCCGGCGCCTACGTCAGCGAAGTGTCCTCGCTGCCGGCCTACCCGTGCCTCGTGTTCACCAGTGCTGGGCCGGCGCGCCGCTACCGCACCACCGACTACGACGGCCGCGCCGTCGAGTTCGCCGACGCGACCGCCCTGCACCGGCACATCGAACAGGCCCACGGCGAACTCGCCGCGGCGATCCGCCAGACCGAGCAGCACGGCCAGATGTTCGATCCGCAGGAACATCTGCCGACCGCGATCCGCCGCGTCGACGTCGAAGTGCCCGCGAGCGACCTGGCCTCGACCGGCGCCGTGCTGGTCGACACCCCGGGCCTCTACACGCGCATGCGCTTTGGCTACGACCGCATGACCCGCGATTTCCGCAACGCCGCGGCCTGCGCGATCTTCGTGGTCAAGAGCGACACGCTGTTCCTCGAACAGGTGTTCGCCGAGTTCCAGCAGCTGCTCGACCTGTTCAGCCGCATCTTCCTGGTGGTCAACGTCGACTCGCACAAACGCGACGTCACCGCCGACGGCACGCTGGTGCCGAGCCTCGAACAGTCCGAACCCACGGCGATCCTGCGCGCCTTCGAGCACTTGGCGATGTCGGCCGGCCTGCAGCGCGCCGCCGCGCTGGGCAAGGTGAAGATGTATCCGGTCGACCTGCTGCACGCCGCCGCGGGCACGCTGCAGAAACTGCCGCCGGACCAGCAGCCGGCCGGCTTCCGCGCGTTCCGCCAGGACCTCGCCGACTACCTGGCCAGCTCCGAGTACCTGGCGGCGTTCCTGCGCGACTCGCTGCAGCGCGCCCACCAACTGCTCCAGCAGGGCCAGCGCCTCGCCAGCTCCGCCGTGGTGCAACGCCTGCAGAGCCAGCTCGACGAACTCGAGGCCGAACTCGAGTTCGTGCGCGGCGAGCAGCAGCGCACCACGCAGGCCCTGCAGCTCGACTGGCAGGCGACCTTCGCCCGCACCGGCCGCGAGCTCGACGCCGAACTCGAGCGCTGCGCGCGCGACGCCGGGGCCAAGCTGGTGCGCACGCTGGGCGCTTCGATCGACACCTGGTTCCTGGCCAGCCACAGCCTGCACTGGCTGGTGCACGACCAATGGACGCCGCTGGTACGCGACTACCGCGACGAAGTGCACAACGCCGGCCGGCGCACGTTCGAGCAGCAGCAGGCGCAGGCGCACGCGGGCCTCGATCTGCCGCACGGGCTGGCCGAGCTGCTGCGCCGGGCCGGCGTCGATCTGCGCGCGCTGCGCGCCGCGGCCCTGGCCGAACTCAGCGCCTGCCGCTTCGCCGGCGGCTCGACGGTGCCGGTCGATCCGGACGCGATTCCGCTGAAGAAGGGCATGGTCGACCACGTGCTGTTCCGTTCGCTGGAAGCGGTGCGGCGGCGGCTGTTCGGCCCGCGCGAGCGGCCGGACGTGAAGATCCCGGGCAAGGAGAAGGCGGCGCGGCTCGGCGAGCCAGGGCGGCTGTTCTTGCACCAGTGTGTGGCGAAGTTCCGCAACGAGCTGGCGCCGGCGACGCACGGGGCGCTGCGGGCGCACTTCGGCACCGCACTCGCCACTGCTGGCGCGGTGCGGCTGCAGGCGGCGTTGCGTGAGTACCTGCCGCGGCTCGAGCGGCGTGCTGCGGAGTTGGCTATGGCGCGCGAGGCTTTGCAGTCGGTGCTCGAGCCGCTGCGAATGCTGACGCAGCGCGCGGGGCAGATCGAAGTGGCGTTGGGTGCGCTCGGGGTGGCGTTCGATCAGGCGCGAGATGCGGTGGAGAGTGTGGTGGTGGTGCCGGCGGTGCCGGCGGCTACCGAAGGTACTGCGGAGCGCCGCGAGCCGAGCGCGCGGGCGCGGCGGCGCGGGTAGCAGCGGCAGAAGCCAAGGGAGCGATCTACGCGCGCGGGCGCGACTGCACAGCCCCCGAATCGAACCTCACTCCCCCCGCCGCCAAACCAACCGCGCCCGCCACTGCACCGCCGGATCCGCATCCTCACACAACCGCTGCTGCACCGCCGCCGGCACCACCACCCCCTCCGGCAACACCTCCAGCACCCGGTACCGCACCACCGCCGACGCATCCCCGAGCGCCGCCACCCAGTCGATCTCGCGGGCCAGCCACGCTCGCGGCCCGGCCACCGCATACACCTCCATGCGCCCAGCCGGCGTCGCCGCAGCCAGCGCCGCCGCCAACTTCGCGCGCACTTCGGCATCGACCGCCACCTCGCCGAACCAGCCGCGTGGCGGGCCACCCGCTTCGACCGCCGCGAGCCATTCCAACAACTTGGTGCGCTCCCGCTGCACCCGCGCCAACTCCTCCTGTTCCGCCTCACCCGCGGTCCGCATGTCGAACAGACTGCGCAGCACGAACGACCCCACGAACCACACCGGCGTCGCCACGGCCCGGACCGGCAGTGTCGCCGCCTGCGTGTAGTAGTGCTTGGCGAACGGGATCCCCCGCCACAAGTCCGCCGCGTCGCCCCACGCATCGTCGACCACTTGCAGTGGATGCGCGACCAACGTGTCCGCCGCGATCGCCAACAGCCCCCCCGGCACCGTCAGCGGCAGCGCCAGCGCAAAAGCGGGGTTCTGCTCCGGCACCAGATGCGCTTCGAACGCGTTCCACACCGGCCGGTTGTCGCGGCGGGCCCAGGCACAGCCAGAGCCCAGACTGCCGACGAGCACGAGCCCCGTGAGCCAAACCAGACGTCGCCCGTTCATGGCCCCCCCACCCGCACCGGCGCCTGCCGGGCCCCGCGCCGCGGCAGGGGCAACAGGCAGCGCCCGAGCCAATCGCCGGCGAACACCAACGGCGTCGCCAGACCCGCGAGCGGCGCCAAGAACACCCGCCGCAGCGGCGTCTCGTCGCGCGGTGCCCACAGCAGTTCGACCGTATCGCGCCACGCATCGCCCAGCGCCACCGTTGGATTCACCAAGGCCGTGTCCGCGGCGAAACCCGAGAGCCCGACCGGAATCGCCAGGGGCAGGAGGCAGCCCCGGACGACCGCCGAATCCGGAGCCAGGTGCCCGTCGACCCAGTCCAGCGTGGCCCGCCGACCCGGATGCAGGGCAGAACAGCTGGCGAGCAGCCAGCACGAGAACAGTGGCAACCGACGCACGGCGAGCAGCTTAGCCGAGCGCAGGACGCTGGGGGCGAACCGCTTGTTGACGCCTGGGGACCCGACCGCCACAGTGCCCCCCCCGAATCCGGCCAAGCCAGCGAATCCACCGTGACCGACGACCTCGACAACCCCACCCCCGCCCCCGCCGCCAACACCTGGGAAGCCATCCTGGACGTCCTGCGCCGGCGTTACCCGGGCCAGAAGGACAGCGTGCTGTTCTGCATCTACAAGCTGCAGCAGAACCCGGATCTGACGCTGCGCGACTTCGGCGCCGAGGCCAAGCTCTACGGCATCCCGATGGCCGGCCGCGCGCTCTACTCGGCGCGCCAGATCCTCGGCCTGGTCGGCCAGGAAGCGAGCCGGGCCAGCATGACCCTGCCGGCCGAACCGCCGCCACACCGCCGGCGCGGCCGTGGCCCGCGGCCGGAGCTGGAGTCCGGAGAGTCGATCGAGAACAAGGTGCTCGCCGCCGTGCGCCAGATCCAGTCGGCCGCCGGGGCGCAGTCGGATGGGCTGCGGGATGCGATTCGCCAGGCGGTGGCGATCCTGCAGCGCGCGCTCGGCGAGTGACTCGGCGCGGGACTCGGCGAATGCGTGGCGCGCCGCTCGGGCAGCGCGTGGCGCGCTTGGCGTGAGGTGGGACGGTAGCGCGGCAACGGACAGCACCGCGCGGGTTGACGTTCCCGCGCGAGCCGCAGCTCAGTGCTGCGGTGCCCCCACCCGGCCGGCAGCCTGCTGCGGCGGATGGAAGCAGAGCGCCAGCACCACGGCCGCCGCGAGCGCCATGCCCGACGGCCACAGGAACAGGCTCTGGTAGTCGACCACCTTGGTCAGTTCGCCCGCGGCCCCCAGGGGCTTCGGCACTTCGCTCGTGTAGTGCTCCTGCAGCGGCAAGAACAGCCACTTCGCCGCCAGGTCGCCCAGGCCCAGGATCAGCAGGTTGAACAGCCCCTGTGCGCTGGTGCGCACGTCGCTCGGGAAGTAGGCGTCGATGAAGATGTAGACGGTGGCGAAGAAGAACGCGTAGCAGACGCCGTGCAGCACCTGCACCGCCATGATCGCGGTGTGGTCGAGGCTGAACGCGAACACCAGGAAGCGCGCCGCGTGCCCGAGCACACCCAGCGTCATGGTGACCCGCCAGCCGAGCGACTTCAGCACCATCCCGAGCACGGCCATGGTCAGGATCTCGGCCACCTGCCCGATGCTCATCACCGGCATGATCTGGCCGGGTTCGAAGCCACGGTTCGCCAAGTAGGTGAACGCCATCACGAAGTAGCCGTTGTGGATGGTGGCGTCGACGAACGTCACCAGGAACAGCACCAGCACGAACGGCTTCTTGAGCAGCGCCGCCGCCTTGAGGAACGCCAGGCGATCGCCGGCGGTGACGGCGGGTTTCGGCGGCGTGTGCGGCAAGAACAGGCTGAAGGCCGAGAGGCCGAGGGCCGCGGCGCCGGCGATCAAGAACATCGTGCGCTTGGCCGCCAGCGCTTCGGCGGGCGCAATGTCCTTCAACACGAAGTAGAGGGGCCAGGCGGCCAGGATCCAGCCGATGGTGCCGCCCATGCGCACCAGCCCGAACTCCTTCTGCGGGTCGCGCAGGTGCGCGAACGCCAGCGAATTGGTGACCGAGATGGTCGGCACGTAGACCAGCGAGTGCACCAGCATCAGGGCGAAGAACGGCCAGAACGTGGTGGTGAAGTAGAGCCCGACCAGCGCCAAGCCGCCGATCAGGTGGCTGCCGGCCAGAAACCGTTCGGCGGCGAACGAGCGGTCGGCGAACTGGTTGCTGAAGAAGATGCCGACGATCGACGCGATGGCGAAGCAGCTGCCGATCAGAGCCTGTTCGTTCGCGCTGAAGCCGAGGCCCGGCATGATGTCGAACACCGGCGGCAGCCAGGCCCCCCAGACGAAGAACTGGAGGACCATCATCACGAACAGACGGGTGCGCGGGGAGCGAGTCATGGCGAGGTGGAGGGCCGCGGCAGCGTAGGTGGAGGCCGCAATCGGACCAAGCCTGGACTCGAGGCCCTCTCAGCCGCGGTGGCGCGCCTGCCGCAGGGCGCCTACGGCGGCCGGGCCGCGCGTGGCCGCCTCGGCCTGCACATGGGGCCGCAGGAACTCCGGCCAGTCGTGCCGGGCACAGCGCGCATAGTCCTGCGCCATCAGGGCGCCGACTTCGCCAGCCGCCCGCCCCTGCACTTCGACCAGCCACTCCCAGAGCAGCGCGGCCAGCCGGTGCAGCGCGATGCCCGCGGTGGCGCGGGTGCGCTGGTGGACGAAGGCCGCGAACGCGGCGAAGCCCGCGTAGGCCGAGGGGCCCGCCAGCACCAACGGCAACACGGCCAGCCAATTGCCCGAATTGGCGACCAGATCCCAATAGCGCGCAAACCGCTTCAGCCGTTGCACCGAAGCGAACGGCAGCGCCGCCGTCTGCAGCACTTCGTACGGCGGCTCCTCGCTGTAGGTCATGCCGAACGGCCCGTCGTGGCGCACGATCGGCGTGCCGCGCAGCCGCTTCAGGATGCCGACCTGGATCTCGTGCGGCCCCGCCGCCCACAGCCGGTCGAAGCCGCGCGCGAAGGTCGCTTCGTCTTCGCCGGGCAAACCCACGATCAGGTCGGCGTGCAGGTGCGCGGTGGTGTGCTGGCGCAGCCAGCGCAGGTTGGCGAGCGCCAGCTCGTGGTCCTGGCGGCGGCTGATGTGTTCGGACGTGGCGTCGTCGAGCGTCTGCACGCCGACCTCGAACTGCAGCACGCCGGGCGGGAACGCGGCGATCTCGTCACGCAGCGCTTCGGGCAGCCGATCCGGGATCAGTTCGAAGTGCAGGAACAGCCCAGGCACGTAGCGGTCGCGGAAGAAGCGCAGGATCGCCACGGCGTCGGCGATGCCCAGGTTGAAGGTGCGGTCGACGAACTTGAAGTGGCGCACGCCGCGCGCGAGCAGTTCGCCCATCGCCTGCAGGAACGGTTCGCGCCCCGCTTTGCGCACCGGCACGTCGAGCGCCGACAGGCAGAACTCGCAGGTGAACGGGCAGCCGCGCGAACTCTCGACGTAGACGATGCGGTGCGCGATGTCGGTGTCGGTGTACTCGCCGTACGGCGAAGCCAGCTCCGGGAAGTGCGGCGGCGGCGCGTCGAGCACCCGCGGCGGCCTGGGCCCACCCGCCAGCACGGCGCGGCACAGGTCGCGGAACACCAGATCGCCTTCGCCGCGTACCACGTGGTCCGCCAGGGCGGCGATCGGCTGCCGTTCGGTCTCGTGGCTGACTTCGGGCCCGCCGAGCACCAGCACCAGCTCCGGCCGCACCTGCTTCAGGATGCGCGCGAGCTGCAGCGACGGCGCGGCGTTCCACACGTAGACACCGAGGCCGACGAGGCGTGGCTCGGCCGCAAGGATCGCTTCGGCGACGTCGGCCGGCCGCTGGGAGATCTCGAATTCGAGGATCGTGCTCTGGTCGCGCAGTTCGGCCAGGTTGGCGCGCAGGCAGCGCAGACCGAACGAAGCGTGCAGCCACTTCGCGTTGAGGGTCGAGAGCACGATCGCCGGCATGGGTCGGGGCACGGTCGCCGGTCGGGGCGTTGGAAGCAAGCCCGGGCCGCGAACCGCCGCGGCAACCACCCGTCACTTGGGCAGCGACAGCACCAACCGCTCGGGCTTCGCCTCCAGGACGAACACCTCGCTGCGATGCCCTTGATGCACGAACTGCAGCCGCAACTGCACCCCGGGGGTGGGCACGAAGTCGATCGCCAGCTCGCCCCGCGCGTCGGTCGCCAGATCGTGCAGCCGTGCGCGCTGGGCTTGCGCCAGGCTCTGCCACATGGACTCCAAGACGTCGCCGGTGCCGCTGGAACGACTGCCGACCACCGTCAACTGGGCCCCAGGCACCGGCTCGCCCGCCGCGTTCTGCACCAGGAGGCGCAATTGCCCGAGCGGTGCCAGGGCCAGTCGTTCCGTCATGGGCCGCCCGTCGGCCGCGACGTCGAGCGCCCCGTAACCCTGGCGGGTCACCGCCGCGACCACACAGCGTTCGGTGGTCACCGGCAGCCGGGCCACCCCGGCCGCGTCGACCGGTACCAGCAGCGCGCTCTCGCGCACCGACAGGCCGCGCACTTCGTTCGCGCCGGGTGCGGCGATCGGCACCACCATCAGCACCGCACCGCGCGCCGGCCCGCCATCGGGCTCGACCACCGCAACCTGCAGGGCCGTGAGGGTCGGGTTGCGCCAGGGCTGCACGCTGGCCGCCATGCCTTCGGGCAGTTCGCGGCCCGCGAGAAACGGAAACGCCCACACCG
>JAEUHP010000105.1 GCA_016795295.1 Planctomycetota bacterium | reverse complement strand
CCATCCACGTGGAGCTGGTGCGCAGGTAGTCCACGCAGGCCACGGCGGCGTCCCCCGTACCGAAACGTTCCGGCAGCAAGGTGCCCGCGCGCAGCTGCAGCGCCGTTTCGTGGCCCGAGGCATCGCGCAGCACGAAGTGGGTCCCGTCGCGGCGGCACTGCTGCGCGCGGTGCAGAGGACCGAACGCCGCCGCATCCAGCAGCGGCAGCAAAGCGCGCAGTTCGGCGGCCAACGGCGCTGGCACGGAGTCGGGCGCGGGCGCGCCGAGCGCGAAAACCTGCGAGCCGCGCACCAAGTAGGAGCCCCGTTCGCCGACCGCGCGCAGGGCCTCCGGCAGGGCGGTGAACACCTGCCACTTGGCCCCCGAGGGCAACTGCACGGTCACCTCGAGGTGCCGCATGCGATCGCGCAGGGGCCGGTGGCATTCGTCCAGCACCGCACCCGGCACCGCCTCGGCCGCCAGGGTCGAAACGTCGAACGCCCTGGGTGCGGGATCCGGGCTCGGCCGCGCACAGGCGGCGCAGGCCAGCAGGCCGAGCATGCGCCACCGGGCCACGCCGTTCACCGACCGCGGTCGAAGGTCTTGCGCCATTCGGCGATGTCGTAGCCGTGGTCCTCGCCACCAGACAACGCCGACAGGGCCTTCTGTGCCGCCAGGCGCACGTTGGGCACGGTCTCGGCGGGCGAGATCATGGCCAGCAGGTCGTCGACGTGCTGCTGCGCGTTGAGTCGGCCGAGCGCCACGGCGGTGGCTTCGCGTACCTTGGGCACCGGATGCTTCAGGAACTTGGCCACCAGCGCGATGTGTTGGGCATCGCGGTCGGCGCCGAGGCCACGGATCGCTTGCACGACGACGCCTGCGGGCAGGGTGGCGGCGCCTTCGGTGAGGCAGTTGCGCCAGATCGCCACGATCTCGGGACGACGTTCGCTGATGTCTTGCAGGTGGTAGAGCGCCCAGGCGGCCTGGGTCCGGCTCGCTTCCGTGCGCTTGGCATCGGCCAGCACCGCCGCGAGCAGGCCTGGCGGCGTCGCCGGGGCGCGCAGTACGGCAAGGCCGAACACGGCGCGGTCGACCAGCACGGGGTCCGATGCCTGCGTGGCTTGGGCGAGCAGCGGCATCACTTCCGGGCGTCCCGAGAAGCCGAGGGCGGCGACGGCGATCGCCCGCTGGGCCGGCTCGCGCTCGTCGACGGCCAGCGACTGCAACAGCACGAAGTTGTGGCCCGGCGCGCGTTCGGCCTCCCCCGGCCGGCGGGCTTGGGTGCCGATGTCGAGCACGTTCTCGCGGATCAGCCGGTAGAGGCGGGTGGCATCGCTCTCACTGCGCGCGGAACTGGCGAACAGCGCGCGGCTGTAGCTCTCCATCGATTGGTCGAGCTTGACCAGCACGGCCAACAGATTGCGTCGCTCCCCATCGGCTTCGCGCAGCTGCCGTTCGCGCTCGGCCTCGTCCGGCGCAGGCTCCCCGCGCGGTCCAGACGAGGTCGCCGTGCAAGCGGCGAGCAGGAGCAGCAGGAAGGGCAGGGTCAGCCGGCAGGGGGTCATGCTTGGACTTGGAAGGCGCTGGGCGGGGAATCTTCCCACGCCGACGCCGCAGTGCCAGGGCCGAACCGCGGCGCCCGCGGCTTGAAGGTGGCGCTGGTTGGCCTGCGCCGCGGGTCGGGCGCCGCGTATGCTGGCGCCGATGGAGCCGTTCCCCCCGCCGGTGCACCACGTGCGCGTGCGTTACTGCGAGACCGATCGCATGGCCGTTGCCCACCACGGCAGCTACGTGGCCTGGTTCGAAGAGGCCCGAACCGAGTGGATGCGCCGCCGCGGCAAGACCTACCGGCAGATGGAGGACGAGGGCAACTTGCTGCAGGTGGTGGAGTTCGTGTGCCGCTACCACAAGCCGGTCGTCTACGACGAAGTGGTGGCGATTGCGGTCCGGGTGGCGGAGCTGGCGAAGGTCTCGGTCGTGCTCGAGTACGAGTGCCGGCGCGCGGTCGACGGTGCCGTGTGCGCGACGGGTTCGACCAAGCTGGCGTGCGTCGGGCGCGATGGCCGGCTCCGGCGCTTGCCAGCGGAGCTGGCCGCGCCGACCGCGACCTAGGCGGTCGGCTGGACTGGGCTGCAGGCGGTGGGCGGCTGGTTCGCCGCCCCAGTCCGTGCGTGTCCCGGGGGCCCTCTACCCCCTGGGTTCCTTGGCCGCTGGGTTCCTTGGCCGCTGGGTCACTGACCGATCATCAAGCCGGCAGCGTCCGAAAGCACCGCGCCGAGCGCGTTGAAGCCTGGGTCGAGCACCAGCGCCTGATTGTACATCTGCACGCCGATCAGGCCCAGAGACACCGGGACGCTCAAGTTCCAGGTCACGGTGTTGCCCGCGCCGAACAGGAACAGCGAGGCGTCCGGACTGACCCGGCCGGTGCAACCCGGCGCGCCATACGGCGCCAGATTCAGCGGCAGGGGGCCGAACGGCGAAGCCGTGCGGCTGAATCCCGTCAGCAGCAGAGCGGCCGACTGTGGCAGGTTGTTCAGGGTCACCGTCATGGTCGTTCCCAGCGCCGGCATGCGGTTCTGGACCATGCGGCTCACCGGCAGCGTCCCCGCGCAGCCCGGTGCGAAGAAGCCGAAGCCGGCCAGGTCGCCGTTGTTGCGGGTGCTGTAGTGCAGCGTGCCGTTCCAGCAACGGCTGACGATCCCGGTGCCGGTGAACAGCGTCGTGCTGACACGGCCAGGAGCCCCGGCGGGGTTCGGGAAGAACGTCACGTCCGGCGTCACGATCGGGCCTTGGGGGCCGTTCGTGTAGGAGACGTTCATTGCGCCACCCGGCCGGCTCAAGAAGACCACCATGCCGTAGTTGCCCGCGGGCAGGTGGAACGGCGCATTGAGTGCGACCGGATACGGAGTCGAAGGCGTGACCGGGCCACCAGCCGAGACCCCCGATCCCGAAGCGACCAGGCGCCACGCACCGGGATTCGCTTCTTTACCGAGATAGCTGCCTTCGGTGACGTAAACGTCGGCCTGGAATGGACCCGAGTAGTTGTAGATGCCCTGCGTCAGGGCGCACACCGTGATGCCACTGGAGTTGGTCACCACCAGGTCGAACATGTTGCCGACATACGCTGCGCCCGAGGTGCCGTTGCCGCCAAGGAACGGCACGGCCGTCGCTGCGGCCGGCGACAGCACCAGCGGTCGAGTCGTGCTCCAGGGACCGGCGCAGGTGCTGGAGACCTGCAGGCGGACGTTCACCGAGGTGCAGGGCGATGCATAGGCCCACACCGGGTTCTGCGCCGTGCTGTCGGTGATGCCGTCGCCGTCGAGATCCCAGGCCCAGGAGGCGGGTGCGGGCACCGACGTGTCGGTGAACTGGAAGACGTTCGGCGCCAGTGCCGTGAACGTGAACGACGGCGTGATCGGCGAGATGCCCACTTGGATGTAGCCGGTGCGCGTGGTGGTGCTCGGTGCGTGGGTGCCGTCGGTGACCGTCAGCGAGACGTCGTAGGCACCGCAGGCGTTGTAGGTCCATGACGGGTTCTGGGCCGTGCTGTCCACGACGTTGTCGCCGTTGAAGTCCCAGGCCCAACTGGTGATGCCGTTCGGGTCGCTGGTGAACGACGTGTCCGCGAAGTTGACGGTCAGCGGTGCCGGTCCGGCGGTCACGTTCGCCTGGAAGTTGGCGTACAGGCCCGAAGCCGGTTGCACGAACATCTCGATGCGCGACAAGGCGCCGCCGGGCTCTTGCCACACCGGATTGTTGCCACCCGATGCGGCGATGCCGAATTGCGTGCCGAAGCGGGTCAGCGTCACGGGGTTGCCCAGGATGTCACTGGCGAACGAGCCAGCCGGGGTGCCGTAGGAGCTGTAGTGAGTGCCGCCGCCCTGGATGTTGGTGCATGCGCCCAGCACGCCGATCACTTCGCCGGCTTGCACCGTGATGGTGCAAGGGATGACCAAGCCGCTCGCCTGGTTGTTGCTGTAGAACATCTGGGTGCCGTTCACCGTGCCGGAGAACACCGGCGGCGGCGTGGTGCCGAGGTTCACGACCTCGACCACTTGGAACGGTTGGGCTGCTTCGTTGGGCACGCGCAGGCCGGTGATGACGAACGGCACCGGAGCCGTGAACCAGAAGCCGCGGGTGGCGGAAGGACTCGTGAACGTGGAGCCGAATGGGGGCAGGTTGATCTGGGCGCTGGCGGCACTGGCCAACAGCAAGCCAGCACAAACGAGGAGTCGTGGCATGGGACCCTTGCAGTGTCGGGGAAACGAGGACCGGGGCCGCCCACACCGGGTGGCCCGGAGCGAGCCAGTCTAAACGGTCTCGGACGGGCCGTCAGGGGGTCGGCGGCAGGGCGCCGTAGAAGGCCACCCCGAGCTGCAGGGTCGTCGCCGTGCGGCCGGCCTTGGCAAAAGCCTCGACCATCGCTCGGGCGATCGCCGGGCCTTCGCTGTTGCCCAGCACGAACGCCAACAGCCCCGGGCCGTGGCCGCAGATCGTGGCTCCAGCTGCACCTGCGGCCACTGCGGCGTCCAGTGCGTCCGACATGCCCGGCAGCAGCCGCCGCCGGTAGGGCACGTGCAGTTCGTCGATCAGGCAGTCGCGCAGCAGGGCTGCGTTGCCGCGCTGCAGTGCCTCCAGCACACCGAGCGTCCGTCCCACGGCGCGGGCCGCCGCGCCGTGGGGGAGGGTTGGCGGCAGGACCCGCTTGGTCTCGGCGGTGCCCAGCTGCGCATCCGGCAGCGCCACCACACAGTGCCAGTCCGGGTGGATCGGGTGGGCCTGCACGTGGTGCCGTTGCACGGGCGCCTGGGGCGTGGAGAGAGGCACCGTGGCGCACAGTCCGCCGAGCAACGCCGCGGCGCCGTGGGCGGGGTCGGCACCGAGCGGCACGAGGCGGTCGAGCATCGCGCCGGCGCCGACCCGCTGCCGGTGCAGACGCACCGCCGCGCCGATGCCTGCCGCGTAGCTCGCCGAGATGGTGCCGAGCCCGGCGCCGCGCGGGATGGTGCCTTCGACCCGAACGGTGTAGCCCTTGGCGAGCGACACGCCGAGGGCTTCGGCGCCGCTGCGCAGGCCGCGCAGCACCGGGTCGTGGCGCGGATCGTCCCGATGCGCGTGCGGGTCGTCGCCGCGCGCGACCACCAGTTCGCCGTCGGAGCGCGGTTCGAGCGTGATGCCGAGCGGCAGGTCGAGCGCCAGCGACAACACGCCATAGCCAGAGCCGAGGTTCGCGGCGCTGGCGGGAACGTGGAAGGTGATCGGCTCGGCGCGGGCCACGCTGTGCTATCGACCGTCGAGGGATGGGGACGCGAGCCGCCTGGCCGCGGCGCAGGCGTTGCCGTTCAGAAATTGCCGAAACGAATGCCCTGTGACAGCGGCAGTTCGTTGCCCCAATTGACGGTGCTGGTCTGCCGGCGCATGTAGGCCTTCCAGGAATCCGAACCCGACTCGCGGCCGCCGCCGGTCTCCTTCTCACCGCCGAACGCCCCGCCGATCTCGGCACCGCTGGTGCCGATGTTGACGTTGGCGATGCCGCAGTCGCTGCCGCCTGCGGCCATGAACTGCTCCGCGCTCCGCACGTTGTTGGTGAAGATCGCGCTGCTGAGGCCTTGCGGCACGTCGTTGTTGAGCGCGATCGCTTCGTCGACCGACTCGACCGGGATGACGTAGAGGATCGGCGCGAAGGTCTCTTCGCGCACGATCGGCAGCATCTCGTCGCAGCGGATGATGGTCGGTTGCACGTAGGCGCCACCGCGCAGGGGCCCCGGGACCTTGGCGCGGCCACCGCCGCACACCACCTTGCCGCCCTGTTCGACCGCGCTCCGCACCGCGTGGTCGAACGCCTTGGCGGCGGCTTCGTCGACCAGCGGGCCGACCAGGACGTTCTTCTCCAGCGGGTTGCCGATCTTGCACTGCTTGTAGGCGGCGGCGAGCTGGCCGAGCAACTGCTCGTAGATCGCGTAGTGCACCAGCAGGCGCCGCGTCGTGGTGCAGCGCTGGCCGGCGGTCCCGACCGCGCCGAACACGATCGCGCGCACCGCGAGGTCGAGATCGGCGTCGTCCATCACCACCATGGCGTTGTTGCCGCCCAGTTCGAGCAGCGTGCGGCCGAAGCGCTGCGCCACGCGCGGGCCGACGATGCGGCCCATGCGGGTGCTGCCGGTGGCCGACACCAGCGGCACGTTCGGGTCGTCGAGCAGGGCGCTGCCGACGGTGCTGTCCGGGCCGATCACGAGGCCGGCCAGGGCCTGCCATTCGCCGCCCAGCACCTCGGCCGCGATCTTGGTCATGGCGATGGCGGTCAGCGGCGTCTTCAGCGACGGCTTCCAGATCAGGCCGTCGCCGCACACCAGCGCCAGCATGGCGTTCCACGCCCACACGGCGATCGGGAAGTTGAAGGCCGTGACGATCCCGACCGGACCCAGTGGGTGCCAGGTCTCGCGCATGCTGTGGTAGCGGCGTTCGCTGGCGATGGTGAGGCCGTAGAGTTGGCGCGACAGGCCGACCGCGAAGTCGGCGATGTCGATGCACTCCTGCACTTCACCGAGGCCTTCGGGCAGGATCTTGCCGGTCTCGAGCGTGACCAGGCGGCCGAGCGCTTCTTTGTGCTGGCGGAAGCGTTCGCCCATCAGGCGCACGTATTCGCCGCGCTTGGGCGCCGGCAGTTCGCGCCAGCGGCGGAACGCCGCCAGGCTGCCGCGGCTCACTTCGGCGTAGTCGGCGGCGTCGGCCAGGTTCACCGTGGCCAGCGTGCTGCCGTCGATCGGGGAGCGCACGGCCATGGCCTCCCCCTTGGTCTTGCGCCATTTGCCGGCGTAAGCGCCGCTGTTGGTCTGATCGATGCCGAGAGTCTTCAGGCAGGAGAGATCCATGGAGGCGGTGACTTTGGGGGCGGCGGGCCGCGGGCGCAAGTTCGCCCTTCGGTGGACGGGACCGGCCGGACCAGTTCCCCCGGTTGTCTGGTGCGCCCGGGGTGCTTAGGTTCGGCGCCCTGACCACCTCATGAACGCCCCGAACCGCTCGCTGTTCTTGCTCGCCGCTGGCTTCTTGCTCACCGCCTGCGCCACCCCGCCGGCGCCGCTGCGCGGCCGTTCGCAGTGGCGCTTCGACGAGGTCCAGGAGGGCAAGCTGCCGGCCGGCTTCACCATCGACGCCACCCGTCGCGCCGGTGCGCTGGCGTCGTGGGAAGTGGTGGCTTCGGCCACTGCGCCGAGCGCTCCCAAGGTGCTGGCGCTCACCTACCCGAACCACAAGAGCTACGACTCGTTCAACCTGTGCTGGGTGCCGGGCGCGGCGTTCCGCGACGGCAGTCTGTCGGTCAAGCTGCGCGCCCGCAGCGGCAAGGAGGATCAGGGCGGCGGTCTGATCTGGCGGGCGGCCGGGCCGAACGACTACTACGTGGTGCGTCTCAACCCGCTCGAGTCCAACCTGCGTCTCTACCACGTCATCGGCGGGACGCGAACCATGCTGGGCAGCGCGGACTGCGCGGCGCGCACCGGGGAGTGGCACGAGCTGCGCATCGAGCACCGCGGCGAGTGGATCACCTGTTCGGTCGACGGCCAGGAGCGCTTGGCGGTGCGGGATGCAGCGCTGCCGGCCGCGGGTGGCATCGGCCTGTGGACCAAGGCCGACGCGGCCACCGAGTTCGACGATCTGGTGGCGGAAGGCGCCAACTGAAGGCTCGCCGGGCGGCGGCGGATGGGTTGGTGCTAGGATCGCTGCGCGGACACTTTCGTCCGCTGTACCCAACGATCCCACATGATCCATTCTCTGCTCCCCGTGGCCCTGCTGGCCACCCTGCTGCCGGCGCAGCAGGAAACCAAGCCTGCGGCGAAGCTGACCGCGCCGCCGGCAGCCGAGGCCAAACAGGGCCCGTCCCAGGCCGAACTCGTCGAACTGCGCACCAAGAAGCTGGCCAAGCCGGTGTTCCAGAAGGCCCCTTGGGTCATGGACTACGACCAGGCACGCCAGCAGGCGAAGCAGGAAGGCAAGCTGCTGTTCACCTACTTCACGCGTTCCTACGCGGGTTGAGCGCCGTGTGATGCACTGGAGGGCAGTTCGCTCTCCGAACCAGCGTTCGCCGAGTTCGCCAAGTCCGTCGTGCTGTTCCTGCACAACACCTCGCGCGTCGAGGGGGAACCGTATCCACGGCTGTTGCAAGAGAAGGGCTTCAGCGGTTTCCCATCGCTGTGCTTCATGGATGCCGAGGGCAATGTGCTGGCCAAGCCGGCGCAGCGCACGGTGGCCGCGTATGCCGAGACCCTCGCCAGCGCCAAGGACCTTCTGGCCCTGCGGCAGAAGGGAGACGCGCGCACCGAAGCCGAAACCAAGCAGCTGTTCTTGACCGAGCTGAAGCTCGACCTGATCCCGGTTGGCGAGATCGAAGCGCGCGCCGCCGCGGTGAAGGGGCTCACTGCCGAGGAGCAAGCGGCAGCGCAGCAGAAGATCGTCGACGGCCAGTACCAGGCCCTGATGGGCAAGATGCGGCAG